>JAJZFS010000059.1 GCA_021805245.1 Pseudomonadota bacterium | reverse complement strand
CCATTCTCTCCGAACATATCTCCTGCGCGTCCTGATTGAGCGAGATGATTTTCTGTCCGCCCTGTTGCCGGACGGTCATGTGAAAGTTGCCCGGCGCAAGATAGATGCGGCCGCCGGTGACGGGTTCGCCATCCTGCGCTTCGCGGCAGTCGAGCCCCGACTGCTTGGAGATATGTTCGGAGAGAATGGTCGTAAACGTTGGCGGCATATGCTGGGTGACGAAAACGGGTTGTTTGACGGGGCCTTTGAAATCCGTGAAAAATTGCAGCAGGGCCTGCGGGCCGCCGGTCGAGCTGCCGATGGCGATGACATCCGGCGCCGCCTTGATGATTTCAGGGCGCAGCGCGAATTTTTTGGGCGACGGCGCGGGACTGGGGGGTGTTTTTTGCGCTGCGGCGGCGGGCGCTAAGGGAGGCTGCTTGTTTGTTCCGCCCCGTTTCTTTCTGGCCAGTATGCCGAGCGACCTGACTTTCTCGACGAGGTTGTCGCGAAAGTTGTTCGATCCGGCCAGTTCCTGCGACGTCGGTTTGGCAAGGCATTCCGCCGCGCCGGCTTCGAAGGCCTTGAGCGTGATGGCGGCGTTGGCCTTGGTGAGCGTCGAGGCGATGATGATCTGCACGTTCGGGTCTGCCTTGAGGATCAAGGGCAGGGCGGTGATGCCGTCCATCACGGGCATTTCGATGTCGAGAAGGACGACATCGAACTTGTCCGGCATCATGCTGCTGACGGCCATCTGGCCGTTGGCCACCGAGGAGATGACTTTGATGTCAGGGCTGCTCTCGATAAAGCGCGTAAGGAAGCCGCGAATGACGGCGGAATCGTCCACGACCATGACCCTGATGGGGTTTACGGCGGAAGGCATGATATCGGTCGTCAGTGTCATGCCTGCGCCCCTTCAGATCGCGCCGATTTGCAGCAATTTACTTTGGACGATTTCTTTATCGAAGGGCTTCATGATGTATTCGTTCGCGCCGGCGTCAAGCGCCCTTTGAATGAAGGAGAAATCGTTTTCGGTGGTGCAGAAAACGACCTTCGGCGCTTCGCCGCCTGCGGTTTTGCGCAAGACCTCCAGAAACTCGATGCCGCTCATCACCGGCATGTTCCAGTCGAGCAGGATAACGTCGGGCATGCCTGTTGCGCAGGCTTCGACCGCTTTCTGCCCGTCTTCGGCCTCGCTGCAGGTGAAGCCGAGGTCCTCGAATATTTTCTGAGCGACTTTCCGGACAACACGGCTATCGTCGACAATCAGGCAGGTCTTCATGTCAGAAACCCTTTTTTGCGTCAGTTTAAGCGGCGTCGTCTTTCATGAACAGAGCTTCCAGCATGCCGGGGACGTCGAGTATGACAAGCAATTCGTCCTTGAGGCGGTAGATGCCGATGGCCAGCGCGCGCCATGAGGCTTCAAGCGTGACGGGCGTTTTTTCAAAGTCGGTGTCGGGCAGGGACAGCACTTCGCCAACGCTGTCGACGATCAGGCTGTAAAGTTCACCCTTGTGTTCGACGACGATATACATGGTCTTCATCTCCGCCGGTTTTTCGGGCATGCCGAGCTTGTGGCGCAAGTTGATTGCCGTCACGACGCGTCCGCGCAGATTGAGCGATCCGGCGATTTCTTTCGGCGCCAGCGGCACGCGGGTGACTTTTTGCTCGCTGAGAACGTCCTGCACCTGCAAAACGGGGATGCCGAATATTTGTCCCGCGACGGTAGCGGTCAGAAATTCCTTGCTTCCGCCATCGGCGATGTTGTCCTTGTCTGTTTTCGTCATGCGGCTTCTCCTAAACTGGCGATCGAGCGGAGCAGGGCTTCGCGGTCGAATTTGGCGATATAATTATTGAACCCCGCAGCTTTGCCGCGGTCGAAATCCTGCGCCGTGGCGTGCGAGGACAAGGCAAAGAGCGGAATATTCTTCCATTTGCTGTCATGGGCTTTTATTTTTTGCGCGAATTCGTAGCCGTTCATGCCGGGCATCTCGATGTCGCTGATGATGAGATCGAACTGCTCGCCTGCGCGGCAGAGGCCCATGGCTTCGTCGCCGCTTTGCGCGCTGACGACGTTATAGCCGGCGACGCTGAGCATCGGCGAAAGCATGTTGCGGAAGAACGGGCTGTCGTCCACCAGCAGGATCTTCAGCGTCTTTTCCTGCTTCTGGAACTGGCCATCGGATTTGACGCCGAACCAATCGTTGTGGGCGATGGAGAGGAAATGCCCGACGTCGATCACGTCCATGGCCTGACCGTGGATGATGGCGCTGCCGAGCATGCCGAAGTTGTTCTCCGCCGTGATCTGGACATTGATGCGTTCCTCGACGATGTCCACGACGCTGTCGACCATGAGACCCATAGACCGGTCACGGTCAGAGAAGACCAGAACGGGCTGGTTGCCTTTGTCCTTGAGGGTCATCTGGTCGCTGAAGGGGATGAGCGGCATCAGCGCGCCGCGGTACTGGATCACCTTCTTCAGACCCGAGACCTCTATCTTGTCGACTTCGAAATCCTCAAGCCGCGAGACGAGAGCCAGCGGCACGGCGCGCGGCGCGCCGGAACCCGCCTTGAAGATGAGCAGCGACGTTTTGCGCTCGTTGTCGGCAATGGCGCGCGCGGCTTCCGCCGTTCTGCCGTTTTCCCTGTCGGGGGAGTCGGCAATCTTGCCGACGGCGTTGGCGATGCCGTTCGGGTCGAGGATCATGATGACGCTGCCGTCGCCGAGAATGGTATTGCCGGAAAAGAGCCGGATGTTCTTGAGGATCGGCGAGACCGGTTTGACGACGATCTCCTCCGTGTCGAAAACGCGGTCGACGATGATGCCGAAGGTTTGCGCGCCGGCCTCGACGACGATCACCTGCTTGTTGGCGCGGTCATCTTCCGTTTCTTCCAGTTTGAGGATTTTGGTGAGCGAGACCAGCGGCAGCAGCCGGTCGCGCAGCCGCATGACGGGCGTGCCGTGGATCTTCTCCAGCTTGTTCTCGCCGTTGGCGGAGAGGCGCACGAGCTCCTGCACGCTGATTTGCGGGATGGCGAAGCGCTCGCCGCTGGACTCGACGATCAGCGCCGAGACGATGGCCAATGTGAGCGGAATCTTGATGGTGAAGGTCGTGCCCTTGCCTGCGATGGATTTCATCTCGATCGTGCCGCCGATTTTCTCGATGTTCGTGCGCACGACGTCCATGCCGACGCCGCGGCCGGAAACCGCAGTGACTTTTTCCGCGGTCGAGAAGCCGGGCGCGAAGATGAACTGCTGGATCTGCTGTTCGGTCATGTTCTTGATCTGCTCTTCGGTAGCGACGCCTTTCTCGATCGCTTTTTTGCGGATGCGCTCCGAGCTGAGCCCGCGCCCGTCGTCCGAGATCTCGATGACGATGTGTCCGCCTTCGTGAAAGGCGTTGAGCAGAATAGTGCCTTCCTCCGGTTTGCCTGCGGCGAGGCGTTCTTCCGGCGTTTCGATGCCGTGGTCGCCGGAGTTGCGCACCATGTGCGTCAGCGGGTCCTTGATCAGTTCGAGCACTTGCCTGTCAAGCTCCGTTTCGCTGCCGCGCATGTCGAGATTGATTTTTTTGCCGAGCTCGACGGAGATGTCGCGGATGATGCGCGTCAGCTTGCTCCAGGCGTTGCCGATGGGCTGCATGCGCGTTTGCATGACGCCTTCCTGCAAATCGGACACGACATGGCTTAAACGTTGCAGCGGCGGCGTGAAAGGGCTGTCGTTCTGCGTGCGCAGGATTTGCAGGAGCTGGTTGCGGGTCAGGACAAGCTCGCTCACCATCGTCATCAGATTTTCCAGCACGTCGACGCTGACGCGCAGGCTCTTTTCTCCGGCAGGCGTTGCTGGTGCGGCAGCCGCCGTCGCGGGCTGGGATGCCGTGGCCGGCTTGGCGGCTTTCGCTTGTGGCGCGGGAGCGGGCTCCGCGGGTGCGGCATCGGCCGGTTCAGCCGAATAATTCTCGGCCCTGACCGGTTCGAACAACTGGTCGGGCGTGGGCACGAATTCGGTTTTTTCCTCTTTGTTGCCTTTTTTCTTTTTTTCGGCTTGTGGCGCGGTTTTGGCGGGCGCGTCCTTGCCTTCGAACACGGCATCAAGGCGCGCGATCAGGTCGCTGTCGTCGCCTTCCGGTTCTTTTTCCGTTTCGGCGATGCCCGCGACGATCCCTTTGATGCAGTCGAAAGCCTCAAGGATGAGAGAGATGGAATCTACCGTCACCTGCAGCGAACCGTCGCGATAACGGCCCATGATGTTTTCGGAGTGGTGGGCGACGGCTTCGAGGCGCGGCAGCCCGAGAAAGCCGCAAGTGCCCTTGATCGTATGGACCAGCCGGAAAATGCGGCCGATGAGATCTTTGTCGTCAGGATTTTGTTCGAGCTTGACGATGTCGTTGTCGAGCGCGTTGAGGCTCTCTGTCGTTTCCGCCAAAAATTCCTGAATCAGATCATCCATTTTCCGTCACCCCCGCAAACTAAAAAACCGTCTTCGTGCTAGCACTATGATGCACTGAACTGATTAAGGTTTTATTAGTATCTGGCGGGAAATCCGGCGGGGAATTTGCCTAACAAATTAATCTGGCATATTGCTGTATTTAAAAGGAAATTTTCAGCTCGACGCGGCCAAAATCCTGCTGGGACTTGTGCTCTACGTTAAACCTGAAATGTGCCGCGAAACGTCCCGTGATATAGGCGTGTACCGCGCGGGCATCGAGGTCGTCGACGGGCGTTTTTCCTTCCAGCGCGGCTTCGGCGCCCTCGCGGAAGGCAACGTTTTTTCCGGTGGCGGTGACTTTAATGCCGTTGCCTTCATCCGCGGGGGCGATAAAGATTTTTCCTTCGCCGCGGTTGCATTCTTCCGCGAACATCATCAGGTTGAGCGCGCACTTGAAAAAACCGCGCGGCGGCATGGAGAATTTGGTGTCGAGTGCGGGATCAAACTCGCATTGCACATGTCCGGACGTGAGCCAGCCCGCAAAAACGTCTTTAATGTCGCGAAAGCCGAGGTTTTTGTCCGTGCCCGCGGCGCCGTAGGCGAGGCGGAAGCATTTGAGGCGGTGCGAGGCCTGCTCCGCGCTTGAAGAGACGAGGGCGATGGCTTCGTCGCCCGCTTCTTCGCCCATTTCCTGCAGCAGCTCGACGCCGTTGCTGATGGCGCCGACGGGGCTGACCAGATCGTGGCAGATGCGCGACGCGATCAGTTCCAGCACGCGCGGGCTGAGTTCTACAGACATGGTTATACCCCCCGTTAAAACGGCGAAGCGATGCCGCTTGATTTCAGTTGCGCGATCATCTGGTCCTTGAGACGGTCGAGGCCGTCTGTCGTGAACCCTTCCGCGCGGACGGTGAGCACGTCTTCGGTATTGGACGGGCGGATAAGCCACCAGCCGTCCGGCGTCGTGACGCGCACGCCGTCGATATCGTTCACGGTAACACCGTTTTCGTTAGCGTTTTGTAAACGCTGCTTGATTTCCGGCACGATTTTGAATTTTACCGCGGCGGGAACGTGAAAACGCACTTCCGGCGTGTTATGGATTTTCGGCAGGTGGGAGACCAGCGCCGACAAGGGCTTGCCCGCATGGCTCAGGATATTGAGCAGGCGTACGGCGCAATAAACGCCATCGTCGAATCCATAATAATGGTCGGCGAAGCAGATATGCCCCGCAAGTTCGCCTGCGAGCGGGGATTTCAGTTCCTGCTGTTTGGCCTTGATGAGCGAGTGGCCGGTGTTCCACATCACGGGCTTGCCGCCGAGGCGGGCGATCTCGTCGAACAGCACGCGGCTGGATTTCACGTCGGCGATGATCGGCGCGCCCGGAAATTCTTTCAAAACTTCCGCCGCGTAAATCGCCATGATGATGTCCGCCCAGAGGATATCCGCGTTTTCATCGACCGCGCCGACGCGGTCCGCATCGCCGTCGAAGCCGAGGCCGATATCGCAGTGGCTGTCTTTCACCGCTTTTTGCAAGTCGACGAGGTTTTTGGCGATGGTCGGGTCGGGGTGATGGTGCGGGAAGGTGGCGTCGATTTCATCGTAGAGCAGGATATGCTTGCCGGGCAGTTTTTTCGTCAGCCTGCGGATGATCTCGCCCGCCGCGCCGTTGCCGTTGTCCCAGGCTACGGTGAGGTCTTTCGGGCCGCTGTAATCTTCCAGCATGCGGTCGACGTAAGCATCGCGCACATCGGCTTCGACTGTTTTGCCGCGACCGTCTTCATAATCAGCTTTGGCGGCCAGCGCGCCAAGTTCCTGAATCGCTGCGCCATAGAAAGGTCCGGTTTTCAGCGCCATCTTGATGCCGTTGTAATTGACGGGGCTGTGCGAGCCGGTGACGGCGACGGCGGCGTCGATGCCGCGCGACTTCATGGCGAAATAGACCATCGGCGTGGGGCCGAGGCCGATGTTTTCGACGTCAAGCCCGCAAGCGTTGAGGCCGCGGATCACTTCACCTGCAAAGGAGGGCGAGCTTTGCCGTCCGTCATAGCCGACGACGACGGTTTTGAAACCTTTGCGTTTCAGCACCGTGCCGAAGGCGCGGCCGACGTTGTAGCAATCTATCTCTTTTAAAGTTTCGCCGATCGTGCCGCGAATGTCGTATTCGCGCAGGATGGAGGCGTCGAAGGTGCGTGGTGTATTTGTCATGTTGTGGTTTATGCCCCGTTATTTTCCAAATAATCATTTGTACTCTGTTTGGGGCCTGAAAACAATAGGTTACATATCGAGGAAATTTTGCATGACCGCCGATTTTTCGTGTAGAATCAAGACAGAAAACATTTAAAGTCGGGAGGACTTATTCATGGAAGACGAAAACAAAACTGCAGTGACCGCTGAAAAAAACGGATGCTGCGGCGGTCAGGGCGGCGGCGATAAAAAAGAGGGCTGCTGCAAGAAAAAAGGCTGCTGCACAAAGCTGCTGATGGGCGGTCTTGTCGGCGGCATCGTGATGTTCGTCTATTATCTGGCGGCGTGGAAGTTTCTGCCGTGGCATCATCACGAGCTTCTTTCTTTTGCAAACGAGCGTATTTCTTTTGGCGGCATGCATGTGTCCTTCGGCAACACGCATGCGGCAAACATCCGTTTCTTCCTGCTCTGCTTTGTCGGCGCAGCGTTGCTGACGTCCGTTCTCAAGAAGGCCGGATGCCCGGTTTTCAAATCGATGGTTATCGGTCTTCTGGTTGCAGGCTTCAGCCATCTGCCGAACGTGATCTTCTACCACCTGCCGATCAAGAATGCGCTGGCGGGCATGTTCAACGACTTTGTCGCCTTCGCGCTGGCCGGTGTCGCGATCGCCAGCCTTGTCCTGAAGACAGGCGGTTGCAAAATGGGCCATTCATGCGGCGGCAAGGATGGCGCGAAGACCGGATGCTGCGGCGGTGACGGCAAAGACGGCGACAAGAAGGGCTGCTGCCATTAAATTTTCTTATTTTGCAGCTTTCAGCGGGGGACCTGACCGAAACTGCGCAGACGTAGCCTGTCATAGGTTCAAATCCCGCCCTGCGCAGACAGTATAATGACTTTCGGGAAGGATGGCCGACATGACTATAAGGCAGGTTTCCATGGCATTTCCAGGCGAGACCGTCACGGTAAGTACTGTTTTGTTCGACCATGATGGCACCCTTGTCGATACCATTGCGGGGCTTGTCGCCGGGCATAATGAAGTTGCCAAGCATTTCGGGCGTTCTGCCCTGACACGGGAAGACGTCGTGCAGCGCATGGCGTCCGGCGGCGGCTTCAGGATCATGAGCGACCTCTATGGCGAAAAGCGTGCGGAAGAAGCATTGCGTCTTTTCCAACAGACCGTCGGTCAGGCACGGAAGAAAAGTATCTCTCCCATGCCGGGCATGGAACGCATGATCAAAAAGCTATCAGGCCTGCAAATTGCCATGGGCATAGTCAGCAACGCGAATACGGAGATGCTGAATGATGAGGTCGATCGACTGGGATTGCGGACGTATTTCCCGGTTGTCATCGGCGCGGACGAAGCTGCAAAAAACAAACCTGCGCCGGACCCACTCTATCTTGCGCTTGAACGGCTGGGATTGTCCGCCGAACATATAAAGACGACAATTATCGTTGGAGACAGTGCTCCGGACCTTGGCGCTGCCCAAGCGGCCGGTTGTCATGCCATCCTCATTCATGAGTCCGGAGCGGCGCCGGATGGCTATGCGCCGATCGCCGTCTTTCGCAGTTGCAACGACTTTGCTGATTTTCTCGAAACCACATTTCCGCCCTCCTGACAAATATAATCCGCATACCACATGCCTTGTTCTGAAAAACGGGCGGCGGGCTATATAGGTTCGTGTTGCAGAGGCAAGACCTGCGAAAAGCCCAGCGGCTTTGGCTGTTTTATCGGTGGAGGGGTGAGAATGGCCGGTGAAACTGCTTGATTTTGCTTATTGTGCTGATAATATCCGGCTGTCCTCAGGTGTGCGCGGATACCGAATTTTCTGGTGTTGCCCTGAGGATGTCAACGTAAGCGGTTGATTTATAAATATGGACAGGTGGCCGAGTGGTTGAAGGCGCTAGTCTCGAAAACTAGTATAGGTGTAAGCCTATCGAGGGTTCGAATCCCTCCCTGTCCGCCATTATATAATCCAACGAAATCCAGCATGATTTTATCGGGGTGAAAAACCCCAATAAAACTTGCGTTTTAATCCAACATGCTCCAGAGAGATTCAACACCAGCCAGAAAGGGTGGGTGTAGATTTGTGTATATATTTATCCTCGGAGCCCCCGTCATGCCTCTCACCGAACTGCAAATAAAGAACGCTAAACCCAAGACCATTCCTTATAGAATCGTGGATAGCGGCAACCTCAGCATCGTAATTAGCCCTGCCGGAGGCAAACTCTGGCGCTGGCGATATCGCTACAACGGCAAGGCGCAAACCCTCGCCTTGGGCAAATACCCCGCCATTAGTCTCGCCCAAGCTCGAAAACTACGTGATGAAGCCAGAGAGCAGGTCGACGCTGGGCACCATCCTCGCCGCGTCAGGCAGGCCCAGAAGCTGCGCCGCATGAGCGAGGCTGAGAATACCTTCGAGAGTATTGCCCGCCGCTGGCATGACCTCAGAGAAAGCAAATTAAACGGCAAATACCACGACCAAATCTTAACCCGCATGGAACAGCATGTTTTCCCTATGATTGGCTCTTTGCCGATCAAGGAAATCATTATTCCCGACGTGGTCAAGGTCATCGAAAAGATCGGCGAGAAAGGCACTATCGTCACAGCCAAGCGCATGAAGCAGTATATCAGCCAAGTCTTCCGCTATGCCGCGCAGCGCGGCCTCTGCGAGCATAACCCTGCGGCTGACCTGAGAGACATCCTTCCAACGTCCAAGAAGAAACATCATGCCTGCCTTCCCATGGAAGAAATACCGACTCTTCTGCAAAAAATTACAGCCAGGGACAATGATCTCGGCAAAATCGCTATGCAGATGCTTTCCCTGACTTTCGTTCGCACAGGCGAACTGATCGGCGCAAAGTGGGAAGAAATTAACTGGGACAGAGCTGAGTGGCATATTCCCGCAGAACGGATGAAGATGAAGCGCCCTCATATTGTCCCTCTTGCCCGTCAAACTCTGGACGTTTTGAGACTGCTACAGAAAATAACTGGAGCAAGACCATTTCTATTTTTCAGCGGGGCCAGCAAGTCCAAGCATATCAGCAATGGCACGGTGTTAATGGCGCTGCGCCGCATGGGATATAAGAACCGCATGACAGGTCACGGCTTTCGGACGCTTGCCAGCACCATTCTGAACGAAAAAGGCTATAAGCCAGACGTTATTGAGCGCCAGCTCGCGCATGAGGATGAGGATAAAGTCCGATCCGCCTATAATCGTGCAGAGTATCTCCTTGAGCGTAAAAAGATGATGCAGGACTATGCCGACATCTTGGACAAATTCAGAATGAACGATGGCGCTGAAATTATCCCCTTTCATGCCGACGCCGTTCAGAAGGTTGCAGGATAAACATGCCATCCAAGTCGCGCCTCAAGCTCATTCCTCTTTCCGCCGAGGATGATGCCTTTCTTGAGACACTTATCGAAGAATTAAATGTGTCCAATCCAAAATGGACCAAGATCAAGCTGAGGTATTTGTTAATGGGACTTGCGGCGAACAAGCCAGAAGCTGCCGGTCCAGAGACAATAGCGGCCATGCTACCCTATACGCCGGGCGAACTCGCCATGGCGGAGAAGGTGGAATACATAAATAAAGCTATGCGTAACGTCAGAATCTCACGCGAGCCGAAGAGCTTTGAACGAATGTATGCGGCGCTCGAATTAAGGCGCAAGAAACTCTCGAAAACAAAGAGAAAGGAATTTCTTGAGGAGATTGGCTCGGTATCGGACGCGGCACTGGAACTCCAGAAAACTCTAGGGAAGGAATCCATTAAATCATTTTTTGAGAATTACTCCGAACCTGACCACTATGATGATCCCACTTACCCTTACAGGAAGAGCTATCTCAGCACTATCAGGGCCGTGGCCAATCTCCAAGCACTATGTATTTCCATTGAGGAAGAACACGCGCAGGGGCGTGGACGTCCATCACACCGTCTTCTGAACGAGTATGTGGCCGAGATCGCGCGCGCATACGAAGCACTGTCAAAAAAGAAATTTACTGTCGAACGGCACTTCGATCAATCGCAGAACGGAGAGCCTGTTGCTATCACTCCCGGCCATAGATTTGTCGAGAAAATACTTTCTTGGACAGAAAAGGAAGATTTTGAACCGGGCTCGGAAGTACAAGTTTTTACAAAGAAGAATATATATAACGCCTGTGAAGCCGCGCAACAGATCATGAACGCTGAATAATCACCCCAAATTAACATTATTTTATCGGGGTGAGTTCCTTTGCCCTGTCCAGCATTGTCTCTTACCGTGACGTTAGTCCAATAACGTCACGGAGGTTCATCATGGACACTAACGATCGTCTTCTCAGCCTGAGAGAAGTCATAGAAATCACGAGCTTTAGCCGCAGCAGCATATACGGCTATATCAAGAAAGCTCAATTTCCCAAAGCTGTCCATGTGGGCCAGCGCAAGGTGGCTTGGATAAAAGCTGAGATCGATGCCTGGGTCGCAGGAAAGGTTGCCGCACGCGACGATGCAGCTAATGCTGCCCTACCCACAACTACTCTCTAATCCTGTCTAATGGTCCGTATGGTCGGGTATAGCCAGTTGCGTACGGATTCTCTGGGCCACAATGGGATGCGATCACAGCCCAAGCGCAGTCCGAAAGGTGAAAGCGCGGTCGCCAGCGGTAACTCTATCCGCTGCAAGTAGTCACCAAGTTGACACGAGAGACGTGGCACGCCACGCGATGTCAATGCCCAAGCGAAGGCCCGGCTCCGAAGAGCAGCTTCACGCGAAGGGATAGGGACCGTCCTCGCCGCTGGCGGGGATGGTCGTCCTATGCCCTTTACTCAGGACCCCACCAAAGAGCATCTTTAGTATCAATAGTGTCCAAATTAACTTAGTAGATAGAAAATTCGATCATGAAGCCTATCAAAAAAATCCTGATGTTCTTCTTCGACTCGAAAAGGCACACGATCGCGAAAAACGAACGGGATGCCATTTACTGCCCCAGTGACTTCCAGGCCGATGTTCTCAGCGTCAAAGACGTGACGTACGTTCCATCCTCGCTGGCGGATGTAATGACATAGGCGTCCTCTTGTCAGCTTTCCCTCACGCATAGATCGCAAAAATTAATTTACTTTTTATCCTTACTTCCAAACTTCGCTTTAATAAAGGCCAAGATCATTGAACAAAGGGTCACCGTTACCCCTGCGAGTATAAGGCCAAGCGTTTGAGCAAAAACCTTGGGAGCAAATTGATACAGTGTTCCAATAAATGAAATCGGCACTGAAATAATGCACGAAAGACGTAAGCTCGCCATGAAGCTCTCTTTCGCCGTTATCCGTTCTGGTTTAGGTTTCAGCTTTGTGTAAATTAATAGAATAACCAAGCCTATCGTCATGTAGACGAAAAAACCAGCTACGAACTCTATGAGCGCGTTTATCAATTTATCCCCCCGTACACTTCACGACAATCGTCCGGCGCGAGTCGTTAAAGCCCGTCCCGGCTTGTCCCCACGCGCTCCTGATTTTGAATTTACCCCCGCAGACATTGGCCGCGAGGTCCTCGCAATATTGGTTAGAGTCAACGCAGGAGATCATATACTTGTTGTCCCCAAGTTCCCGCATCCGCACGGCGGAAAGGCGGGCATCGGGGTCATTCGTGCTCACGCCCAGTTGCTGCGCCGTGCAGCCGGTGAGCATCAGCGCAGTGAGAAAAATAAAAGCAGTCTTTTTCATGGTTTCCTCCGAAAAAAAAGCCGCCCGACGAGGTGTCTCGTGGGCGACCGGAGATTAGAAACCGTTGAGTTAGCAACGGCGTGACGGTCTTTAGACCGAAGCCATTGGACATCCAGAGCCATGCAAGCACGACTCCACCGCCACTCCCCGGTCATAAAACCGAGAAGCGGCATCCTTGGTGCTCGCTTTCAAAGGAACGGCACCAATCACGGCTGATGCCAGCCGCTAACTCAAAGGGTTTCTACGCCCCGGCCCCGCGCAGAACACCTGCGCAGCGCACAAAGCGAGTATGGCTCCTCCTGCACTGGAGTGCAAGACGAGCATTTCTATAAAATGGGCGAGACCTTTTTCTGGAGGCCCTTTTAAAGTGAGGTTTTATCAGGTTCAAGTGCAGGCGGCACACTCAGTCCAATAGCATCTCTTCTTGCTTGACCAAATCCAGAATCGTCCTAAAATACCAATTATGACCTCTATTAGGCAGCTTGGCAGGCGGCAACCCCGTCGGGCCACAGTTAACCTACTACGGCGAGGCGACGGTGAAAGCCGGGACCTTGATTGCGCGGCACGGGCCGAAAGGAACCGCTGCGGTGTTCAGTACCTACCTGTTCGCGAAACTTACGTTAGCCGCAACCTTTACCGTTAAGGGCTCCTATCAGACGGCTACTAGCTTTTGTTGCACGGCCAGGCAGGCAGGCGGCGCTTCACGATTTTCCTTTACTAAGTGCTTAAAAACGCTAGGCTATTTAAGGAGAGTATGATGGGCCACACATGCAAAAACGTGCCAACTCGGCACGGCGCGATCTAGGGGCATTAGTTTACCTAATACTTCTGATCCAACTGACTATATTAGGCAGCTTGGCAGGCGGCAACCCCGTCGGGCCACAGTTAACCTACTACGGCGAGGCGACGGTGAAAGCCGGGACCTTGATTGCGCGGCACGGGCCGAAAGGAACCGCTGCGGTGTTCAGTCCTGCGTCGAACGGGTAAGGTGAACTGATAGGACCCACCAGACTATGTCTAAGATTAAAAAGAAAAAGACTCATCTCGAAAAACTCCGCACCATTCGGAACCTGGAGTCTGCGTGGCAGACGATCCAAGAAAACGGGCGATCGTCCAAATCCGATAAAGTAAGGCTTGAGCTTGAAGACTTTGCGATCGATGCGCAGAAGCGCCTACGCTCGCTTCAAAACAAGCTCGCCCGCAAAACCTTCAAATTTCCACCGGCAGCCGGTGTGCCTATTCCGAAAGATAAGCCTCCCAAAGACGGCGGCAGACAGAAAATCAGGCCAATCGTTCTTGCTCCGGTAGAAAGCCGGATTGTCCAACGAGCGTTACTGAACGTCCTGCTGGATATAGAAGGACTTAAACCCTATAGCAAAACCGAGTTCAGCTTCGGGGGCATCAGAAGCGATCGGCCTCAGTCTCCCGCTTCGCGGACAGAGCGTTCAAAAAGTATCTCTGCGGTTCCTGCTGCCATTCAAGCGGTTCTCACAGCCATCGATCAAGGGGGCCGCCATGTCGCCTGCGCCGACATAAGCTCCTTCTTCACCCGCATCCGGAAGTCAACAGTCACCGCGATCATTGGGGACGTGGTGAAGGACCAGGAGTTCATGGACTTTCTTGGACAGGCGATTGATGTAGAGTTGTCAAACATCGAGCAAATAAAACAATATGCGGATGATTTTCCAACGGAGGATTTGGGAGTAGCTCAAGGCAACTCCCTTTCCCCGCTCCTCGGCAATATCATCCTTGCCGATTTCGACAAGAAGATGAACGAAGGCGACTGCCGCTGTATCCGGTACATCGATGACTTCATCATCATCGCACCCACCCAGAAAGCCGCCGACGCGCGCCTGAAAAAATCTATCGAGCTTTTGAAAGCCCTTGAGATGGAATTGTCCAAGGCCAAGAGCTCAAAGGGCGGCCAGTCTATCGATGACGGTTTTGATTTCCTTGGCATCCACATCTCTCCTGGCATCATCCGGCCCTCGGATAAGTCCAAAGAGCGGTTTTTGGAGAAGATAGAGAACACCTTCCGTGAAGGAAAGCAGGCCCTCATAGGAAGAAAGAACGGGCAGGCCGTATCGAGGACTGGTAGCCTCCTTGGGACGCTCAAGCGTATCGATGGAACCGTGGATGGCTGGGCAAAGCATTATTGGTTTTGCAACGACGGCCTCACGCTCGGCCACCTGGATCAAAAAGTATCGGAGTACGTGCGCGATTACCTGGGAGCCTACAAAACGGTTCGTGAAGCGGTCAATGCCGAGCATCATGGGGAGCTTCTCGGCGTGTCCCAGTTAAAAAAAATACCCCGCACCCCCTTCAAATACCCAAGCGTCAGCCTGGTCCCGAAAAAGAAGGCAGCGGTTCCGCCAAAGCAGTCCATGAATCAAAATTTATTTAGAGAACGAAAATGACTTTGTTTACAGATTGGTGCGACTTCTCCGAAGAGGAAGATAACCGTAAAAGGTTATGGAAGCTGACCGAGAAGGAAGATGGGCGAGAGCAGATTAAAGATACCCTGCATGAAGTCGTGCGCTCGCACTATGATTGCCTAACCCGAATTGCCGAAGATGTAGAGCGCCTCGGATACGGCGGCGCGGCTGCCATCTTGCGCGAGCGCCTCCCACGAACAAAAAGAGCGCGGTCAGGTGATCTCGGAGAAATACTTGCAACAGAATTTACAGAGCGCCATCTGGAATTTCAGGTCCCTATCCGTCGCTTACGTTATAAGGACGGGAGAGAGATGGCTCTTCGAGGCGATGATTTTATCGGCGTTACTCAAGATGATGATGAAAACCTATGCCTGTTGAAGGGAGAGTCGAAAAGTCGCAAAAACCTCAGTGAGGCAACGGTGAAGAAAGCAAGAAAGGCTCTTAACCGTGACAGCGGACGCCCTACACCAAGCTCTCTGTTATTCGTCGCTGACCGACTTCTTGAACGCGGTGGCGCGGACGAGGTATTGGGGAAAAAGCTCCGTGATGAAGTCGCCAATAAAGCAGTTCCAGCGGATCGTATAGCCCATGCGTTTTTTAGCTTGTCTGGTAATGCGCCGCCTGAGGCTATCGAAGATGATCTCGCCGATGCCGATGATGCGCGCGCGCATGAAGTTATTAACATACACATCGCGGATCATGCGGATTTCATAGCGGACGTCTACGAGGAGGCCGAAAATCTTGGAGACGACTGAGCAGCTTGAGCGATTTATCTCGTTGCGAACGAGAAAGGATTTCCGTGGGCGGCTACTGGACCGTGGCGCTGCATGGTCTCTTATGCGGCAGGAAGGTGCCTTACCACAAGACGCTCCGCCCTTTGGGGCATCCATCGACACCGATCTTGCGGACTATGGTTTCTCCATCCTGCGTGCGGCGCTTGCACTGAAAGAAGCGGCAGGATCGGCGGACATTAGCCAAAAGGGCTTTGAACACGCGGCAAAAGCCTTTGAGGCCCTTGTCCGCAATGAAGCTCCAGATCATCCTGAACGCGGCTTCTACCGCGCTATCGCGGGCACGGCCTATCACCTCGCTGGATATTCCGCTATCGCATATTCTATTTTTCACCAGCGGGAAAATGGAGAAAATATTTCTCCCGCAGAGCAGGCGCTGACTTTTCTCGTTCTTCGCGATCTAGGAGGGCTGCGCGATTTCACTAGCTCATGGCTTCAAAATGACATGAACAGTGACGAGTCCCTTGCCGCTGCTTTGAAAGGAAACGCTATAGACGAAGAGGATGCAATCTCAATCATTCTCAACTCTACAGTTTGCCGGGGTCTCTCTTATTTTGATTTTGCCTTACAAACGGGCGATGACGCCCTGGTAGTAACTGCCAAGAATATTTTTAAAGACGGAGTAAAACTTGCTGGCGACGCAAGTGTTATCACCATGTGGTGGCTTCTGCGCTTATGCCTCAGCCTGATTACTGATCTCTGGGAAGACTCTCTGCATGTAAATTTGCCGAAGACACCGCCTGCGGGAGGAGGGGCAAATTATACAAACGCACGCGAGCTTTTTCTCGTGTCGCTCTATGCAAGAAAAACTGCGGAAGTCGAACTTTGGCCCTCACAGGTTGAGGCTGCACGCCGCGCCGGTAACGTGACTGACGATATGGTGGTTGCCTTGCCGACAAGCGCGGGTAAAACACGTGTCGCCGAGATTGCGGCGTTGATGACATTATCTACCCAAAAACGGGTACTAATTGTCACGCCACTACGCGCGCTCTCTGCACAGACGGAACGTTCTTTTCGGAAAACCTTTGCGCCGCTTGGATTTTCGGTTTCTTCTCTTTATGGGGCCAGCGGTGTGTCTGCCGGAGATGAAGACGCCCTTCGGTCAAAGGATATTATTATATCCACGCCGGAGAAACTTGATTTTGCATTGCGCAGCGATCCGAGCCTGATTGACGATGTGGGCCTTATCGTCCTCGACGAGGGGCATATGATCGGCCCGACGGAGAGGGAAATTCGCTACGAAATCCTTGTTCAGAAACTACTTTTGCGTCCGGATGCAGCAGAGCGCCGTATCGTCTGCTTATCGGCGATTTTGCCGGATGGCGAGCAGCTAAACGATTTGACCGCGTGGATTCGGCATGATGTGGAAGGCGGGCCAGTGAAATCTTCGTGGCGTCCAACTCGCCAGCGTTTCGGTACACTGACATGGCATGCCCCAAGCGCAAAACTCAAATTCGACCTAGAAAATGATGGCCCCTTCTTGGCAAAATTTGTCGAGGAAGTTCCGGCGCGCGGGCGACAAAAAAAGTCTCTTCCCAGAGATGCAAAGGACCTTTCCCTTTTTGCCGCGTGGAAGTTTGCTGAGCAGGGCAAGAGAACGCTGATATTTATCACTCAAGCGAATTGGGTTGAGGGGTTTGGGGAGGTAGCTCTTGATCTGGTCAATCGCGGCTATTTGCCGTCTCTCCTAGAAAATCCCGCCACTATACAACGGGCGCTCGAAGTTGGCCGGGAGTGGCTGGGAGACGGCCATCCCGCAGTGGAGTCATTAAAGATCGGTTTAGCCATCCACCACGGCGGTCTGCCAAAACCTTTTCTGCGTGAACTGGAATTACTCTTGTCCAACGGCACTCTCAAAGTAATTGCTGCCTCTCCGACTTTATCGCAAGGATTGAATATTAATGCGGCGGTACTATTGGTTCCATATCTTGTCAGGTCTGGTGCTCTCATCACCGGAGAAGAATTTGCCAATGTGGCAGGTCGTGCCGGGCGTGCTTTTGTAGACGTTGAGGGACTCATACTTCACGTTATTTTTGATAAACATGCATATCGTTTAAATCAATGGAAGGAGCTTGTCGCCTCTGCAAAATCCCGAACTCTGCAAAGTGGTCTCTTTCAAATTATTAACGAGATAATCCAGCGTCTTGCCGATAATGGCACTCTTGAACGTGAAGATGCTGTCGAGTACCTCATGAACTCGCGTGAAGGGTGGACGGAAGTTGCAGGCAACGATGATGAGGGTGAAGAAGATGGCAGAGAGCCCCTAGATCATCTGGTTGAGAAGCTGGATGCAACCGTTTTGGGGTTAATAGAGGCATTTGATGCTGAAAGTGCAGACCTTCCACGCCTCCTTGACGAAGCTCTCCGAGGATCACTCTGGCAGCGGCAGATTGCTCGCGAAAAAGAAGGAACCCAAAATAACCATCGAGTTGTACTCGCCGCACGGGCGCGCCTTATCTGGAATACCACGACGCCTGCTGCTCGCAAGGGCCACTATGCGATGGGGGTTGGCCTAGAAGCTGGGCTTGCATTAGATGCTATGGCGGATGAGCTTGCTGGACTACTGGACCAAGCCGACCTCGCAGCCATTCAGGGAAATGAGGAAAATCTATCTGTAGCTCTTATTGGCCTTGCTCGTCGCCTCCTTACTATTCGCCCCTTCGCGCCAAGTGCTCAGAACCCCCTGCCGGGAAATTGGGAGGAAATATTACAGGCATGGATTACAGGGGTAGATGTGAACGTCATTGGACCGGATAACATGAGCGTAGTAGAGGAGGTATTCTCTTACCGTCTAGTTTGGGCATTGGAAGCATTACGCACGCGCCGGGTCTCTCAGGGCTGGACGCCAGAGATTGTGGCTGGCGGCGGTGCCGGGTCTCTTGAAACGGGTGTACCACAGATGATGATGTCCATGCTTATTCGTGCGGGACTTCCTTCCCGCAGAGCCGCGATGGCCGCCGTCCGCACAGGAGAAGCGAATTTTGTAGACATCAGCGGGATGCAGGAGTGGCTAAAAAGTAAAAAGATTGTTGCTCTTACCAAGGCAGGAAATTGGCCTACGGCAGAAACAGCCGCCCTCTGGCAAAGGTTTCACTACGAGGCTCTAAGCGGGCCCGCACATCGCTGGGAAGTAGAAAAATCTATACGTTTTCTCAACCTTCCTCCAGAGGCCGCACGCCCTCCCGCAGGCCGCCCCTACAGGATAGAAATCAACGATCCGAGTGGTGAGGTATGGGTATGTACGCCCGACTACCAGCGGCTTGTCAGGTTGAAAAAGCTCATATTCAATAATCCACAGCCTAGCTTTTACTCAGCGCATTTTGTGGAAGGAGACAAGAATGTCCATCTTCAACGCTTTGGACGTGGTGCCCCAACGTGGATCGATGATGGCTTAGAGGATTAGAGAGTTACGTTAATTTGTAAAAATCCGAAGAGAGCCAGTCTTTTTTGGTGTGAAACTGTGTGTATATCTTTCTTTAGTTTATAAGAAAAATATACACTTTCAATGGCTTGGAGTAACTGTTAGTCTTCCTCCCTGCCGCCATTAAACTGTATCGCACCGTTTCTCTCACTGCATTAAACAAGCACTATCCGTGATCAACGGTCTTCTATGATTAGTTTTGATTATTCATCAGATTTTTCACTCTCTTGATGAGCGGCTCTATTTTCTCTTTTTCTTCTTCGTATATCTCCGGCGCGTATTTTCTCATCTGCCCCAACGTGTCGTGCCCGCCATTCGTGTCCGGCAATCCAAGGTCAAGAAGAATAAAGCCTATATCGTCCTTATACGCCTTTAAGCAGGCTACGGCGGCTGCCATCGTCTCTTTATGCATTACATTAAAATCACCCGTAAGGTTCTTTTCAATGAACCTCTGTACCAAATAAGCGTCTTCAGGAGAATCCTCAACAAGTAATATTATGTGTTTTTCCATGTTCGTAATCCTCGCTTATAGTATGTTTCCCTCTTGGCACGCCCCTGCGCCAGCGCGCGCTGCTTGGGTATTTTCAAGGCGGAAACTTGTGAACTATTCGTAGAACGGAACCCTGACTTGATCATTAACTGTAATCAAGAGGGGACATCTTTGTGATGTTTTTTGTCCGCAGGTAAAAACGCCGTTTCGAACCAGTATTCTTTGAGGCGCTTTGCGGATTCCAACAGATGTTCGAAAGCAACAGGCTTTTGCATGTAGGCATTGGCACCGTTGCTATAGCATGCATTGATGTCATATTTATTCGAAGATGTCGTCCAAATGACAACGGGAATTATTTTTAGTTTCTCGTCGGCTTTGATTTTTTTTAAGACTTGCAGGCCATCCATGCCCGGCATGTTCAGATCAAGAAGAATTAGAGCAGGGTTCTCCACTTGTTCCTGTGGTTCGGCGGGGCCCTCATGCTTTAGCGCACCTAACGCCATTTTCCCTGTTGTGCATAGCGTGATGGGATTGTATAGGCCAACTTTTTTGAAGGCGCGGGCAATAGCTTCGTAGTCGTCTTCATTGTCGTCAACAACAAAAATGGGACGCTGTTTCAGGTACGGATCGTTCATGTCTTTATACTCCCTATCGTAAAGTAAAAGGTCGATCCCTTGCCGGGTTCGGATTCAAGCCATATATGTCCCTTATGGCGCTCGATGATTTTTTTGACGAAAGTCAAGCCAGAGCCGGTCCCGTCTTCGTCCTTGACGGCGGGGTCTTTCAGCCTTTTAAAAATACGGAATATTGCATCATGGAATTGAGGCTCAATACCGATACCATTGTCCTTGACGTAAAACACGTTCTGCTCCGGTCCATGTGGCGCCTGGGCTTTCTCCAGAAATCCGATCTCAATCAGACGCTTTTTCTTGTCGTTGTACTTAATACCGTTGGTGATCAAGTTGCGGAAAACTTCTGCGAGTTTCAGCTTGTCGCAAACAACAGACGGTAAGGGATTGGGGATCCGTACCTCCGCGTTGCGTTCCTTGAGGAAAACCCCCAGCATTGTCCGGATTTCAGAGATGACCGCATTGGGGTCTGTTTTTTGTATGGCAAGTTCCGTGCGTCCCAACCGTGAGAAATAGAGCAACTCGCTGATGAGTTTCTCCAATCTTTGACTCAGGAAAACAATGCGGCGCAGCCTCCGAATGGCTTCCATATCCAGTTTGCTCTGATAATCTTCCAGTAAAAAAGTAGACTGCGTCGTCAGTCCACGCAACGGCTCTTTGAGGTCATGCGACGCGATGTAGGCGAAATCATCCAGTGCCTGATTGCTTTGCTTGAGTTCCTCTACATATCGCCGCAGTGTGATGGAGGACCTCTCCAGTTCTTCGACGTTTTTCTGGAAGACGGACAGGACATGCGCAAGCTTTCCGATTTCATCATCCTGCTTGAAGGACATCAGCACCGGAGAGACGACCTTGCCCAGTGTCGCGCTGACAAGCGCGCCGACCATGGTGTTGATAGGCCGCAGGATGCGTACGACCACGACCCAGAAACTGTAAACGCACAACAGCAGCGTCATCAGCATGGTGGCGAAGCGGCTAGCGATCTCCCGCCGGATGCTTTTTTCCAGTGCACTGACGTAAGTGCGTGTTTTTTTCTTGGCCTCATCCTTCAGTTTATAAAGGGACTGGTCCGACTGCGTGGATAACTCGATCCAGAGTTCGGCGCTGATGGGATAGGGAACTGTTATTTTCACGCCTGGCTGCAGGAACGTACCCTGCAACATGTCATACACATTGGCGTAGTCGCTCTTCGCGTCTTTAAGGTACGGCGTCAGGGCAGGGGTGAGATGGCTGAAACCGGCGCTTGCGTCTATTGTTGTCCAGAAATAGTCGACGGTGCCCTGCCAGAGCATTAGTTGTGCCTGCTTCTTCGGCGTCGCCAGGGCGTTTTGCGCAATCAGCCGCCCTATTATGGAGCGCTCGCGCCCCGTGTATTCGGTTATCACCCAGAGGGAATACTTGAAGCGCATTTGCGCGTTGACCACGGGATTGACGCCGTTAAATTCATTGATGATTTTGCGCCATAGCACCTGCATATGCTCTACCTGCCCGTCGGCGCTCCTGAACCAGAGATCCGGCAGCTTGGGATCGCGCTTATCGACGGGCAGCAGAACGTCCTTGTCCACTTCTGCACGCAGCTTGTGAAGCTCTTGAATGTCAGAAGAGATGATCTTGCTGTCGCTGTGCACGGCGGTGGATTTGTCTTCTTCCAAAAGAGGCAAGACTACGGCGACCGAGCTGTTAGTGGCGCGCCTGCTCTTGGCCAGTCTTTGCTTCAGGTTTTCGAGCGAGGAACGATCGGAGGTGTACAACATGGAATAAGCGATATGGCGCTCCATCGCGATATCCGCGCCCGCATCGAAAAGGGCGTCGCCCAGTTGCGTTGCATGGATCAAAGCCTCTATCCTGTTGAGTTGCTGCCAGCGTATAAAGACTTCATGCCCTGCCAGAAGGGTGATCAGCAGAGTCAGTGCACCGATGGTCATCAGCAGCCTGTCGCGGATAGTCAGGATCGGAAGGATGCTTTTCACACTATTGAGCGCCCCTGACCGCAGGAAGGTGCGTAATTCGCGCCAGGCGGCGCAAGCTGTCGTAGATACGCAGATGCGCGACGGCAACGGCGCGCAGATTTAAGTCGATCTGGATATGGTTGTCCGACATACTAAATCCGATCATGCCGCCGGAGTCGGAAAAACCTTTGAAATCCCCGACCGTCAAAACGCTTCTGTGCGCGAGAAAACGCCGCAAGTCCGGCCAACTGCTCTGCTCATCCGCGTCGACAAACAGCATGTGGCAGGCTGCTGCCGCCTTCACATCAAAAACATGCCGCAAAATAATGGATCTTTGGTTGACAGTGCGTTCTTCAATCGGCTGGAGATAGCCGTTGAACGGATCTTCCGCGCCGTAAACGCAGACAATGAAAGGTAATGACGATTTCATTTCCACCTGCGGCCAGGCGGTATATTTCAGGAAATTATATATCAGTCCTGCTTTGATCTTTTGCTTCTCGAGATGCAACGCATTTTGCGCATAGGCGCATGTGGGCAATATCAGCAGCGCCGTCAATAGCGCCGCGCCGATCTTCCCTGTCATCCTGTTGCGCGTCAAAAACTGCATGTAACCTTCACATAAAAGC
Source organism: Pseudomonadota bacterium (assembly GCA_021805245.1). Taxonomy (GTDB): domain Bacteria; phylum Pseudomonadota; class Alphaproteobacteria; order Micavibrionales; family UBA2020; genus PALSA-926. Next base: position 31,278 of record JAJZFS010000059.1, on the reverse strand, counting down.
TTCTGGGGACCTCGCCGGCATTGAGATCTGTGATGTTGCCGTACTCCATATGACGTGCCTGCAAAAGGTTCTGGCCGACGATATTGAACTGCACGCCGGGGCTGATTTTCCAGCCAAAGTTAACGTCGAGCCGGTAGTAGGCGGGCACATGAAAATCCGGCAGCTCGCCGACGTAGTAGAGCGCCGTATCGAACGTCACCTGTTTGCTGACGTTCCAGTAAGACCGCAGGCCGGCCTCATGCTGGGGTGACTGGCCTTCGGACACATTGGTAAGCGTACCGGCTGGAGGATGCAGGAACATCTCTAGAACGCTGTAACTGCCGGACAGGTTCCAGTTTTTTGTCACGCTCCATTCGGCTGCCTCTTCTATTCCGTAGGTCTCCGCCGTCATCTGGTTCCCTTGATTCACTTGCAGCAATGTATAGGTCGGGCCGCCGGCTGGGAGTTGCACCAGATTTACCAAGTTTATTTCATCAAGGTGGGTATAATCGTTGGCAAATACGGACGTGTCCGACGAAAGCTTCGGCGTAATCCTATTGCGGTACCCGGCCTCGTAGGCAACCAGATGCTCTGAGCTGAAATCGGGATTGGCGATGACCTCGAATTTCAAAGGCAATGCGCCAAAGGCGCCGGGCGGCAGCACGGCATCGGTGAAATCCACTTCGTTCTCGTAAGGGCTGGGTGTGCGTACCGCGCGCGAAACGGCGAGCCATACGGCCTGCCTGTAATCGGGAAACCACTGCAGGCGCGCGTTCGGCTCGAACTCGAACCCCGTATAGCTGTTGTGCTCGACTTTCGTGCCCAGTGTCAGGAATATCTTGTGCGGCAGCAGCGTTATCCTGTCCTGCGCGAAGACATTAAAGAGGTTGAGGTTCGCCTGCGCGGGATTGATGGACAGCGTCGACGTGCTGGTGACATCCTGATGTGTCAGTCGGTATCCGCCGCCGAGGATCAGCTGGTTGCGGCCCCGCTGCGGCAGGTTGTATTGCGCGCCGATATCAAACATGCTTTCCTTGTCATTCAGGATGATCTGGTTGTAGCCGGTGTAATCGAGATAAGACTGGATAGAGAGCTGCGCGCCGTCGTCGTATTTTTTCCTCCAGTGCACTATAAGGTCGGCGCCGGACGCGTCATGGTTGTCGTCCTGCGTGACTGTATAAGGGGGGGTGTCGGTCAGGAGAGAAGCCTGCCGCGGCACGCTGAAAAGCTGGTCCGTATGATTGATATAGGCATCGCCGGAAACCGTTAGGTTGTCATCCCTGTCATAGCGAAAACCGGCGCGGTCATCCCTTAGAGATTGGTTCGTGTCGCCGCCGTTGGGCGATTTCAGCGGGCCGTCATCCATGTGCTGGACATAGGTGCGATAATAACCGTCCTCCGTCCTGCCGCCGCGCTGCGCCAACTCCGAATCTGTGTAGTATGTCCCCGCCAGTCCGCGCACGAGAGAGCCCTGCGTATCCTGCGCTTTCTTGGTGATGATGTTGATGACGCCGTTGACGGCGTTCGCACCCCATAGCGTGCCGCCGGGGCCGCGGATGACCTCGATCCGCGCGATATCCTCGACGGGCAGATTCTGCAGTTCCCAATAGGTGCCGGCGAACAGGGGATTGTAGATCGTCCGGCCGTCGATCATCACCAGCAGCTGGTTGGCGAGGCCCCGGTTGAACCCGCGGATGTTGATGTCCCACGTGCCAGTGGTGCCTTGCGCAACATCGACGCCAGGAGCCATGCGCAAAGCATCGGCGATGGATGTGACGCCGGAGCGAGCAATATCTTCGCTGGTAATAACGTAGACTGCTGCGGGCGCTTGATCCACTGTTATCCGCGTCTTGGTGGCAGTGATGACATCGGCGTTCAGGAGCTCTGCCGGTGTAAGGTCGAAATAGCTTTCCGCCGCCATCGCCGGGTGCGCAGGAAAAACTGTCGTCAGCACCATCGCAGCTGCCAGCCATCGACAGTGCAGATACTCTTTCTTACGCGGTCTTCCCCAAAACATAAAAAGCTCTCAAAAAAACACTTAAAATGAGAGAAATTTTATGCTGTTCACATGCATAGCCTCAAGGAAACAATGGGACAATATTTCCATAGATATCCCTCAAATGCCGATCGGCATTTCTTTAGTGAATACCGAGTTTATCACATTGCTTAGATAAACCGATGGTTTCCCCATGCATGTGCTTATCGCTTACCAGACAGTGATGCGAACTAAATAATGCTATGCACGAGATGTGCTACTGACGGCAGCGTTTCCATTCGATAAAATTTTTGGCATGGCATCAAGAGCCTGCGCGGACGGTGTATTTATAATATTCACGAGATGGCCATTGCGGAAGGAGCGTATATTTTCGCCCGTGGCGCGCAGGATACCCTCGACTGTTTCCTTGGTGCAGAAAGCGATGTGCGGCGTCACGATTACTTTTTTGTGGTGAAATAGCGCATGTGACGTAAGCCAGGTCTCCGTGTCGTGCTTTGCGGAGAAAGACGTGCGCAGACATTCCGCCTCTTCATGGATTGTGGTTTCATCCGGCAAAACATCAAGGCCGGCGGCGGCGACTTTGCCGGATGATAGTGCGCGCAATAATGCCTTAACGTCAATGGACGACCCGACGGACGTATTGATGATCGTCACACCATCTTTCATAAGACCGAACTCCCTATCGGAGAGAATAGAGGCTGTTATAACGCTGGACACATGCAGCGAAATAATATCCGAGCGGCGCAGCAGGACGGCAAGATCTGCATACGAGAGACCGTGTTCGGATGTGAAATGTTCGGGGCGTATGTCATAGCCGAGAACTTCCATCCCGAAAGCGCGTGCGATGCGTGCCGTACGCATGCCGATTGCGCCCATGCCGATAATCCCCATCGTCTTGCCGTGGAGGTCGAAGCCGCGCAGGCCTAATGACGAGAAGTTTCCCTCGCGGACACTTTGTGCCGCTTGCGGGATATGACGGCTCAAGCTGAGCAAAAGAGAAAAGACATGTTCGGCAACCGATGCGCAACCGTAGTCCGGCACGTTGGCGACGGCGATGCCATGCCGGTCGCAGTACTCAAGATCGATATGGTCGAAAGTGCGCGAGCGCGTGGCGATAAATTTCAGACGCGGCAGCTTCGCGAGGACTTCGGCATTGAGGTCGGAATAAATGAAGCAGGAAATGATGCGCACGTCGGCGTACTTTGCGGCATTTGAGTCATTCAATGTGTCCACGGTCGTGTCGTAATCTATGTCGCCATAGAGATCCAGAAGAATGTTTCTTTCTGTCTCATCTACCTCGAAAAAGACGGTATCCATGACAGTGCCTCCGGTTTCCAGCCTAAATGGCCCTTCTGCACGCTTCCAGTATCCTGTCAACGTTCCTGATTCTTTCCAGGAAGTCCGCCGGCTCCAACCCTGCATTTTTTCCACTCGTATTCTCTTTGCATGCACGCTGTACAATCCTCTCGTTTTTCTTACGTATGCGCACAAGCCTCTCAATGCTCCGGTTGGATATCTGTTGCATGATTGATCCCTCCTCTATATCTGTATTATATCTGTATTATATTTCTATTATATCGCGTCTTGCACCGCTCTATAAATCCCCCCATCGGGTAATGGTCAAGATACAGACTGTTAATCCTTCACGGCGTATGATGTAGGAGTAAGTCATGGAAGGGGGTGTATGCAGATGACGCAAAAAATAGGAAGACATCAATGTTTCATATACGATGGCCATCCCGCGCGCCATCTGCCGGCGATAGCGGCCGCGATACGTGGAAAGCTGGCGGAAGGTTACCGTTGCCTGTATCTCCACAGTCCTGCAGTTGTTGAGATGATGAGCGCCCGGCTTGCGGAAGAGCAGGTGAATGTTGCCGTTGCCGTGGCTAAGGGCGCTCTTGTGTTGTCTTCTGAACCTGTTGTTTCAGAAAGCGGCATTTTCGATACGGAGGCAATGATTCTCAGGCTGGAGGCGGCGGTGAACCAGGCTCTCGACGACGGGTATAATGGACTATTTGCGACGGGGGATCTGACTTGGGAGCTTGGCACAAACAAGGAAAATTTTTCCAAGCTTCTTGAATATGAGTGGCGGCTGGAAAAGCTGTTCCAAAAACAGCCTGCGCTGTCCGGCATTTGCCAGTATCATCACGATACGCTCCCGTGCGAAGTCGTGCGGCAAGGACTTGTGTGCCATCAGGCGATCTTTCTGAATGAAACGCTCTCGCGCATTAACAGTTATTATGCCTGTTCCATTCCGCGCGCGGAGGCGGCCTCGCGGGATCCGAAGCTGGATCAGGCCATTATGAAGCTTTGTCAGTTCGCGGGCGCTACGTAAACAATCTTTATTGATAAAGCAGGCCATTCAGAATCGCGATGGCGATGGCGTGCGTCGTATTGGTTGCCCCAAGCTTATGACGGCATTTTTCAAGACGCGCCTTCACCGTATCCTCGCTGACGCCGAGAATGACACCGGTTTCCCAGCGGCTTTTACCTCTGGAGATCCAGTTGAGCGTTTCAATCTCGTGCGGCGTCAGCAGGTCTTTTTCATCAAGTGGGTTGTATGCGCAGTGCTCGGCCGCCCGTTCTTTCAGGGCTGCCGGTGAAAGGTGCACCATCGTACGCGGTTCCTCCCATGCACAGGATGCGGCATTGTCTTCTCCTGCAATGGAGAAGGGAGTCGTTTCCCAGCCCTCACTGTCCGGATATTCGTCGAAGATGCCGGGGAGCGCTACGGTATCCAGCCAATGCTCTTTAAGTCGCCGGATGGCTGTTGCCAGTCCGCTAAAATCAGACGATTTGATGATATAAGCGTTGGCCCCCATGGTATAGCAGGCCTTGATGTCAGACGCGCAATTGGATGTCGTCAGGATAACGACGGGAATATCTTTGAGCGCAGCAGTCTGCTTTATTTTTTCAAGAAACTTGCGGCCGCCCATGCCCGGCATGTTCAGATCCAGAAGTATCAGGCAGGGCCTTGCAGACTCCTGCAGATACGCAAGCGCACGCTCGCCTGACTCCGCATGGGCGAGCGGATTGACCAAGCCTGCTTTTTGAAAGGCGTGCACCGCGGCTTCGACGTCGTCGGCGCAATCATCCACGAGTAATATTGCTCCTGTTTTATCGGACATTCATCTCCATTTCTCAGTTTTTAACAGAATAGCCCCCATGCATCCACGCGATAAGCTCTTCTTTCTCGTTTACGGCGTCCTGATGTTTTTTGTGCACGTCGCCTATCAGTTCGTGGCGGCAGGAAGCGAATTCGAGCGCGTTGCGCAGCAGTTCCGGCTTCTCGTGTATCAGCCCTTTATTGACAAAGTCTTCCGCACCCTCTCTGACCAGTGCGAGGGCAAGCTCATGGTCCTCCATACCTGTCAGGACGACGATGGGGATTTTCGGCGCATACTCTTTCATGTGCTCAAAGGTATCCCGTCCGCTTTTTGTATCAGGCAGGCCAAGATCAAGCAGAATGACGCTGACGTCGTCTTTGTGCGATTTGATATGAGCTTCGGCATCCTTTATGTTTTTTTTATGCGTTATGCTGAACTGGCCGGGCAAGTGCTTGTCTACGGCTCTGCGCACCAGATCGGCGTCCTCCGGGGAATCTTCTACAAGAAGAATTTCGTGCTTTGTCATGAGAACCACCAAACTATTTTTTATTTTTACAAAAACCATATCCGGTACTAATTTCATCTTACACGTGGCATTGTTTATCTTGTGTGAAACTACAATAAAGTTTTAGTCAAAACAAAAATGTAATGTCGCTATTCTCTTCACGGATGCGATATACCTCTTTGTAAAACATGATTTTTGACACGCGTCAACAATGCAGGGAACGCCCGAACGGCATGCGCTAACTCTCTTGTTCCGGCAGGAACGCTGTTTCAAACCAGTATTCCTTAAAGCGTTTTACCGATTCGAGCAACTGATCGAAAATAACAGGTTTTTGCATATAGGCATTGGCACCGTGTCGGTAGCACAGGTCTATATCCTTCTTATTGGAGGATGTCGTCCAGATGATAACGGGAATTACCTTGAATATGTCATCGCCTTTAAGCTTTTTTAATACTTGAAAACCGTCCAGGCCGGGCATATTCAGGTCGAGCAGAATCAGAGAAGGCAGTTCCGCTTTTCCCTGCGGCATGCCGGTGCTTTCGTTTTTCAGCGTATCCAGCGCCATCTGCCCCGAGGTGCACAGGGTGACAGGACAGTACAGTCCGACCTTCTTGAAAGCGCGGGTGAGGGCCTCATAGTCGTCCTCGTTGTCGTCTACGACGATGATCGGGCGCGGCCTGAAATACGCATCATCACTCATGTGTCTATCTTTCCTATCGTGAAGTAAAAGGTAGAACCCTTGCCAGATGCGGATTCAAGCCATATGCGTCCGTTGTGCCGTTCGATGATTTTTTTGACGAAGGTCAATCCGGAGCCCGTCCCTTCTTCCTGCCGGACGGCCGGATTTTCCAGCCGTTTGAAGATGCGGAATATGGCATCGTGGAATTCCGGATCGATGCCGATGCCGTTATCCTTGACGTAAAAAACATTTGTCTCAGGGCCGTGCGGTGCTTGTGCTGTGTTCATAAATCCTATTTCCGCGACCCGTTCTGGCTTGTCGTTATATTTGATGGCATTGGTGATGAGATTGCGCAGCACTTCTACTATCCTGAGTTTATCACAAACAACGAGGGGCAAAGGTTGCGGTACGACAATGCTGGCGTTGCGCTCCTTGAGAAAAGTATCCATCATGAGCCGGATTTCGCTTATGGCCTCTCCGATGTCGAGCTCTTGCACTGCCAGGTCAGTGCGCCCGAGACGCGAGAAGTAAAGCAGATCGCCGATCAACTTCTCCATACGCAGGCTCAGGTATTGCAGCCGGTGCAGACGGCGAAGGCCATCGACATCCAGCTTGTTCTTGTAGTCTTCGAGCAGGAAAGAGGTCTGTGTCAAAAGACCGCGCAACGGTTCCTTGAGATCATGCGAGGCGATATAGGCAAAATCGTCCAGTTCCTGATTGCTGCGTTTGAGGTCCTGCGTGTAGCGCAGCAGTTGCCCCTCTTTCAACTGCAGGTCGCGGATCATCTGCTGCTGGTACAGATGCGCCTCCTGTAGATTTCCCTCGATGTTTTTTCGTTCGCTGATGTCGCGGATGATGCCGCTGAAATACCTGATGCCGTGTCCCATCTTCACTTCCGCAACCGACAGCTCCATGGGAAAAAGCGTGCCGTCCTTGCGCAACCCTTCAAGTTCGCGGCCAATGCCGATAATTTTTGCTTTTCCTGTCTTCAGATAATTGGAAATATACTCATTGTGATGAGTGGCATGCTTCTCCGGCATCAGCATTCTTACGTTTCTGCCTATGACTTCCGCCGCCGTATAGCCGAAGATCGTCGTACAGGCCTTGTTGTAACTACGGATGGTTCCCTTGTCGTCAATGGTGATCAGCCCGTCGACGATATTATCCAACACCACATCAAGGCGTATCCGGCTTTCCTGCTCCGTTTCTTCAGATTCTGCACGCTCCCTGATCGCCGCGCTCATGACCAGCCCTGTGATCCCCGCGGTAATCGTGAACGTTTGCAGTATGTCCAGAACCAGACCGGTTTGCATATGAGAGAGCGGCCCCAGATGCATCACCGTGAGGCCGATCGCGATTCCATAGAACAGAAAATTGACAGTTGTCACGCCTCGCGTTCCAAAGCGTATGGCTGCCCAGATGAGCAGCGGGAAGACGGCGCTGGGATAGAATTGCGCCAGGCCGGACACCTCCGGCCTCACTGAAATAATATAGGTATAGGCGACGATGGTAAGCGCCAGCGCAGCAGCTTCCAGCATGCCGCGCCGCGAAAGGGACAGGTACGGGGTATAGTACCAGGCAAGCAGCAGGGGCGCGATAATGACATCGCCGCCGGCATCCCCCAACCACCATGTAAACCAGATGGGAAAATAATGCTTCCAAGGCTGAAGGCCCGCAAGGCAGAGACTGGTCGTTCCGATCGTTGCGCTGATGGTGGTGCTGAGGAGGGCAGCACACAATATCAGGATGAGCACATCCCGCATGTGGGCAAGATTGGGTGAAGGTCCGGCGAAACGGTGTAACAGCCAGGCCCCTGCGAGTGCTTCCAGAGTATTGCCCGCACCAATGCTTAGCGCGACGATGACGGGTTCGTGCACCGAGAGGTTGGCGAGAACCGCACCTAAAAAAATGCCCAGCCAGATATCCGGACCGAACAACAGCACGGCAGCAAGGGAAATGCCCGTCGGCGGCCATATGACCGTTACCTGCTCGGCGACTGAGGAGAGGTTGAACCCTATTTTTGAGGTAATATAGTATAGGGTCGCGAGTATAAGTACGCGTGCCACATATCTGCTGTCGTATTTAAACGCGCTGCCCATAATCCCTATAGCTTGACCCCTGTCTTGACGCAAAGTCAAGTTATATACTGTCTTTATGCCGATCGGCGATTTTTAAGCCTTTTTAAAGCACGGCATACGTTATTATCAAGACAGCGGTCAGGGCAATCAAAAATGATCAGTTCTGCCGTGGAAAGGGATTGCCGGTTTTCTTCCTGGGCGGCGTCAGTTTATTGAGAGCAAGAAGCACAGGCGGGCCTACCCATAGTGCCAGGTCTGTGTGGTCCTTGATTTCGTCGCCCGTATGCGGATGCACAAGAATAGACAGGCCGGGATTATTCAACTGCAGGAAGGTAAGCGCTTGACTCAGGCTTTCAGGGGGGATGGTGATCTCCACATTGGAGAGCACATGCGGCCCCATGCCGGCCTGGACTTGGAACGGGCCTTCGGCCTGCGGAATAGCTTTTATCAAGGCTTCCGCGAGGTCATTGCCCTTCTTCGATCTTTCCGGTGATTTTCTTATGCCGCAGGCAAGTTCGTCGACGTAGATATGAATATCGTAACCGCTGACGGCAGGCGCTTTTGGGGCTTTCAGGTTAAAGTATGGTCCGCACATCGTATGTCTCCGTTGTTTTTGTGTGTTGATTGATGCATTGAACCTAGCTTTTTCCCATCCATAGTTATAATATCATTAATCTATAATTATGATAGGAATAGACTATGATACCTTCCTCGACCGACCTGAAATACTTCATGGAAATCTCGCAGACGCAGAATGTGTCGCGCGCGGCGGAGAGGCTGGGCATCAGCCAGCCCTCGCTGTCGCTGGCAATCCGCCGTATGGAACAGGCTGTGGGCGCGCCATTGCTCATTCGCAGCAAGCGCGGTGTGACGATGACGCAGGCGGGAAAGCAGCTCCTGGCACAGGCCAAAAGGTTTTTACAGACATGGGAGGAGGTGCGGGGCGCTGCGCTGTCGTCGATGGAAGAGGTGCAGGGGGCTTACACGCTCGGCTGCCACGCTTCTATAGGGCTGCACGCGTTGCATGGCATTATCCCTGCGCTCATGGCGGCGCATCCCCGGCTTAACCTGACGCTCAGACATGATCTTTCCCGCAAGATCACGGAAGACGTCATTAGCATGAGGGCGGATATCGGCATTGTCGTCAATCCTGTGCAGCATCCGGATCTTGTTATTCTGCCGCTGTGCAAGGATAAATTCACGCTCTGGCGCAGCGCGCGGAAGATGCGAACAGAGGGCGTGTTAATCTGCGATCCCGATCTTATGCAGTCGCAGAGCCTGATGAAGAAACTCGGGCGTGAGGGGATTAAGATCAATCGCATTCTGACTTCGGGCAATCTTGAAGTCATTGCCGACCTGACGGCGCATGGCGCGGGCTACGGCTTGCTACCGGCGCAGGTGGCCATGCGGGCGCGCTGTAAGCTCGTGCGCGTGCCCGAAGCACCTGTTTTTTACGACGACCACTGCCTTATTTTCCGGGTAGAAAACCGGAGTGTAAAATCCATACAAGCCATTCATAAAGCGATAAAACGTTTTTTTTCGGGGGGATGAATTTCCCGCTGGCGGGGAAGAAAATCCATTGAACTCTTGCACACTTTCTTACACGCCTTGCACGAACTGAAAAATTACCATTAGAATCAAATGGATGGGAAATGCATGCTGGTCTCGAAGACTAGGGTCAAGACCTAATAAATTTCTTGAAATCAGATCGGATAAAGGACTTATTCATGCGGTATCATGTTTATATTAGAAATGATGCTCGGGATTTTCTTTAAAGTTCTCATGGCGACTTCTACAACCTTTTTATTCTCAATAGAGGAGCCGAGCACTCATCTCTTCCATTACATTCAGCTGCTATAAGCTCCGCTGTACCATGTCTTCTCAGCAGCGTTGTGAAAATAAGTGACCAAGAACACCCGTAGTGAACTAGAAAATGATGAGCCTTGTGACTTATTATCATAGATGGCGCTTGCTAAATCATGAACCGAAACGCCTTCAATTTTTGCTGCTTGATAGAGAGAGTCCCATATTTGTGTTTCCAGCCGAACACTGGTCCTGCGGCCATGAATCCTCAAGGTTCTCATCTTCTGTGGAGAAATAAATGAGGCTATAGTTTTGGGCTCCAAATTGTTTAGCTGTTTCCGCATAAGCTTGAATGTCCTTGACTTCGGATGGTGGGCTAATTCATTGAGGAAAGGCCTTCCGGCTTCTTTGAGGGGATAAACGTCGTATCATGACGTAACCAGCCATCGTCATATTTTATTAACATTTACGAAACCCTGCTATCCCACGAACGTGGGGTATTATCGTTGACTCAAGCGCTAATAATTGAAAATAAGTATATGGGATTATATTTTGAATAGAGAGTAATTTTTATATGGAAAAAATATTCGGGATAGAGGATTTCATAGAAAAATCTAACAACACCGAAACCGTCGACGAGCTTTTTTCAGTTTATAAAACGGCAATGGAAGCTATCGGTTTTGACCGCATAGTTTTTAGTCTCATGACGGACCACGTTTTTATAAAACGTGCTGCCAAGCATGGCATTGTTTCAAACTACCCTGACGATTGGATGCAGTTCTACGTAGAAAAGAATTATGAGGTTATAGATCCGGTTAGATCTACAGTCTTTTCATCTTTCGGTCCTTTTACATGGAGGAACATGCTTGAGACCTTGCCTGTTACGGAAGCTCAGAAAACTTTTATGAATGAGGGGGAAGCGGCGGGCTTATATCGGGGCATAGGAATACCGTTGCGCGGGCCACGCGGCGTGCTTTCAGGTATTGGAGCCGCCAGTAGCTGCAATGATGCGGATTTAAGCAACAAGAATATACTATCTGCCGCCAATATTCTATCACAGCAGTTTTATACCGTATATCTTGAGCTGGAAATGAGAGATCGTTCCGATGAAGAGATGCCTTTTATTAAACTTTCAGATCGAGAAAGAGAAGTTCTCAAGTGGGCCGCTCAGGGAAAAACTAAATCAGAAACTGCAGCCATTCTTTCTATTTCCCAACATACAGTTCATAGCCACATCAGATCGGCTTTAAAAAAGCTAGGGGCCAATAATATAACTGTGGGTGTTCTGAAGGCGCTTCACCTCAGCTTAATACAGATATAACTATCTTAAGATAGAGGAGAGGCGATCAAATATCCCTTGAACGCTTACACGCGTTCTTACGCTCCCTTGTGTTCCATATCATGATCCAACCTTTAGGAAACGCGCTGATAGTCTCGGAGGCCGTCGAACGCCTTTCGCCGGCCGTGGGAGCGGCTGCCTTCCCCCTTTTTTTTGAGAAAGCTGACGGGAGAAATGCGCATTAACTTAATATCTTATATCCCACGCCCGGCGCGGTGATGATGAAACGCGGGTGCAGCGGGTCGTCGCCGAGCTTCTGACGTAAGTGCTGGGTATAGATGCGGAGATAGTGGTTGTTCTCCGCCGAGCTTTTGCCCCAGACGTCCTGCAACATCTGCTTGTGCGTGACGATCTTGCCCGCATGCTTCACCAGCAGCGCCAGCAGGCGGAATTCCGTCGGCGTCAGGCGGATCTCGTTCCCGTCGACTTTGACGATGCGGTTCTGCGCATCGAATGACAGCCCGTTCGCCTCGAATACGGCTGACGCCTGCGACACCGCCTGCTGCGCCCGCCGGAGCGCGGCCTTAAGACGCGCCAGCAACTCGCCGGTGCTGAACGGCTTGGTCAGGTAATCGTCAGCCCCCAGTTCCAGCGCGGCAATCTTGTCTTTCTCCTGTCCGCGGGCGGAGAGGACGATGACCGGAATATTACTCCATGCGCGCAGGTTTTTGATGATCTCGAGGCCGTCCATATCCGGCAGGCCGAGATCCAGTATCAGGATTTCCGGTACGCGGGATTTGAGATGCGTCAGCCCCTCGCGCCCCGTAATCGCAAAGGCCGGATTGAAACCATTGGATGCCAGCGCCGCAGCGAGAAACATCCTGATTTCCGGCTCGTCCTCGATCACCAGAACCGATATTTTTTGCGCTTCAGGCATGCGGCGCTCCCTCGGAGACGTTCACGGCAAAGGGGAGGGTGAAACTGAATCGCGCGCCGCCCTCCGGCCTGTTTTCCGCCCAGATGCGCGATTGATGCGCCTTGACGATGCCTTCGCAGATCGCCAGCCCCAGTCCGCTGCCGCTTTTGTCGCGTGCGCTGCGGTAGAATTTCTCGAATATCTTTTTTTCGTCTCCGGCGGGGATGCCGGAGCCGCTGTCTTCGACGCTGACGACGATTTCATCGCCACTCCGGCGGGCGTTAAGGGCGACAACGGAATTTTGCGGCGCATACTTGGCCGCATTATCGAGCAGGTTGACCAGCACCTGCTCGATCAGCAGACCATCGACATAGACGAGCGGCAGACCTTTTTCCACGCGCGTTTCCAGTTTGTAGCCAGCGGCAGGAATTTGTGACAGAGCCGCGCCGATCAGCTCGTCGATGTAATAAGGCTGCCGGTTGAGCGTTACCGTGCCGGATTCAATATGCGTGATGTCCAGCAGGTTGGAGACAATGCGGCTCAACCGCACGGTTTCCTGATGGATCGACCGCGCCAGCTCTTTGACCGTCCCTTCCGGCAGGGCGTCCTGCATCAGGCTGCTGGAGGCGCCGGTGATCGAAGCCAGCGGCGTGCGCAGATCATGCGACACGGAACTGAGCAAAAGGTTCCTGATGCGCTCGTTCTCGGCGGCGATGGTGGATTCCCGCGTCAGTTGCTCCTGCCGTCTCAGGTTGATGGCCTGCCCGGAAATGACCATGCTGGTGATCAGCATGACGAGCAGCGTCAGCCACGAGGAGCGGTTGTACATCTCGAACGTGTAAAGCGGCTCGACGAAGAAAAAATTGTAACTGGCGCAACTGAGAAGCGAAAATACCACCGATGGCCCGCGCCCGAACCGCGCCGCCACGAAAACCGAGGCCGCAAGATAAATCATGACCGCATCCGTCGAGTTCAAGACAACGCTCAGCGTTTTGGCGAGCAAGGTCGCCAAAACAGTCACCACAATACTTCCGAGATAACGACTCAACATGGCTTTTTCCATACCCGTTATTTCTACACCTAAATGTCTTTGAAATAACTTGATTTCCGGCAGGCTATGCCCTTTTTACGCCTTTTTTACGGCGCATCGGCCTATAAAATCGGACATGGAAAGCCTTTCATATGAAATAAACCAGAAACTGGCCGATGACCGCTCCTCCGGCCAAGGCAAAAGCGCGTTTCCCGTGCTGATGCTGGGCGCGCTCGGCGTCGTTTACGGCGATATCGGCACCAGCCCGCTTTATACGCTGCAACAGTCTTTTTCCCAGACCGGCCTGCCGGTCACGGCGGAAAATCTTTTTCCCATGCTCTCGATGATTTTCTGGCTTTTGGTGATCGTCGTTTCCGTCAAATATGTCCTGTTTATCCTGCGCGCCGACAATAGGGGCGAGGGCGGCAATCTTGCCCTGCTCGCCCTCGTATTGCGCCTGACCCGGCCGGTGCCGCGCCTTTACGTGCTGATGGGGCTTGCGGGCATTCTTGGAGGCAGCCTCTTTTATGCCGATGCCGCGATCACACCGGCCATTTCCGTCCTCTCCGCCGTCGAGGGCCTGCATGTCATTGCTCCGGCGCTGGAACATCTGGTCGTGCCCCTCACGCTCGTTATCCTTGTCGCCCTTTTTTCGATGCAGAAGTACGGCACGGGAAAAATGGGCGCGCTGTTCGGTCCGGTCATGCTGCTGTGGTTCGGCACGCTCGGTGTCTTCGGGGTCAGGGGGATTATCGGCGCGCCGCAGGTGCTGGAAGCGATCAACCCAATGTATGCACTGCACTTCATCGCCATGCATCCGCTGGTATCCTTCATGGCGATCGGCGCGACGATGCTGGCCGTGACGGGTGCGGAGGCGCTTTATGCCGACATGGGACATTTTGGCGCGGGGCCGATCCGCTCCGCATGGTTCTTCATCGTCTGGCCCTGCCTTGTGCTGAACTATTTCGGGCAAGGGGCGCTGCTGCTGATAAAGCCTGCCGCTCTTGCCAACCCGTTTTACCTGCTGGCGCCGAAAATGTTCCACGTGCCGCTGTTGCTGCTCGCCACCGGGGCGACGATCATCGCCTCGCAGGCCGTCATTTCCGGCACCTATTCGATCACGCGGCAGGCCATGCAGCTCGGCTACCTGCCGCGCATGCGCATCCTGCATACGTCCGTCACGGAACTCGGGCAGATCTACATGCCGTTTGTCAACTGGGCGCTGCTGGCGCTCACGGTCTTCATCGTCTTCATGTTTCCAAGCTCGGACAGCCTCGCCTCGGCCTACGGCCTCGCCGTGACCGGCGCGATGCTGATCACCAGCCTGATGGTCATCGCCGTCATGCGTCTCAAGTGGCGCTGGCAGTGGAAATGGATCATCGCCACCGCCGGTGTTTTCACCGCCATAGACGCCGTGCTGTTTTCGGCGACAACGACCAAGTTCATGTCCGGGGGCGCAATGCCTGTCACCGTGGCCATCATGATTTTCACGGCATTAACGACATGGAAAAAGGGGCAGTCTGCACTTGATGACAGGATCTCCAGCCAGTCGGTTTCTATCGACCAGTTTATCAGAGAAACCCGCAGTAACCCTTCGGTGCGCGTACCGGGAACGGCGATCTACATGACCCCGCATCACAACATGGTGCCCAGCGCGCTGATGCTCAACATGCGTCACAACAAGATGCTGCATGAGCGGGTGATTTTCCTGACCGTTATTTTCGAGGAAATTCCGCATGTGGCCAGAGAAAACCGCATTCACATCTACACGCTGGGCGACGACTTCTACAAAATGGACGTACATTACGGCTTCAATGACGATCCGGACATATCCGAGGTCATGCACTATTGTCTTCAACGCGGCATGGATTTCGATAACATGGCGAGCGCATCCTTCTACTTCGGCAGGGAAATCATCATGCCGGTCGCGGGCGGAGCCATGCCCTTCTGGCGCGATCTGCTATTTGCCATCATGAAACAGAATGCCTCCAGCGCCGCGGATTACTATAAAATCCCTGCCGACCGCGTGGTCGAAGTCGGCGGACTGTATGAACTTTAGCCGGTTTCAGAACCGTCTTTAAGTATTTTGCAGACTGTAATAGAAAACTTGTGATAGACTGCCTTTAAAGAATGACCTACCCAAGGCGGGGCAAAAAAAATGACAGAAGAACACGCCAGAAGAATTTCCGTTCCTTTTCATAACGAAGAAGCTCTGATCCGTAAAACAGAGCTGATCATCAGCAACGTATTGCGTGGCGGCGTGCTGCTCAGCGTCGCGGTGATTCTCGCGGGCATCTCCTATTTCCACTTTTTAAAACCCGCCGGCGTCAATCTTTCCTACCCCGACACGCTGGGCGGACTTTTTCACGGGCTGGTAAAAGGCGATCCGCTCTCGATCGTCATGTCCGGCCTGATCATCCTGCTGGCCACGCCGGTCATCCGCGTCGCCGTCTCGATTGTCGCCTTCGCGCTTGAAAAAGACGACACCTACGTCGTCATCACAGGAATCGTCCTGCTGATCCTGCTCTTCAGCATCTTCGGCGTCGGGGCCTGGCTCGGCCATCCGGGGCCGACGGCCGTACACGACAATACGCTCGGATTTTTCGCCATCGTTCTTTTGAGCTCGATGTTTGCGGGGCTGGTCGGCGCGCTGGTCGGCCTTGGCGGCGGCGTTTTCATCGTGCCGCTGCTGACCCTCGGCTTCCACGTTCCTTTCATGCTGGCGGTCGGCGCCTCGATCGTCTCCGTCATCGCTACCTCAAGCGGCGCCGCCGCCGCCTACGTCAAAGACCGCATGACCAATCTGCGCATCGGCATGTTCCTTGAAATCGCCACCACGACAGGGGCGATCTTCGGCGCCGTTTTGACCGCATACCTGAACGCGCAAGTTCTGTTCGTCGTCTTCGGGATCGTGCTGATGATATCCGTCCTGCCGCTCATCATGCGGCTGGGCGAAGAGCTCCCCGCAGGCGTCAAAAACCACAGGTGGGCGGAAAGACTGCGCCTGCCATCCACCTATCCTGACCGCCGCACGCACGCCGACATCCCGTACAATGTCGCCCGTATCGAAGCGGGATTCTCCATGATGTGCGTGGCCGGCCTGATATCCGGACTACTCGGCATCGGCAGCGGCACCTTCAAGGTTTTGGCGATGGATACCTTCATGCGCCTCCCCATGAAGGTCTCCACAACGACGAGCAATTTCATGATCGGCGTGACCGCCGCGGCGTCCGCCGGAATTTTCTTCCAGCGCGGCGACATAGACCCCGTGATCGCCGCGCCCGTGGCGCTCGGCGTCCTGGCGGGCGCGACGATCGGGGCGAAACTTCTGGCGCGCATGTCGAATACCCATATCCGTATGGTATTCGTACCGGTGATCGTGCTGGTCGCGCTCAATATGCTGGCGCGCGGGTTCGGCTGGTTTTAGGACGCCTCTGGCATTTTCTGCCGCTCAAACAGCGCCAGCAATCCCTTAAGGATTTTCTCCGGATCGGGCGGGCAGCCGCGAATGTGGAGATCGACAGGCACGGTCTCCGCGACCCCGCCCGCAACCGCATAACTGCCCGCAAACAGGCCGCCGTCGCAGGCGCAATCGCCAAGCGCGACGACCCATTTCGGGTCAGGGGTGGCATCGTAAGTGCGTTTCAGGGCCTCCTGCATGTTCTTGGTGACCGGTCCCGTCACGAGCAGAATATCCGCATGCCGCGGCGAAGCGACGAAATGCAGGCCGAAGCGCTCGAGGTCGTAAAAAGCATTATTGAGCGCGTGGATCTCGAGCTCGCAGCCGTTGCACGAGCCGGCATCCACCTGCCGGATCGCGAGACTGCGGCCGAGCTTTTGCACGGCGGCGCGATTGACCGAGGCGGCAAGTTCGGCGAGCGCGGCTTCGTCCGGCGCGGGGGCCTTCTCCGTCAGCGGGCGGCGCATGATACCTTGCAGCAGAGTTTTTTTCATCTTGCCAAAATCCTTTTATAAATCGTGTCCCGCATAGGAGCAGTTGAACGACTTGTTGCAAAGCGGGAAGTCGGCGACGATATTCCCTTCGATGGCGGCTTCCAGCAGCGGCCATTGGAACCATGACGGATCGCGCAAGTGGCAGCGCCGCACACGGCCTTCCGCATCAAGGCCGAGCCAGACGAAAACGTCGCCGCGAAAGCCTTCGACGAGAGCGTAACCTTCACGTGGCGTCCCCGCAAGCGGCGGCGGGGCGAAAATATTCCCCTCCGGCATCCCGTCAAGTATTTGCCTGATCAGGGCGATGCTTTGTTTCACCTCCAGAATCCTGATCCACACGCGGGCATTGACGTCGCCATCCAGGCGCATCTGCACCTCGAAATTCAACGCCCCGTAAGGCGGATAGTGGATCATGCGCCGCGCATCAAAGTTACGTCCCGAGGCGCGTCCGATATAGCCGCCTGCGGCGTATTGCCGCGCCAGTTTGGGCTTGAGGATCCCCGTGCCGACCGTGCGTTCCAAAAGCGACGGCGTGTTGTCGTAGAGCCGCACGAGCGGGGGGAGGTCTTTTTGCAGCACATCAAGAAGCCTGCGCAAAATATCGGTTGCTTTCGCGCTGATGTCTGCCGTTACGCCGCCCGGCACGATGAGATCGCGCATCAGGCGATGTCCGAAACAGTTCCCCGCCGCGCGTAAAACGCGCTCGCGCAAAATGCCGCAATGCGCCTGCATGAGCGGGAAGGAGGCGTCATTGCAGATCGCGCCGATGTCGCCCAAATGATTGGCAATGCGCTCCATCTCCGCCATCAGGGCGCGAAGCCAGTGCGCCCGCGGCGGCGCGGCATGGCCGAGCGCGTTCTCGGCGGCGCGGGCAAAGGCAAGCTGATAGGCAACCGTACTGTCTCCCGAGACGCGCCCGGCAAGCTTTGCGGCATGGGGTAAATCCGCGCCCGCCATCAGCTGCTCAATGCCCCGATGGACGTAACCGAGGCGTTCCTCCAGCCGCACGACGGTTTCACCGCTGGCGGTAAAGCGAAAATGCCCCGGCTCGATGATTCCCGCATGGACGGGGCCGACCGGTATCTTGTGCAGGCTTTCCCCCTCGGCGGGCAAAAAGACGTAAGGCGTCTTTGCGACGGCAGGGCGGTTCTGCCCAAGCGGTTCACAGACCCCCCACCGGCCATGGTCAAGCCACGGCCTTGTGTCGGGCGTATCAAGGGGCACAAGTCCGAAAAGATCCTTTATGGCGCGCTCCAGCCGCAAGGCCGGCGGATGATGCCGCGCGACGGACGGGAATGTGCCTTCGGGGCAGGCAAGGCCGATGAGGGTTATCTCGTTTTCTCGGGTATCCCACAAGGCCATACGCACCAAACCGGTGTCGCCCCACAGGGCAAGAAGGTTCCAGCGGCCATCCCCGATCTCTTTGCAGGTCGCCTCCCACACGTCGGCGGAAACGATCGTGCTTATATGTGCGCCTTTGTCATGTTCCGTCATACCGTTCTCTCCTAACCCAGCATCTTCGCCACATGCTGGAACCAGACGACTACCGCCGCCGGAATGAAAACCCCCGCCGCAAAAACAATGCCGAGATGAATAAACACCGGTATAAAGGAAGCTTCGGACGGCCTGATCTCCCCCTGCGCCGCGCCAAAGGCCATTCCGTGCGTATGGCGCATGATGGCGCCGAAGGCCGCCAGCAACGCCACCACCAATGGCAAAGCGAGCCACGGCGCGCGCGCAAACGCGGAACTTATCGTGAGAAATTCGCTCATGAAAACGCCGAGCGGCGGCATGCCGACAATGGCGACAACGCCCAGCACCAGTCCCCAGCCCAGCAGCGGGTAGCTTTCCGTGAGGCCGCGGATATCCGCCATCCTCTGCGTGCCCTTGGCTTGCGAAATATGGCCGACGGAAAAAAAGATCGCGGATTTCGTCAGGCTGTGCATCACCATCTGCAGCAATCCCGCGAAATTGGCGATCGCGCCGCCAAGGCCGAAGGCGAAGGTGATGATGCCCATATGTTCGATCGAGGAATAGGCGAACATGCGCTTGATATCATGCCGGGGGTAGAGCATGAAGGACGCGAAAACGGCCGTCGCGAGACCGACGACCATCATCAATGGCCCCGGCGGGATGACATGGGCATTGGCGGCAAAGAGAATCTTGAAGCGCAGGATGGCGTAGAGCGCGACGTTCAGCAGCAGGCCGGAGAGAACGGCGGACACAGGCGTCGGTCCTTCCGCATGGGCGTCCGGCAACCACGCATGCAGGGGGAAAAGGCCGGCTTTCGTCCCATAGCCCATCAACAGGAAAATAAAGGCGATGTTCATGATGGCGGGGTCAAAGGCGGAAGAGTGCGCCAACAGCGTCGTCCACGTCATGCCGTTCATCCCCGCGCCGACCACGGGCTGCGCCGCCGCGTAGATCAGGGTGGTGCCGAACAGAGCGAAGGCGATGCCGACGCTGCCGAGAATGAAATATTTCCATGCCGCCTCGATGGCCTCGGGCGTGCGGTAAATGCCCACCATCAGGACGGTGGAAAGCGTCGCGAGCTCGACCGCCACCCACATCAGGCCGATATTGTTGGTGACAAGCGCAAGGTTCATGCCGAACATCATGATCTGATAAAACACGTGGTAAAACCGCAGCAGACCGGGGGTCAGGCGTCCGGTCCTGATTTCGTGCGCGATGTAGCTCGCGCTGAAAACGCTGGTCGTGAAGCCGACAAACGTATTCAGCGCGATAAATACGATATTCATATCGTCCACAAGGAAATAGGACCCCAGCGGAGGACGATGCGCGACAAGGTCCACCGCGCCCGCGAGCGTCAGAAAGCTTGCAAGGATGTTGAAGCGGGACGAGGTCTTATACCCCGGCAGCGCCGCAAGAACGGCGGCGGCCGCCAGAGGAATAATCAGGACAAGACTGACGGCATCAAAGGTCATGGCATTTCGTCCCCTTCATTGCAGGCTGTCGTGGCGGGAAAAGCCTCCGCCAGACGCCGTTCGCCCCTGAAAGCGTCGAGCGCGCGCAGATCCACCGTATCGAACCGCTCGCGGATGCGGAACAGGAAAACGCCGATCACGACGAAGGCGACCAGTATCGAGAAGGCGATGCTGATCTCCACCACGAAAGGCATGCCCTGCGTCCCCGCGGCAGCGAGTATCAGTCCGTTTTCCAGCGAAAGAAAGCCGACGATCTGGCTCACCGCGTTGCGGCGCGTCACCATCATCATCAGCCCCAGCAGCAACACCGCGAGCGCGAAAGCGAGATCTTCCCGCGCCAGCAGATCCACGTTCGCCGTTGCGCGCAGCATGACGGCCATGGCAAGCCCCGTCAACGCCATGCCCGCGAGCATGGCCGGCCCCGTGCCGATCACCGTTTCGATCTCGCGGTGGATGCGCAGGCGCACGATAATACGGTGCAGCGCATACGGGATGACGAGCGCCTTGAACAAAAACGCTATCAGAGCCGTAATATAGAGTTGCGCCGCATGCTGGAGCACGGCCTGCCACGCGACGGACAAGGCGAGGATGACCGCTTGCAGAGCATAAATATTGATCAGCGCGAACAGACGCTTCTGATAAAGCATCGTCATGCTCGCGAGCATCAGGGCGCCGGCCAGCATGTGCGCGATGTTGAAATCAAGCGTTCCCATCTAAAAACCTTTCGAAACGAACAGCAGCAGCGTCGCCAGCAGGCCCATCATCAGCGCCACGTTGAGGAAGTCGGGTACGCGGAAAACGCGCATTTTGGCGATTGAGGTCTCGAACAGCGCCAACACCGCTCCGGCGGCGGTCAGCTTTCCGATATAAAACAGAAAGGAAAGAATGCAGGCTCCCCAGCCGCCGGCCGCCGGCACAAGGGTCCAGGGCAGGAAAATGCAGCCGATCAGGGAAACGTAGAGCAACAGTTTCATGGCGGATGCCAGCTCGATCAGGGCAAGATACCGCCCCGAGTATTCCAGCACCATCGCCTCGTGCACCATGGTGAGCTCGAGATGGGTCGCGGGATTGTCAACCGGAATACGCCCGTTCTCGGCAAGGGCGACAATCATCAGCGCGAGAAACGACAGACCAAGCGAGACGCGCAGCCCCACAGCGGACGAGGCCATATAAGCCGCGATCGCGAACAGTTGCGTTGACCCCGCAATCAGCGCAAGGGTGAAGACGACCATCATCATGGCAGGCTCGGCCAGCGCCGCAATCATCATCTCGCGGCTCGAGCCGATGCCGCCGAAACTCGTACCGACATCCATGCCCGCCAAAGCAAGGACAAAACGTGCGGCGGCGAGGAGCGCGATGATGGCGACAAGATCGGCCGACCGGCCGAGGACGAGCCCTGTGGCAAAAGTCGGCACCAGCACCGCCGCGCTCCATGTAAAGGCGAAGATCAGGTAAGGCGCGGCGCGGAACAGCCAGGAGGCGTTTTCGGCCATCACGGGCCGTTTATGCAACAGGCGCAAGAGATCGCGGTAGGGCTGGAATACGGAAGCGCCCCGCCGCCGCAGCAGACGCGCCTTTATTTTGCGCGTGACGCCGAGCAGCAGCGGGGGAAGCAGTAAAACCCCCGTCATCTGCACGCCCTGTAGAATGAGCTCGTCAATCAAAACCATAGCGTCAGCACCATCAGAAGCAGAATCAGGCAGAAGAACACGATACTTAAATAATGCCGGAGCGACAGGACCTGGAAGCGGTTCAAGCGTTCCGCAATGCAAAGGACACGCGCCGCTATCCGTTTATAAATCTCCTCCCAGGCGAGATCATGCAATTCCCGAATAAGACGCGCGGGAGCAAGACTGCCGGGTGGCGGCATCTCCACGCGCGCGGACGCGCGAAAGAGGTGGCCGCCGAAAACGCGCCGGATCGGCTGGGCAAAGCTCCCCGCCGTATACTGCGTCGCGGGATCGTCGAGCGGAAAGCCGCAGTCCCACGCTGGCGCTTGGCGTGGCGCACCGCCGCCGAAGCGGCGTGCGACAAAGGCGGCCACCCCCGCTGCAAGAACTATGAAGATAAAAATGAAAAGACCGTTGTAAGAGCTGCGTACCGCAGAGACCGGCACGAGCGACAGCCATATCGCATGCTGCGGCATCTGCGCGCCGGTCATTTCATGGACGGCAGGGGTGAGACCGCTCGTGAAAACCCCCGGAAAAATTCCCGCCAGCAGACACAAGAGCGCGAGAAAGGACATCGTCGCCAGGGAAAATCTGTCCGTTTCCACAGCGCTTTTGGCCGGCTCCGTCCTCGGCCGGCCAAGAAAAACGATACCGTAAACCTTGACGAAACAGGCGGCGGCGAGCGCGGCGGCGAGCGCCAGCATCGCGCCTGCGACGGGAACCAGCGTCTTCAGCCCCCAGTGCGTCAGGACCGGTCCCTGAATAATCGCCTGAAACGTCAGCCACTCGGAGGCGAAACCGTTGAACGGCGGCAGCGCGGAAATCGCGGCGCACCCGACCAAAAAGACGAAAGCCGTTTGCGGCATGCGGTGGATCAGGCCGCCGAGGCGCTCCATGTCGCGCGTGCGGGTCGCCGTTTGCACCGCGCCAGCGCCGAAAAACAGCAGGCTCTTGAAAAGCGAGTGGTTGAAAACATGAAACAACGCGGCGGTGAAGGCAAGCGCGGCGAACGCGGCGTGGCCGTCGGCCTGAAACACAAGCGCGAGGCCGAGGCCGATAAAAATGATGCCGATATTCTCCACGGTATGATAAGCGAGCAGCTTCTTGAGGTCATGCTGCAGGAGCGCATACAAAACGCCCATCACTGCGGTTATGCCGCCGAGCGCAAGCACGGCCATGCCACCGTCTTCGCCGGTTCCGCCGAGAAGGCCGAAGACGATGCGGATAAAACCGTAAACCGCGACCTTGGTCATGACGCCGCTCATCAGTCCCGAGACGTGCGACGGCGCCGCCGGATGCGCGAGCGGGAGCCAGACGTGCAAAGGGTAAATCCCCGCTTTGGAGCCCGCGCCAAGCAGGACAAGGAACAGCACGACTGCGGCACGCAACGGGGTCAGAACGTGGCCTTGCATGCCGGAGAAAACGTAATGCCCGCCCGGTCCGGACAGCAGGGCGAAGGCCAGCAGCAACATCAGCGTGCCGAAGCTTGCCATGACAATGTATATGTATCCCGCCCGTGCGTTTTCCTTCTCGCGGTGATGCGCCATGACCAGCGCCCATGAAGCGAGTGACATTAGCTCCCACGAGAACAGGAACGTGAAAGCGTCATTGGCCAGCACGACGAGATTCATGGCGGCGAGAAAAGCGGGATAAAATGGCAGGACGCGGTGCGGCGCTTCTTCATGCCGCCCGTACCCCAGCGCGTAAAAGCTGGCCGTTGCCGCGCCGAGGTTGACGACCACAAGGAAAAAAGCCGCCAGCGCGTCAAGCTTGAAATGCGCGCCGGTCCACGGCAGACCTATCGGCAGTACGATCGTCATGTCGGATGCGTGGGTTAGCAGATGGACAACTCCGCCCCACAACATGACAAGCGCAATAGCAAAGCAGGCACAGTAAATGATGATAGTTGCATTGAAGAGACGATTTACCGCAGCGCTCAGGAGAGACAGGGCGATAAAAAGGGCGACACAGCATAACAGGGCCGCGATGGACATTTATTTACTGAGTGCCTCCTGTCGGCATGGCGGGATCTTTCAACCTGATTCCGCGCCCGCCGTTTATGCTGCTTGCGCCCTCGGCTATCAATTCGATTCCGGCCGCATCGAGCGCAGATACCAGCTTCATGAGAGAGTCCACATTGCCGCGAATAATATCATCGCTTGTTTCCATGCGCTGAATCGTCGGGAGCGACAGACCCGATATATTGGCCAGTTGCTTCTGGTCAATGCCGAGCAGGGCACGGGCGGCCCGTAGTTGAGTAGAAGTGATCATTCGCTGATACGCAGGGTAGATTTAGCTTTCGAGCATGAGACGTAATATATAGCCATGTATAATTATATATGAAAGATTATTTTTGATGTATTAAACATTAAAATTTTTTATATTATAATATTAAGGTAAATAAAAATGATGCAGTATTGACAGGCCTAATTACATATTTTAGTGTGCATTCCGTAATAATATATAGTATCGCGACCGATCGCAGTTTTCTTTAAAATGCGGAGACCAGTGGCATGACGGAACCCTCCATCAGCGAACTCGGGCTTATCACGCTCAAGCATGGGCCGAGCTATGCGATTTTTGATCAGTTGGGTGATATCGCGCCCGAAACGGGGTTGCCCGGTTTTTACTTCAACGACATGCGCCATATCTCCGAGCTGAGGCTGTTGGTAGGAGGGCAAAAGCCCCGCGCAGGCGGCGCACAGGTCAGCGCCGACAATGCCGAGCTCGTTGTCAGCCTCACCCTGCCGGAGATGAAGGATGCGGCGGGCGCAAACATCCCCGCCAACAACGTTCACATCAAACGGCGCATCACGGTCTGCGACGGTCTCGTTCATCAAGCCGTCACGATCCGCAACTACGGCGGCACATCCGTCAGCCTGCCGCTAAGCTTCAGATTCGGCAGCGATTTCGTCGACATGTTCAACGTGCGCGGACAGGACGGCAAGAAAACCCTCGGCACAAAAGACCCGGCCTTGCTTGATGCGCAGCACAGCCGCGTCTCATGGCGCTACGCGGGCGTGGATCAAAAAGAGCTCAAAGCGAACGTTTTTTTCGCCGACAATGACAGGCCCGCCGTTATGACGGAAACTGGCGCGGACTTTGATATCTCCCTGCCGCCGGGCGGCGAAAAGACGATCTGGCTTGAGTGCGGTTGCGACAAGGGCAACGCGGCCGGCCCACGGGAAAAAAGCTACAATGACGCGCTTGCCGCCGTGCGCGCCGAGCGTGCGGCCACCCTCGCGCAGGGCGCGCAACTCATGTTTTCAAATCCGCAGTTGCAGGACTGGTTCGACCGCAGCCTGCAAGACCTCGCGTTTCTCACCACGCAATACGACAGCGGCCCTTATCCTTGCGCGGGCGTGCCGTGGTTTGCCGTGCCGTTCGGCCGCGACGGGCTGATCACGGCCCTCGAGATGCTGTGGGCCAAGCCGGAGCTGGCCAAAGGTGTGCTGCAGTTCCTTTCCGACCGCCAGGCGCAGACGGAAGATCCAGTGCGCGATACCGAGCCCGGCAAAATCATGCATGAAACCCGTGAAGACGAGATGTCGCGGGCAGGGATGCTGCCGTTCAGTCTTTACTACGGCGGCACGGACACGACGCTGCTCTATGTCATGCTGGCGGGCGCATACCTCGAACAGACGGGCGACGTGGCCTTCATCAAATCCATCTGGCCAAACATACAGGCTGCGCTGGACTGGGTGGAAAACTATGCGGAAGACAAAAACTGGATGGATAAAGACAAGGCCAAAGGCTTTATCGTCTATCAGCGTAAAAAAGAATCCGGCCTTTATAACCAGATGTGGAAGGACTCTTCGGATTCCGTCTTCGATGAAAACGGGAAAACGGATGTTGCCTTTCCGCGCGCGGTCGCGGAGGTGCAGGGGTACGCTTACGCAGCGTGGAAGACGGGCAAAAAACTTGCCGACATATTTCATGATGCGGCACATGCGGCACATTATGCGGAAAAAGCCAAAAGGCTTTACCGCAACTTCAACAAGCACTTCTGGAACAAAGATGAGAAGTACTACATTCTCGCGCGCGACGGCAACGGCAAGCCCTGCGCCGTGAAGGCCTCCAATATGGGGCAGCTTTTGTTTACCGGCATCGTACCGAAAACGCGGGAGAAAAATGTCTCTACGCACATGATGGGCGAAAAATTCTTTTCAGGCTATGGCATCCGCACCGTCGCGACTGACGCGCCGCGCTATAACCCGCTCTCCTACCACAATGGCTCGGTCTGGCCGCACGATACGGCGCTGATCGCTGCCGGCCTGGGGCAGACCGGACATACGAAGCAGGCGGCGCGGCTGTTCGAGGGACTGTTCGCGGCTGCAAAAAAGAGCAACTGGCGCATGCCGGAACTGTTTGGCGGCTTCAAGCGCACGCCGCAGTTTGGCCCAACGCCCTATCCGCAGGCTTGCAGTCCGCAAGCCTGGGCGGCCGCTGTTCCGTTCCAGCTTTTGCAAGCCGTGCTGGGGCTGGAAACGGACGCGCGGAGCGATACCGTCAAAATCGACACGCGTTACTGGCGTCCGGAATGGGGTACTGTCACGATCAGCCGCCTGCCGGTTGGGGACAAGACGGCAGATCTCGAGATTTCCGCAGGACAGGCGCGCGTGCTGAAAGGAAGCGGAATTAAAATTGTCACATGCGGCAAAAGCAAAACGCCGGTACGCAGAAAAAACAAGACCAAACGACAGAAGCCGCAAAACTAGTATAGTCGTAAGCCGATATCTTCGCTATCGCTCTTGATGATATGTCCGATCACTATGGTTTCGCTTCTTACCCGAAGCGTCCGTTAATGTAATCCTCGGTATGCTTTTCCCGCGGATGGGAAAAGATTGTTGCGGTTTCGCCGAACTCGACGATTTTGCCGAGATACATGTAGGCGGTGTAATCGGAGCTACGCGCTGCCTGCTGCATGTTATGGGTGACGATGGCGATGCAATAGTCGCTCTTCAGTTCGGCGATCAGTTCCTCGATGTATTGGGTCGAGATCGGGTCGAGCGCGGACGTCGGTTCGTCGAGCAGCAGCACTTCCGGCTGGACCGCGATCGCGCGGGCGATGCACAGCCGCTGCTGCTGCCCGCCCGACAGCCTGAGACCGCTCTGCTTGAGCTTGTTCTTCACTTCCTTCCAGAGGGCGCTGCGGCGCAAGGCGGATTCGACGCGCCCGTCGAGCTCGGATTTGGGCAGCTTCTCGTACAAACGGATGCCGAAGGCGATATTGTCGTAGATCGACATCGGAAACGGTGTCGGCTTTTGAAACACCATGCCGATTTTCGCCCGCAGCCGGTTGAGGTCGAGCCCCGGCTCCAGAATGTCCTTGCCGTCGACCAGTATCTCGCCCGTCACCCGCATATCCGGATAAAGTTCGTAGATGCGGTTGAGCGTGCGCAGAAGCGTCGACTTGCCGCAGCCAGAAGGGCCGATGAAGGCGGTGACGCGCCGGTCGGGCAGGCTTAGGTTGATGTTCTTCAGTGCCTGAAAATCGCCGTAATAAAAATTGAGGTCGCGCATGACGACTTTGTCCGCAACCTGCAGCGCCGCTGCGGGTTCCAGCGTCACGTTTTGCGGATCGTTTTCGGGCGGCTTCGATGCGGCGGCGGGTGTATTCATCGGTGAATGATCCTCCGGTTTTGAATGGGACACGGCATTTTTTCCTCTCAACGCCGATGGCGATCGAAAACGAGACGGGCGGCAAGGTGAACGAGCAGCACCAGCGCCATCACGAGAAATGCCGCGGCATAGGCAAGCTGGTGCGCCGAAGCGAAAGGTTCGCTGATGAAGGTCCAGATGGCGTAGGTCAGATAGCCGACGGGAGAGTGCGTCATCTTGCCATCCCATAGATAATTCGACCATCCGGCGGTATAAAGCAGCGGCGCGGTTTCGCCGACGGACACGGCCAGCGCGAGGAGAATGCCGGTCAGGATCGCCCGCAACGCGGCCGGAAGGCAGATGCGGAAAATGACCTGACTTTCGCCCGCGCCCAGCGCGAATGCCGCCTCGCGCAGGTCGCCCGGCACCTGCTGCAGCGCCATTTCCGTCGTGCGGCAGATATAGGGGAGAGACATCACGGCGAGGCTGATCGCCCCCGCGGCCACCGAGAAGTTCCAGCCGAGCCAGTCGACCATCGTCACATAGCCGACATAGCCGACCACGATCGAAGGCACCCCGACAAGGACGTCGGCGAGGAGGCGAATGGTCTTTGCCCACCAGCCGTTCCGGTATTCCGAGATATAGATGCCGGCGGCCATGCCGAACGGCACTGCGAGCAGCAGCGCGCCGAACGACAGCACGAACGTTCCTTCGATTGCATTGAGCAGGCCGCCGCCGGTGCCTTGCGTGATCGTCGTGAAGGTCGCGGGCACCAGCGCGCCAATCCCGCGCACGAAAACCATCTCCAGAATTCCCAGCATCGCCGCCGTCAGCAGGATGAGCGCGAGCGCAGTGGTGGTCCATCCGGCGATGCTGAAGATGCGCCGCCGCAAGGGGAACCGCGGCACGCGCGGGACGGGCGGCGGTGCGGCGGTCAGGCGGAAGGCTTCGTTGGCATGGCTCATGGGCGTACTCTCTAAACGATTGTTGCGTGGCGCGCGCTGCGGTTCTCTATCGCCAGAACGAGGCGCGCAAGAAAATTGATGAGGAGCGACAGGAGCGAGAGCATAAGAGCAATCTCCGCCAGCGAGCGCACAGCCATGCCGGTCGGGTCCTGCATGGCGCTGTCGAGCTGTGAAACGATAAAGGCCGCCATCGTCGAGATGGGCGCGTAAATGTTATGCGGCAGGTAGTTGAGCGCGTTGCCGCTGACCATCAGCACGGCCATCGTCTCGCCGAGGGCGCGGCCTACCGCAAGGATCGTCGCCCCGACGAGGACGCGAAAGAGGCTCGGCAGGATCACCTTGGCGACGACTTCGAAACGGGTCGCGCCGAGCGCCGTCACCGCCTCGCGGATGGCCGGCGGCTGGCTCACCATGGCGTCGCGCAAGGTCGCGACGATCAACGGCACGATCATCAGCGACAGGACGAAGCCCGATGTCAGCAGACCATAGCCCGAGCCGCTGGGGCCGGCGAAAAACGGCACGAACCCGAAGATCCGCGACAGAAATGGAAACAGGTGCTGACCGAGAAAGGGAATGACGACAACATAGCCCCACAGCCCGAAAACGACGCTCGGCACCGCGGCCAGCAATTCGACCAGAAAGGACAGCCACAAACGCAGCCGCCCCGGGACGGCCTCGGCAAGGAAGATCGCCGCGCCGACGCCGACCGGCAAGGCGATCAACAGGGCGACGAGGGTGGTGAGCAGCGTGCCGACGATGAGAAACAGGATGCCGTAATGGGCGCCCGGCGCGACCTGCGTGCCTGCGACCGTCACCGGATCGGCATAGAGATTGCCGAGGTTCCAGTGGTTGCTGACGAGAAAATGAAAGCCGTTGAAGCGGATCGCCGGCCAGGAGTAGACAGTCAAAAAGAGAACGATCGCCACAAGACTGGCCGGCAGTACACCAGCAATGGCGGCCAGCCCTGTTTTAAACTTCATCGCACGCCCTTTCGCTCATGCCGGCTATTTGATCAGCGCGATCTGTTCCGCGCTCAAACTGCGGATCGGCGCCGGTAACGGCACGAAACCGACCGCATCCATGTATTTTTGCGCGCTGCCGCCATCCGGATGGATGGACCACGCGAGGAGTTCGCGCAGCGCCTTCGCCATTTCCGGCGATGGCTGCTTTTTGTTCACGATCGCGTATTCGTAATTGATGATGGGGTAGGATTCGGCGCCCGGCGCGAAGATGAGGCTGATGCGCTCGTCCTTCGGCGTCTTGGCGGCCGTCGCAAGTACCGCGGCGCCAACGGTTTTGGCATTGGCAAGGACAAAATGACCGTCGCGATTCTGCAGCATCGCCTCGCCAAGGCCGTCCGCTTCGATGGCTTTCTTGTAGCTGATCCCGACATAGGCGAGCGAATAGGGGCTGCCTTTGAGCGCGCTAATCATGCCGGGGTTGCCGACGCCGCCGATCTCGCCTTCGACAGGCGGCCAGCTCACGGACGTGCCGTAGCCCGTGCCGTTCGCCCACGACGGGGTGCTGAACGCCAGAAACTGGGTGAAGATGAAGGTGTCGCCACTGCCGTCGGAGCGGTGCACCGGAATGATCGCTTTGTGCGGCAGCTTCATGTCCGGGTTCATGCTTTTCAGCGCCGCATCGTCCCAGTACCTGATCTTGCCGCTATAGATTCCGGCAATGACCGGCCCGCTCAGCTTCAGATGTTTGTGGTTGAAGCCGGGCAGGTTGTAATTGACCATCTGCGAGGAAATGGCGAGCGGGATATTGAGGATGCCGGGGCTTCTCTTGAGCTGCGCGCTGCTCATATAGGCGTCGGAGGCGCCGATCTGGGCGATGCCGGAACTTGCCTGCGCAATGCCTGTGCCGCTGCCCGTGCCCTGCGTCGTGATCTGCACTCCGGGGTGCGTCTTCATGTAATCGGGAACCCAGATATTGAACAGGGGATAGAGAAGCGTGGAGCCCGTCTCCAGCACGCGCACTGGCGTAGTCGCCGCGCGCGCGGCGCCAGCCTGCAGTATTGTCGCGCAGCATACCGCTACGATCAGCCCCTGCCACCGGCGCGTTGTCCAGCCACTTCTCTTGACTTTAGGCAAAACACCCTCCCGTCTTGTTTGTCGCATATGGCCTACCCTATTAGTTAGATTTTACAGGCACGTCAAGTTGACTCTGTCGCTCAACGGACAGTCATTCCGCTCAGTTTTTTTCATACATGAGGGATGACCTGCGGCATTAAATTGCGGCCGTCTTTATGGTCTGGGCTTATGTGTAACCGCATGCCCTAGAAATTTATGTTTGTGCCGATGGTAACTTGCTGGAAGTCGGTGTTGGCCGTTCCCCGGTACTGACCACAGCTCACCGTGCCGCGCACATCCATGCCGGGCATGACCGTGTAGCCGCCGCCGAGCGTATAACGGTGAACGCTGGCACCGTTCGGCGTTGCGGCGAGCAGGCCGCCGTCAAACTTCTCGTGGAAATAGGACAGGGCGGCGTGGTACGGACCGGTGTCGTAGCCGGCACCGATGTCATAGATCGCGGTGTCAGCACCGTTGGCCGCGCCGGAAATGCCGTTGTTGGAGTGCTTGTAGGCGCCGCCGAGGCTGAAGCCTTGCTTCGCGATGTTCGCGCCGAAGTCATAGCTCTTCATGGCGTCCGAACCGGCGTTGCCGGCACCTGCGCCGGCACTGTTTTCTGCGGCGGCATAAGAGTAGCCGGCACCGAGGCTCATCGCGGCGCCCTGATAAACGCCATTCCAGCGGGCGGCAATTTCC
>JAJZFS010000113.1 GCA_021805245.1 Pseudomonadota bacterium | reverse complement strand
CCATCGCCATGGTCATGGCGACGACATCGTACATCTGCTCCTTGCTGGCGCCGAGCGAACCGCCGACCGCCGTCGCGAAAAACGACCGGTCGCGCGTCCAGTCGCAACTGACTTTTCGCAAATCCTCGTAAACGCCGCCCTGCACGATGCCGTACATCGCCTGCGTGCCATTATCGTGCCGCGCATGTTCGGCGAGCGAACGGTCGCCCCAGCGCATGCTCATCTCCATCGAGCGTGCCGTATATTCTTTATCGACATGGAACGGCGTACATTCGTCGAACTGCACGATCAGGTCCGCACCCAGTTTCCGCTGGATGTCGATGGAGCCTTCCGGCGAGAGAAAAAATTTCCGTCCGTCGATGTAAGAGCGGAACTCCGCGCCCTCCTCGGAAATTTTCAGGACGGTCTTGGGGCGGTGTTTTTGCCCGCGACCTTTGATCTCGTCCGCCACCGCGCCATGACCGAGCGAGAAGATCTGGAATCCGCCGCTGTCGGTAAACATAGGGCCATCCCAACCCATGAATTTGTGCAGCCCGCCCATCTCCGCGACCAGCTCCGCGCCAGGAGAAAGCATCAGGTGATAGGTGTTGGAAAGGATGATATCCGACCCGGCCGCACGCATCTGCGCCGGAGACAGCGCCTTCACCGCCGCCTTGGTGCCGCAGAAAATGAAGTTGGGCGTATCGATTGTGCCGTGCGGCGTCGTCAACCGGCCAAGGCGGGCACGGGTCTGCGGGTCTGTGTGCGTAATTTCGAATTTAAAGGTCATAGTGGCCTGTTTAGCTGAAACCTGCCCTTTTTTCAATTACTCATAAAAAAGAATTCCCTGCCCCAAACCGGCCGGAGATAGAAAAAATGCAATGATTTTAAGGGGTTGTTTTTAGTGGTCAAATCGGCTATTTAAAGTTATATTTCGCTCTGTGCCCCAGTGGTGAAATTGGTAGACGCGCCGCACTCAAAATGCGGTACCGAAAGGTGTGTTGGTTCGAGTCCGACCTGGGGCACCATTATTCCTTTTCCATTAAATCTCCAAAACCAGATATCCCGCGTTTTATCCGGCAGTTATAGCATACCATGCCAACACACCGCGTGCCGCGCGTACGGCTGTGCTAAAAGCGCCTTGAAGGAGATAGCCTCCTGTCGGCGCTTCCCAATCGAGCATTTCCCCGGCCACAAAAACGCCCGGCTTATCTTTGAGCATCAGGTGATCATCCAGCGCCGTGAACGGGATTCCCCCCGCCGTTGAAATGGCGCGGTCGATGGAAAAAGGCGCGGTGCTGCACACAGGAAATGCCTTGATCAGCGTTGCTAAAGCCTCCGGCGTCAAATTCTGCACATTTCTGTTTTCTTGTAGCAATCCGACCGCAGCCGGTGACAGGCCGCTTTTCTCCCGCAGAAAGTTCGAGAAAGATTTTCCGCGGCGCGGCGTTTGTAACCGTTCGAGGAGAGCCGCCGCCGCAAGATCGGGCTTGAGATCAAGCGTAAATACCACGCTCCCATTTTGCATGATTTCATCCCTGAGAAGGGCGGAGACGGCATAGACGGCGCCGCCTTCCAGTCCCTTCTCTGTGATCATCACCTCCCCTTTCACGGAGACATCCGCAAAAGACAAAGCAACGGGCTTGATAGGGCTGCCCGAAAATTTGTTGCGGAAGATGTCAGACCATTCCACGGCAAAGCCGCAATTCGCAGGCGACAAGGGCGATACGGGAACATTTTGCCGCGCCATGATCTTCGTCCAGCTGCCATCCGCGCCCAGCTTTGGCCACGACGCGCCGCCCAACGCCAGCACGGTTGCCGCAGGTTTCGCTTTTATTTGACCGTCAGGCGCCGAAAACTGAAGAGCTCCGTCATCATCCCATCCCTGCCAGTCATGCTGGAATAAAAACCTGACGCCAAGGCTATCAAGCCGCGCCCGCCACGCACGCAGCAAGGGGGAGGCTTTGAAGCTTTGCGGGAAAACCCTGCCGCTGGTGCCGACAAAAGTGGGTTGCCCCAGCCCCGCGCACCAGTCACGCAGCATAAGCGGCGAAAATTCGGCGATGATGGGAGAAAGAGTTGCGGCGGCCTTGCCGTAGCGGCGCATAAAATCCGGCATATCCTCGCTATGCGTCAGGTTCAATCCACCGCGACCCGCCATCAGGAACTTTCGTCCCGGCGTCAGCTTACGTTCGTAAAGAGTGACGGGAACACCTGTCGTCGCGATGATTTCCGCCGCCATCAGTCCCGCCGGCCCGCCTCCGATGATAGCCACGTCCTTCATAAGATATCCGTGCAATCTTTGAGTGCTTGCAGCCCCTCCTGTATGCCCGGAACATACCGCCCCGCTGCATAAGGGATTTGTTCTTTGATATACATGGCAATGTCTCTGATGTCCATCGCCGCCTCTTCTGGAATGATGAGCTTTTTGTTATTGCCCATTTGGCGCAGCTCTAATTTCTTCAATGCGTTTTTCAAAACTGAAACTTGTATCCGGTGGGCTATCAAACCCTCTTTTTACCTCTCTTCTCAGCTCTGCCAAGGCAACTTCACGAGCCAGGCGTTCGTATTTTGGGGCTCTCAGGGCATCGCGCAACACTTCACCGGCTGTGGCATATTCACCAGCGTCAACGGCTTCACGGACAAAAGCACCCATTTCTTTTGGCAGAGAAATGTTCATTTTACCGACTGTTGGCATGGTTTAAATCCTCCGGCTTTTAATGGTAGCACTTTTTGCCACTCCCACCTAGCAGCGCACGTCCAGCCCATAAACCCGTACACAGTCAAAATGACTACATGCGGCATTATCTCTATATATCAATTAGATAAATTTTATGCGTAATATCCATTACAGGCTTATTCCTCTGGTAGGATAATTTACACGGGTCTTTATCATCTGTGTTGATAATGTTGAAATATATAAAAGGACAAGAAAAATGCAGGCGCGTCTTTTTCATGACAAGTTACCCGTTGCGAACCTTGGAGAGGGTCCGTATTGGCACGGCAGTGAGAGCAGATTGTACTGGGTTGATATCAGCGGAAAAGCCATTCATCGCTGTGATGTGAATGGAAAGCAGCATGAAATCTGCAATACCCCTGCTATGGTGGGTTTTGCCGTGCCTGAAGAAAATGGCCAAATCATCGCCGGTCTGGAAGATGGCATTTATCGCGTCGATTTTAGCACGGGAACTATGGAGAACCTTGCGAGGCCGCATCAGGCACATGCCCACAACCGCTTCAACGACGGTAAATGCGATCGCCGTGGCAGGCTTTGGGCCGGAACGATGAATGAGCTTGAACATTCCAAGCCATTCGGCGCACTCTACCGTTACGATAAAACGGGACTATACGAACGGGAAAAAAATGTTTGCATCTCTAACGGCCTCGGTTGGAGCCCTGATGACAAGATAATGTATTATGCCGATACAATTGGCCGTGTGATATGGAGATACACCTATGACATCGAAACAGGCCAAGCCGGGGATAGAACTGTTTTCGCAAAGTTTTCAGGGAAAAGCCGCCCGGACGGGCTTTGTGTCGACAGTCAGGGCCGTGTTTTTTCCGCACAGTGGCCAGGCTGGAGCATCGAGATATTCACGCCCGACGGTAAACAGGAGGGCCGTATAGGCCTCCCCGTGCCGCAAGTGTCAAGTTGCGCTTTCGGCGGGCCGCAACTCAAAACGCTGTTTATCACCACCGCAGCCAAGGGGCTTGACAAAAAGCAGCTGCATGAAGCGCCGTTGTCAGGAAAAATATTTATCGTTGAAATGGACGTTCCCGGCCTTCCTGAAACGCCGTTCAAGGGATAGGGCTATCCTAGGTCTTGAAAAGGATATTGTTAAACTGCCAGGGGTCGCTGTGATCAAGATCCTCGGGAAAGAATTCGTCGCGGTTTTTGAGAGGGGTCCAATCGGTATAACAGCCCTTCACGGGGCCCAGGTAAGGCATCTGGATCTCGAGGCAGCGCCGGAAATCCATCTCGTCAGCCTCGACGATACCAGCCTCCGGATTCTCGAGCGCCCAGACCATACCGGCCAGCACGGCGGACGTGACCTGAAGGCCCGTCGCGTTCTGATAAGGCGCGAGCAGGCGCGTTTCCTCGATGGAAAGCTGCGAACCGTACCAGTAAGCGTTCTTTTTATGGCCGTAGAGAAGCACACCCAGCTCGTCGATGCCGTCGACGATCTCGTGCTCCTCGAGAATGTGGTGAGTCGCCTGCACCTTTCCTCCTTTGCCGAACATCTCCTCGAGCGAGAGCACCGCGTCGTTGGAGGGGCGATAGGAGTAATGGCAGGTCGGGCGGTAGGCGGGGTTGGCCCCCTTGCCGACGGTGAAATAGTCGGAGATCGAAATGGCTTCGTTGTGGGTGACCAGCCTTCCGTATTGCGCCCCCGGCGTCGGGCACCAGCTGAGCACGCGCGTATTGGCGCCCGGCTGCATCAGGTAGATCGCCGCCTTGCAACCGTCCTTGTGTCGGACGCCCTTGGGGGGCAGCTGCTTCTCATGCGTGCCCCAGCCGAGTTCGGCCGGCTGCACGCCTTCCGAGACGAACCCGTCGACCGACCAAGTATTGACGAACACGTCGATCGGCTTCGGATGCTTCGAACGTTGGGTATCACGCTCGGCGATATGGATGCCCTTGACGCCGCATTTTTGCATGAGCTTCGCCCAGGCCTCGCGGGTCTCCGGCACGGTATGCTTAAGTTTAAGACCGCGCGCGAGGTCAAGCAGAGCCTGTTTGACGAGCCAGGAAACCATGCCGGGATTGGCGCCGCAGCAGGAAACGGCCGTAATCCCGCCCGGGTTGCGCCGGCGCTCCTCGAGCAGCCTTTCGCGCAACGCGTAATTCGTGCGGTCCGCCGGACTGAGCCTGTCGTTGAAATAAAATCCGGTCCACGGCTCATTCACGGTATCGATATAAAGCGTGCCAAGCCGGCGGCACAGCTTCATGACGTCGAGCGAGGAGACGTCGACCGAAAGATTGACGCAAAACCCCTGCCCGCCGCCCGCCGTCAGCAGCGGCTCAAGGATTTTCCTGTAGTTCTGTACCGTCAGCCGCGCCTTGATGAAACGTATGCCGCGTTCGTCAAGCAGCGCGCGGTGGCTGTCGTCGGGGTCGATCACGACAAAGCGCTTGCGGTCGAATTTGAAGTGACGTTCGAGCAAGGGAAGCGCGCCACGCCCGATCGAGCCGAAACCGATCATGACGATAGGCCCCGTGATCTTGCCGTGGACGCCTTTAGGAACATTAATTTGCTTTTTCGCCGCTGCGCGCTTGGCCATATGCCCCCCCCCAAGATGAGTTTTAGTCAGAATGAACTCTGTTTTTACTGGATATTGGCTCAGATTTCAACCCCTCTTTTCCCTAATGAAATAAAAGAGGGTTGCGCTTGCCAACTGACAAACGTACAGCACCGTAAAGCCTTTAGCTCAGCTGTAAACCGACAAGCAAAGTTTACCCGCCTCGGGATTTCAGGGATGGCGCTTATAATTCTTAACGGGTGTCGAACCCTGTTTGGTGTCAGGCTTCGGCAAGGCCTGCAGAGCCGACTGGAAGTCGCCGGTCAGGCTGCGCCTTTGAAATTCCTTTGCGGCAGGCGAAGTATCTTGCGAGAAGGCGAGACGTACTTCCGTTTTTTCCTCTTTTGTCGCTTGCGCACTTCGTGACGGTTTCCATGAAAACCATTTCCTGCCGTTTGTTCCTTTATCGATCAAATAGCTTATGGGTAGAAGCAGAGGCGCGACCGGCGCTATGACCGCCCCGATACCAGCCCCCTTCATAGCTCTCAGAACGCCGCTGACAAGGCCTTTTTTGAATAAGGTTCCTTTTGTAGTGCCCATCAATGCAGGTTTTTTCGCCACGGCCGCCCCGAGGGGCATTTCAACGCTGCTCACTGTATTGCTGGAATCATATGATGCCCCCACTAAAACAGTGGCTGCGAAAGTCCCCAAATAATACAATCCAAAGGCTGGCAGGGGCATCAAAAAGGCAGGTGCCAAAGCCAGCGCGCCGACTATCCCTGCGGAAACCACCAAACCTGTCCGTACGCCTTTTCTAAAGGCGCTACGGCCTTCTTCGGGTACAAGCCAATATGCATCGGTCTGATACATGATATGCCCCCTCCTTGCGGGTGTAAAAAATCGGAAGAACATACCAGAATCTTTGTATTATGTCAATTTTTATTGATTACCTTCAGACAGGGGGCGGCTTTGGCGGAGTTATTATTTTATCTCATAGCGGCCCATCAACGCGATCTGCGCTAATTTGTGGCCCGTCAGGGCCTTCTCGAGGGCGGCTTTATCGGCATAGCCCTTCACCCATGACAGGTTGTTCGTCCATGTCTTTGCGCATATGTTTCACTCCCTACGTATAATAAAGTTTTGCACGTCTAGCACCGGCTGTTAAGGAGAAACAAGAGCGCACAACAACCCGCACGCCGCCGCCTGCTATACGACCTTTTATAAAAGCAAGGACGACGCATGCATTGATCTATTCCTCAAAAAGTTCTTCGCTATGCCGTACAACACGTCTAAACAGGCGGGCGCCAATGCATGAGTAATCGGTTTTTTTGCCGCCTTGTTCAAATCAAACCCACGGACATTCCGCCGGATAATGACTTTCTCATCGGCGCCTTCATGGCCTCCGGCAACACCGGATATATCAAAAGAATTCTCAGCAATTATATGCGCGTCAGCGACGATATGGCCAGAGACGCCATAAAAGCCATGATGAAGATGAAGCAGAACCATTGATGCGCGTCTGACAGCCTCTCCCTTGCCTTTAAAGCCACAGCATTACGCCTGCATTTGGATTGGCGCCGACGCAAGGCCTTCCGATACGGCGAGGATGGCCGCCTGGGTGCGGTTCGTCGTGCCCAGTTTGCGCAGTATCGTCCTGATATGCACCTTGACGGTTGCCACGGAGATGCCGAGATGGAGCGCAATGATCTTGTTCGGCTCTCCGTTGGCAAGGCAACTGACGATCTTCGTTTCCTGATGGGAAAGATTATATTCGTGGTTCATGTTGGCAGCCAGGCCGCCACGCATGGACCGCATCAGCGCGCTGGCGGGATATACGTTTTTACCGGCCGCCGCAAGTTTCAGGGACCCGATCAGAGCGCCGCAGGAAATATCTTTCAGGATGATGCCGGCGGCCCCCGCTGCTACGGCAGAGACGATGACATCGGCCTTCATATGCCCGCCAATCATGACGATACGGCTCTGTCCGTAAATGCGTTTTATCTTTTCGATGGTTCGCAGGAAATCGTCGCCGTCTTCCTCAATGAAGACGACCAGCTGCGGCGCAGCGGTTTTGTTTTTTCCCGCAGCGATGTCCGCAAGGGTGTCGCAATCCTGCTGGATGTCAAAATCGTTTCTAGCCAGAAGGCTTTTGACGCCTTCCTTGAAAATGTTTTCCTGCCCGACAATACAAACGGAAATAACGGTCATTTTCTCACCCCTTTCAAGAGCAGAGAAACACAATAAACCACATATTCACCGCAATATCCTTGATCACCGTCAAACCTGGAAATTAATTTTCGAATGATTGAAATATCAAATCCGCAGCAGAGAATCATGGTACAATCAAAATGAATGGAGAAAGGGGTGTGTTAATCATGGAAAACAGAAGGGATGCGGCACTGAAGATCCTTTTGATCGAGGATAGCGATACGGATGCCTATATCGTTCAAAGGGCGCTCGCGGGGCACTATAAGGACGCGGAATGCGTACGGGCCAAAACATTGCATGCCGGGATGGAGCTTCTGCAAAAGAACGGCGTGGATCTGCTGCTGCTGGATCTGGGCTTGCCGGATACGTCGGGCCCTGAGGACACGTATCAACAGGTGAAGGAATGGGCGGAGAAGATGCCCGTCGTGATCCTGACCAACGTAAAGGACCACACGCTGGCAAAAACGATGGTGCATGACGGCGCGGCGGATTTCGTGAACAAGGATATGATCGCGCAGGACGCGGCGCAGATCCGCAGGGCGGTGGACTTTTCCCTCGAACGCCATGCCATCCATAAAAAGCTGACGACGGAATCGCAGGAAAAAGACACGATACTGCAGTGCTTTATGGGCGGATATTCCATTTCCGATAGCG
Source organism: Pseudomonadota bacterium (assembly GCA_021805245.1). Lineage (GTDB taxonomy): Bacteria > Pseudomonadota > Alphaproteobacteria > Micavibrionales > UBA2020 > PALSA-926. The sequence continues at coordinate 5,336 of JAJZFS010000113.1, read as the reverse complement.
ACCACAAACAAATGTGATCAGAGAGACGTGTGATTGCCGCGCTGTCAGCCCCCGCTTTTGTCTGGCAGCGCGGTGCTTTTAAGGCAGTAATTCCTGAAATTCTCCATCATTTTGAAGAAAGCTTCCCAGTCGGTAGGCTTGACCATATAGCTGTTGGCGCCGTACGCGTAGCATGTTTTGATATCCTTGTCTGAATCGGACGTCGTGAGCACCACGACAGGGATGGATTTGAGCTGCGGATCGCTCTTGATCTGTTGCAGAACGTCGCGGCCGTCCGTACCGGGAAGGTTGAGGTCAAGCAGGATGATGCTGGGACGCGGCGCGTCCTTTTCGTTTTTATATGCCTTGCGCCTGAAAAGAAAATCGAGCGCCTCTTCTCCTGTGCTACAGTGATAGACCTCGTCTTTTACGCCAAGTTTCTTGAAAGCCCGTATCACGGATTCGTAATCCGACAGGTTGTCCTCGACTATCAAAATGGATGACATTATGGCCTTGCCTATTTCTGTATGAACCCTCTCTCGCGTATCTTAATCAAAGAGTACAATGCCTCAAAGTGAAAAAACTTGATTATCGTCAATGTTTTAAAAATTCCCGCCGTGTAACAATTACTTATAGGATTTTGTTTGCCTGAAAATTGCGATTTCATACCGTTTTTACTTTAGACCTATGCAGAAACACAGGCCAACTGTAAACTTTTAACAGTGCACACGATCGCGTGCGAAAGAAGATGCTGTCTAATGCGGGGACGATCCGATGCCGAATAAAAATTCTGACGGCCAGGATGAATACGATCCGGGTTTTGTTAGAAAAGATTCCTTGTTCGATGGCCTGTCCGAGGAGGAAAAAAACAATTTTCTCGAAAGCGGCAAAGTCCTGTCTTTTCGCCGCGGACAAACCGTTTTCCGGCAGGGAGAGCCGCTGCATAGCTTCTACATGATCTGTAGCGGCATCGTGCAGCTGTCGCGCGTCACGCCGAACGGGCGCGAGGTGACGCTTGATATCCTGATCGAGGGAGATATGGCCTGCGCCAAAGAGATATTCGAAATGAGAGACACGCACATGGTCACCGCCTCCGCCGTCAAGCCCACGAAAATCATGATCTTTCCGAAGCGATGGCTGTTTGAAACCGCACAGAAAAACAGCGTGTTCGCCATCAATCTTCTGGCGGCAATTTCGCGCCGCGCACAGATGGTGGAACTTGACGCAGAGCATCAGGCGACGATGTCGGCGCCGCAACTGGCCGCCTGTTTCCTGATGCATCTGTGCAACAATCACGGATTCGATCCGCATGGGTTTGACCTGCCTTTCAGCAAATCCCTGATTGCATCGCGGCTCGGCATGGAGCTGGAGACGCTGTCCCGCACCTTCCCCGTCCTTGAAAAATACGGCATCTCCATAAAAGGAAAGCGCGTTGTTTTACGCGATCTCGACGCGGCGGATAAGCATGTTTGCGACAATTGTTCCGTTCGGGAAAGCTGCCGCGCGCGCCTGTCTTTACAGCGGAAGAAAGACGACGAAAAACCCCTGCAGTCAAAAACGCATTCGGATTGAAAGGAGTACAGATTTTTTGATGCAAGAATCCAATGCACAACACGATCCCGAACTTCCCGCCGGTCGTCCGGATACGGCGGACTTGCGGCTGTCTCCGCAGAAAGGAAGTCTGCGTGATTTTTGCCTGAGAAAAGGAACAGGTCTGCCGCAAAAGATCATAACTTTGTTGCTGGTTACGGCGATCTACTACGTTTCCTCGCAGGCTGCCATCATGTGGACGCGCGACATACCGCAGGCCGCCCTGCTCTGGTTGCCGATAGGATTTTCCCTGCCCGCATTGCTGTTGTGCGGGTATCGCGTTGCGCCGGCCATTTTCATCGGCTCTTTTTTGGCCAATCTGGGGGTGCCGCATTCCGTGCCGGTTGCCGCCTGCATCGGCATGGGACACACGGCAGCGCCCGTTTTCGGCGTCTGGGCGATGCGCCGGTTTCTCGATTTCAATAACGACATCAATCGGCCGAAGGACATCATGGCGCTTATTTTCTTTCCCGCGCTTTTGGGGGGACTGATCGATACCGCCATCGGCGTCACCAGCATTTATTTGGAAGGATTGCAGCGGCATGTCGAACTTGTCAGGCTTGCGTGGCATTGGTGGATGGGTGACGTCAACGGCATCCTGTTCGTGGCGCCGATCATGCTGGTTTTTCTCAACCGGAAACTTTCTTTCGCGAAAGCCTTCTGGCGGGAAGCTTCGCCTCTGATTGTCGGACTATGCATCGTCTGTGCGCTGATTTTCGGCCCCCTCCCGCCTGATGAGATGAGCGGTAAGTTTCTGATCTTCCCGCTCATGATCCTTGCGGCCTACCGTTTCGGTCAAGCCGGCACAATCATTACTCTGCTTATCACACTCGTCTCGGTAACGGCGTGGCGCATTGCCATGCCGGATATTTCCGACCTCAGCAGCGAGGCGCTGACATTGTCGCAGATTTATCTGGCGACCCTGGCCATGACAGGCCTGTTTCTGGGCGCGGCGGTCGCGGAACGCCGCAACCTGGAGCAGCAATTACGGCAATACACACAGGCGCTGGAACGCAGCAACAGGGAACTGGATGATTTTACCTACATCGTTTCCCATGACCTGAAGGAGCCCTTGCGCGGGCTGAAGCGGTTTTCTCAGTTTCTGCTGGAAGATTATCACGACAAGCTCGATGAAGACGGGAAAAGCAAGCTCGACACCATCTCCACGCTTGTCGTCCGGTTGGAGACCCTGCTTGATACGTTGCTCTATTATTCCCGCCTTGGCCGCGTGGAAACGGCCGTCAGTGCGGTCAGGCCTCAGGACATCATCAAAAATGTCGTCGATATGCTGGCCATCAGTCTGAAGGAAAAGAATACGGTTGTCGAAATCGTGGGCCGACTTCCGGTCGTCAGATGCAATCCCGTGCGTATTCAGGAGGTTTTTCAAAACCTTATCAGCAATGCTCTCAAGTACAACGACAAGCCGGAAAACAGGATTGAAATAGGCACGGTAACCGATCATCCGAAAGCGCCTGGGAAAACGGTCTTTTATGTGCGCGATCAGGGTATCGGCATTGCGGAGAAACATCTGCACGTCATCTTCAATATTTTCAAAAGGCTGCATGCCAGCGACGCTTATGGCGGTGGCACGGGATCAGGCCTTGCTATTGTGAAGAAAATCATCCGGCAGCACGGCGGCGATATATGGGCCGAGTCACCCGGCGTAGGCCAGGGCACGACTTTTTATTTCACCATTCCGCAAATATAAAAGGCGCTTTGCTATGCCCCCTGCCAGGGAAGGCAGAATCTCGTTACTGCCAATGCGTCGCAGCTCTTATTTTATACTTAAATATAAGCAGATATTATATTGTTTTTATTGATTATTTACAGCCCAGACTTCGGGAAGACATGGCATCTTTGTCCGCTAAGGATCCCCGGACAGAAGGTAAACATAGCCCTGTGGTCTTCCAGCAGATAGGCGGGGTTAACCGTGCTCAGCAGTGGCGGCGTAAAGTACATAACGGCGTTTTGGTTCGTGGCACTGACAAAGGGCGTTTGCTGTGAACTCTGCGCCATTATATTTGCTATTATGCTGTTATATGTCGAACTGCTGCTCGTTGTCTGCGTCGTTGAACCTGACGTCAAAGTCGTCATGACCGAAGAAGGCACAAGGGTTGCCAGGACAGTTCCGTTAATTGTCAGATCCCCCGCGACGTAACTGAACGTATAGTTCGGGTCAACCGCGCCTGAGGCCTTATAATTCCCCGGATAGAACCCTGCCGGAGGCTGGCCTGACTGGACAGATATGACCGTCGGTGCCGTGGTCAGGCTCGCGGCCGTGTCCCCGTTCACAAAACCGCTATACGTCACCGTGCCCGCCGGTATCGGAGACAAGTGATATATCGTATAGCTCTGGGCCGTTATTGTCAGCAGCGCCTGGGTTACCGTCAGGTCACCCGCGACATAAGTGATCGCATAGTTCGGGTCAACCGCGCCCGAGGCCGTATAGTTGCCGACATAGGTTCCCGCAGCCTGATTGCCGCTCAAGGCCGACGTCACCGTCGGCGCCGTGGTCAGGCTCGCAGACGTATCCCCGTTCACGAACCCGCTGTAGCTCAACGTTCCGGCAGCTACCGCATTGCCATATACGACGCTCTGGTTGTTTGCCGTGATCGTCAATGCCGCGGGGTTGATTGTTAAAGTGCCCGCAGAATTATAGGTGACCGCATATCCATCAAGCCCCGACACTGTCCCTGCGGCAATCGTTATTGCATAAGGGCTTCCGCTGACTTGTGCGCTAGCAGGCGCCCCGGTGGAGGTTACCTGCGGCGCGCCGCTATAAGCAGTGGCGGCCGTATCCGCAAGATAAGCATTGGCTACACCCGGGTCATAGCCGCTCACCGTATAGTCGGCAGCTATAGTTGCAGTATAATCCTGGCCATAAGTTTTAGTATCGTTGGTCGATGTAAAGGTTACAGTCGGTTGAATTGCGAAAACGTATCTGTCCCCGCTTTGGCTGACAGCGGCCCCCGGAAGCGTATTCCAGACGGCAACATTACTACTATTCAGGTTGTTAAAGATATCATTGGTCGGGTTCGCCGAATAAACCAGCCATCTGCCGCCTGCCCCGGTCGTCAAGGCCCCTGCACCATAATTATTGATGAACTTGCCGCTCGCTTCCAGAACCAACGGGTTCCCTGAAGCCCCCGTGACCTGCACGGTGCTATTAATTGTGAGATCCCCGCTTACAGCCTGGCCCGTAAATGTGCCCGCAGAGACGGTGCCCAGGGTCAGGCTGCCTGAATTCACAACGGTCGCGGCCCCCGTTGTCGAGGCAGTGACAGTGCCCGTCATATTATTCGACGTGTTCGCCGCAGAGATTGTGCCGCCGCTCGTACTGACAAGACCCACATTTCCGCCTGTTACAATGCCGTTATAGGTTTGATTGCCCGACGAGGTCAGTGTAGCCCCCGTCGCGCCGAAATTGACGCTTCCGTTTGCGGTGATGCTGCTGACCGTCGTATTAAAGTTGTTGAGGTTGAAAGTCGCGCCGGCATTGACAGTCAAAGCCGAATTGGAGGATGTGCCGTTTGCAGCCCCCACAGTCAACGTTCCGGTCGACACCGTCGTTGCTCCGCTATAAGTGTTGGCACCGCTCAAGGTCAGGCCCGACGTCGCGCTGTTCTGCGTCACGCCGGTCACGTTCGCGCCGATGTTCGCGCTGATCAGCGTATCGCCCGTGCCCGTGCCCGTATTGCTCACCGTGCCCGCGTTATTGACGCTCGCGCCAGAGAGCGTGATGCCGTCGGTAATTGCGCTGTTATTGT
>JAJZFS010000049.1 GCA_021805245.1 Pseudomonadota bacterium | reverse complement strand
ACGGCCTCACTGGAAGGCGTGCTGGCGGCCTTCGGCCTGTGGATTTCGGGCGTGCCCGGCGCCACGTTCCTCGGCCTGCTGACGTTCTTCCTGTCCTTTATCCCGATGGGCGTGCCGGCCATCTGGATTCCGGCGGCTATCTGGCTTTATACGCAAGGCCACATGGCATTGTGTCTTTTCATGCTCGCGTGGGGAACGCTCGTCATCAGCTCGGTCGATAACTTTCTCAAACCCTATCTGATCAAACGCTTCATCAAGCGCGGCGACGACATGCCGCTTTTGCTCATCCTGCTCGGCGTCATGGGCGGGATCATGGCCTTCGGCTTCATCGGCGTCTTTATCGGCCCGACAATCCTCGCCATCACCTACAGCCTTGTGATGGACTGGAGCAACGCCGGCCAGATCGCCCCGCTTGCCCATGAAGACAGACGTCACTCCCATAGAAAAAACAGATGAGCGCCTGCCATGAGTGACAGGACCGTCAACATCCTCACCGCACTGTGCCTCGTCATCGCCGTCGGCGTCATGAGCTGGCGTTCCATGCACCCTTCATCTTCCGCCGCGCACGGCACGATGACGTTCTATTACGCCGGAAACGGCATCACGCCCGATAAAATTCCCGCCGATCAAAACTCGGTCACCGTCGGCGTCGGGAGTTTCAGCTATCCGGAAGACGGCAAGATGGTATGGACGCCCCAAGGCATGCCGCCCGTGACCATCGCCCAGCGCCAGATCAATCTGCAATTCCGCTTTGACGGCCTGCCGCATGATCCGGCCGCCACCATCAAACAGGTGGAAGCCGTAATAGCGGAATGGCAGCACAAGGGCGATATTATCAACATTCTCATCTTCGACTACAGCCCGGCCCAGCCCGATCTAAAGACATATGCAGCCCTGATCAATGCCACGAATGCCTATTTCACCCGGGAATACAAAGCCGATCCCTATATGATTTACCCCACGGCCAACCTTCACCGGGCGGAACAGTCGCAGGACGCCATTGCCCGCAGCTTCGCGGCGAGCAAGACCCCCTTTGTTATCTCCGTTCCCGAAGCAAAAATTTCGCAAAAGCTTTTCAAGCAACTGTCGGACTTCAAGTTTCTTTTTATCCTCCAATTTCCGAAAGGCGTCGCAAGCGCCGATATTGACCTGCCACACCTCCTCAAACTCAAAAAGCTGTACGGCATTGCGCTGACGCTGGACCCCGACAAGCCGCTGCCGCAGGATAAGGACGCGGTCGGCCTGTTCCCCAAACTCTGACAGGAGAAAAACCATGACGCTTGAAATCGGCAAAAAGGCCCCCGCCTTCAAAGGACAGACGTCCGACGGCCCCGTCTCTCTTAGCAGCCTCAAAGGATCGAACGTCGTGCTCTACTTCTATCCCAAGGACGATACACCGGGCTGCACCCTGGAAGCCTGCGCCTTCCGCGATACGCTGCCGCGGTTCAAGAAGATGAACGTCTGCGTTTTTGGCGTTTCAAAGGACACGCTCGCCAAACACGAAAAGTTCGCCAAGAAATACGAGCTGCCTTTCCCCCTCATCAGCGACGAAGACGGCAGCATCTGCGAATCGTTCGGGGTTTGGGTGGAAAAGTCGATGTACGGCAGAAAATACATGGGGATAGAACGGGCGACTTATCTCATAGACAAGGCCGGTATCATCCGGAATATCTGGCGGAAAGTGAAAGTCCCCGGCCACGCCGAGGATGTTCTGAAGTCTGTAAAAGAATTATAAAAATCAATAAGTTATTTTATGATTATAACCCTTATTGTTTAATGCAAAGCATCACGCTCCAGTCCCGGTGCACGCGTAAAAAGACGATTTTTATGTAAGATTTTTTTGCCGGTTAACCAAATTCCTCTTGATTTCCGAGTCAGATAGGAGTTTATTGTGATCATCTTAATTTAAACAGGAATTGGAATTGGCTGGATCCTAACCGATCCGCCAGGGTAATCAAGCAGGCAGCTAAACTCCCCTGAACCCCCCAAACCCCACTTGATTACCCACCCCTTTCAAAAACCCCCGCCGCAAAACGGCGGGGGTTTTTCTTTGCGGCGAATAAGGCTATAACCGAACGAACAAAAGACATTAAAGGAGATCGGACATGGACGTTAAAGGTTTGGCGGCAGTCGTTACAGGCGGCGGATCAGGCATGGGCGCGGAGACCGCGCGGGCTCTTGCCAAGGCGGGCGCAAAGGTCGCGTTGCTCGACATCAATAAAGCGAACGTCGAAGCCGTCGCCAAGGAAATCAACGGCCTTGCCCTTGAATGTGATGTGTCGAGCGAAGCTTCCGCCAAGGCCGCGCTGGACGCCGCGAAGAAAGCCCACGGCCCTACCCGCATCCTCATCTCCTGCGCCGGCATCGTCGCCGGCTCCCGCATCGTCGGGCGCGACGCGCCGCACGATCTCGGCTTGTTTTCCAAGGTGCTGAACGTCAATCTGGTCGGCTCCTTCAACATGATGCGCCTCGCCGCTGCGGAAATGTCCACGCTTGAGCCGCTCAACGAGACGGGCGAACGCGGGCTGGTCATCAACACGGCCTCTATCGCCGCCTATGAAGGCCAGATCGGACAGGCCGCCTATTCCGCTTCCAAGGGCGGCGTGGTCGCCATGACGCTGCCCGCCGCGCGGGAACTCGCGCGCTTCGGCATCCGCGTCGTCACCATCGCGCCCGGTCTCATCGAAACGCCGATGCTCGGCGGCATGACGCCGGAAGTGCAGGAAAGCCTGATCGCCACCACCATCTTCCCCAAGCGCCTCGGCAAGCCGAATGAATATGCAAAGCTGGTGCTGCATATCTGCGATAATGCACTGATCAACGGCGAGACGATCCGCCTGGATGGTGCCGTGCGTCTCGCGCCGAAGTGACCGCACCGGTCAATACCGTCGCCCTGCTGCACGGCGTATCCCGCGGCCAGATCTCCATGAGGGGGATGGAACACGGCCTCGCGCAAAAAGGCTATAACGTCCTCAACATCGGCTATCCGTCTCTCAAAAAGCCCATCGAAGAGTTGATTGACGATGTGCATGCGGACATCACGCGCCGGCGCGGCGATACGAAGGGCACGCTCCATTTTGTCGGACATTCCCTCGGCGGCTTGGTCGCCCGCGCCTATCTTCATAAGTTCAGGCCGGAAAATCTCGGGCGCGTTGTCATGCTCGGAACGCCCAACCAGGGCAGCGAGATCGCGGATCTTCTCGTCAATTTTCTGCCCTACAAGCTGTTTTACGGCCCCGTCGGACAGCAACTCGTCACCGATCAATCGCGCTTCAAGGCCATGTTCGGCAGCGTTGATTACGACCTCGGCATCATCGCCGGAGACAGATACCTTGATCCTGTCGCTTCATGGTTCATGATACCCGGCAAGAACGACGGCAGAGTCTCCGTCGCCAGCACAAAGCTGGAAGGCATGAAAGACCACATCACGCTGCACGTCACGCATACCTTCATGCCGTCGAAAAAAGAAGTCATCCATCAGACCGCGCATTTTCTGGAGCATGGAAATTTTTCTAAACCGCAACGGAATCCATGAACCGCGCGAGCTTGAAATCTTTTTCCGTGATGCCGCCCGCATCGTGCGTTGACAGAACCACATCGACGCGGTTATACACGTTGAACCATTCGGGATGATGATTCATTTGCTCCGCCACCAGCGCGACCCGCGTCATGAATCCAAACGCATCGTTGAAACTGGAAAACGAAAAAGACTTCTGTAAAGCAGAACGGCTTTTCTTCGTCTTCCAGCCTTTATTTTTTCTGATGAACGATTCGACATCTTGACTCTTCTTTAATTTTCTCATTGTGCGATTCCTTCCGATTCGGTATAGTGAGGCTAGCTTAACTGAATAAACGCACTGACGTCCACATCCGGGGGGAAATCGAGTTGGAAACGAAGTCAATATTTGTGGGGTTTACCGTGCCCCCGTCTATTGAAGATGTCGGCGAGATCGCCGACACGATCCTCGACGATCTCCCCGAGGGACTGCAAAAATACACCGGCAAACTCAAAGTGCTGGTCGAAGATTTTCCCGACGCTTTCATCGAACAGGAAATGGAACTCGAAACGCCGTTCGATTTGCTCGGCTGCTATCAAAGCTCGGGGCCTGCCGTTGTCGGCCATCTCGGCGCCAATGCAAAAAGACAGGATGTACTTTATCTCTACCGCCGCCCGATCCTCGACTTCTGGATCGAGAACGGCGAAGACCTCGCGCGCGTCATCAACCGCGTGATGCTCTACGAAATTGGACACCACTTCGGTTTCAGCACAGATGAAATCGAAATGTATGAGGAGGATATGTTCGGAGCGACGGCTCAGGGCATAGGCGCCAGTTAGGGGTTTCTGGGTGCCTCAAGATCCTTCTTGACGATGAGGGCCGCTGTCGGGGGACGGCGGCCCTTTTCATCAGAAAAGAGCCTCTTGCAGAATAAAATCCAATAAATTCAATAGAAAAATAAATGTGATTGAATTTTCCAAAAGCAGGGGTTATATACATGTCAGCATAATTCTGGCGGAAACGCCTATGTCGGACTGTAGCGCAGCCTGGTAGCGCACTTGCATGGGGTGCAAGGGGTCGAAGGTTCAAATCCTTTCAGTCCGACCATTCTTCTTATATTTATTAATAAAATCAGATACTTAATTTTTTAATATTTTTTCTACCCGCCATTCTACCCACCATTAAAGAACGGATACAGGCGAACGAAAGCACATTTCTGCGACATTTTCCTTCTCTTCGAGTCTCGCTTTAACGGCCCTGCAATTCCTCATTTAGCGGCTCGGCGAGATGCGCAGCCTTGTGCGCCATGAGCGGAAAGCTAAAAAATAGAATATCGCAAGGGCGGCGGGGAAAACTCGACCCCAAAAAACGTGTACAGGATGCTAGAAAAAAATTTTAGATTTTTGGGGTATAGCAAGATCGAGTATATCTACTCACATGAAAAATGCGATACCCCACAAAATTAGTCAGATGACTTAATTCAAATCGCTACAATATTGGGCTTGTAATTGTGCAAATTCAAACTCCTGCACATGGACAAGACTCAAATGCTTTTGTGGTCGCACAAGATAAGAACAAGCCTTGGGATGTATAAAGCTGCAATCATGGCTGATAATCATCACACATCCCATCATTTTTGTTGTAACAATTTGGCCATTGGAATATTGGGGTGAAGGTGTGAGTACGAACGCAGCCGTAAATATGGCTATAATAATAACAAGCCAAAAACGTTTATGCTCTTTTACGGTCTGAAATCTTAGCATCCCTATTCCTTTAATTTTTTTATACCAAGGGGCATCGTCAGCATAAAGCTCATTCTCAGCGTAGTCTTTTGCCACTGAATCGGAAACCCTCTCGCTGTACTTGTCTGTTATCCATTTTAGCGCCCTTGATTCAGCTTCTTTTATTTCCCTGCTTGGTATTTCCTCCCTGATTGTTTCCATCAATTCATAGCAACTTGGGCTATAGAACGTGCGTGACCCTTTATCTGGCCTCCGGATATTTGCTCCATGTAGATACAGCCATTTATAAGCCTCAATATAATCTTGCTTAACACCGTCCCCCTCCATATACAGCATCCCGAGGCCGTATTGAGCATCTTCATTCCCATGCTGTGCAGATCGTTGATACCATTTTAACGATTCAGCCTGATCTGCGGTGATCTCTGCCATGTAGTATTCAGCTTCAGCATTACCTTGCTCAGCATAAATTTTTGCTATCTTAAAAGCCGTATCATAATCTTCCCGATTGAAGGCATCTCTCGCTTCTTCCATAGATGGTTTAGACATTGCAGATACCCCTAACTCCCAACGTTATCTTTTTCAGGCGGCTTATAAAAAGCAAGCCATCCAAAAAACACTGCGGCGGCTATATTAAAAAAGAACATAGCATTCCGCTTGCCATGGTGAGAAATAAAAAAATAATCCGCTATGCCTCGCAACGCGCCAGATTGGAAGAGCAAGTAGTAACTCGCCGCTCACAGCTTCGGTCCCTGCTTTCCTGACGGCCGCAACTTTTTCAAGCCCGCTTCGATTTCATCGGTCAGATCCGGTTCGGTTTCATCCTGGCAGTTCCTGTTCCAGACGAAGCCGAGGTTCTGCATATATTTTGCGGTTTCCAGCGGCGAGGCGAACGCTTTATTGATGTCGAGGTACGGCTCTTGCGTGTGCGTGCAACCGTCGGGGAAGAGATGATCGATCGGCCACACTTCGAAGTCCTCGCACATGCAGCCTTTTTCCTCGAAATAACGCATCGGCGTCGTCGCGATCGTGCCGGCCTCTTCGGCCACGGCAAAATAAAAGCGGCCGGCCAGCGCGGGGCCGGCTTCGGCCAGCAGCTTTTGCGGAACGTCGTAATAGCCCTGCGCCATCAAGGCGTCCGTCTTCGCGCCATCTTCCAGATCGCGGTGGGTGTAGCGCATGATGATATCGATGACCTTGTCCGCCGCTTTCTCCTGCGCCGCTGCGGCGGCAGCGGAAAACTGTTCGTTGGCCACCGGCGTCAGGCGCTGCACCGAAAACCCGCCTTCTTTCGCCTCGGTCACGGCGACATGTTCTTTGGTCTTCTTGCTCTCGAAGACACGCACCCATTCGCCGTCGTCGTTCTTCTTCTTGGAGAGGCGTTTCCAGTCCTTTTCCGAACCGCCCAGAGCGGTTTTGATGTCTTTGCTGTCGGGTTGCGGCGCCATGATAAAAATTCCTCTTCCCTGCCTTGCAAAATTTTTTTACATATTATAAATTTCCCGCCACAAGTCAACATATAATATGACCCGTAGCGCAGTCGTATGATATTCAAGGAAAATTCCGGCGATGCTTTTGAAATGCCCCTGCAGGCACGGCGTTTTATTCGAGTTCCAGCTCCGTATCCCAATAGAGATAGTCATTCCAGCTTCGGTGCAGGAAGTTGGGCGGATAGGCGCGGCCGTTCGTCTGCAGCTCGTAGTTGGTGGGCTGGAACGGCCTCCTGATCGGATACATCCGGCATTCCTCGGGCAGGTAATTGCCTTTCAGCAGATTGCACGACTGGCAGGCGGTGAGGATGTTCTCCCACGTCGTCGTGCCGCCGCGCGATTTCGGAATGAGGTGATCGAAGGTCAGCTCGTGCGTCTTGTGCTTCTCGCCGCAGTACTGGCACGTCCACTTGTCGCGCAGAAAAACGTTGAACCGCGTAAAGGCCGGACGCTGCTTCGGCTGCACGTATTCCTTCAGCGCGATGACGCTCGGCACTTTCATCTGAAAGCTCGGCGAATGGATAAACTGGTCGTATTCGGAAACGATGTTAACGCGATCGAGGAACACGGCTTTCACCGCTTCCTGCCATGACCACAACGAGAGAGGAAAATAACTTAAAGGCCGATAGTCCGCATTCAGCACCAATGTAGGACAGCTATCCAAGTGAGCGTACACGAGAAAAAACCCCTTTCTTGTCACGCGCCGCCTTCCCTGCCACCGGACGACGGGGTCGATTCTTACTCACACCCCCATTATACCACAAAACCCCCGTAGAATCGGCACAAATGCGCTTTTGCCGCCGCGCTGCCGCATGCCCCAATCAGGGAGTGGAAACAGGCCGGAAACGGTTCCGGCTTATTTCTCAAAGACTTCTTGGGTGAAATCAAGCCCGCGCATGACGCCGAAAGCGTCAATTCCATGGCCTAAACCGGGGCGCATAACGGTTTCCACATTAAACCCGGCGGCCTCAAAACCGCTTTGGACATCAGCCAAAAAGCGCGGCGGGACAACCTCGTCGGCATCGCCGTGCATCGCCAGCACAGGCATTTTGGAGATGCCGTCTGCCTTCAATCCTGCGGCATCGACGAGCAATCCGGAATAGCCGATCACGCCCGCGCAGGCCGTTTTGCGCCGCGGCATCGTATACATCGCCATCATCGCGCCTTGCGAAAAGCCCGCCACGACAAGACGATCTTCGCTTACGCTCCAGCGTTGCAACTGCTCGTCGATAAAGGCGTTCAGCACCGGCACGGCTTTATGCATCTGCTTTTCACGCTCGAACGCTTTATTGTCGATGGCGCGGATCGAAAACCACTGGTAGCCAAGGGCGGACATCTCGCACACGTCCGGCGCGTTGGGCGCGAGGAACGCCGTATCCGGCAAACCTTCCGCCCAATCCTCGCCGATGGACAGCAAATCGTCGCCATTGGCGCCGTATCCATGCAAAAAAATCACCAGACTCTTCGCGGCGCCCGTACGCGCCGGCAAACAATTGCCGCTCAATACATTCCCGTCCAGTTTTTGCATGACAAGTGTCCCCTTGTTCTCGGCTTCAGCGATGCCTATAGTACAGTCTAAGCTCGAAAAAGGAATAACATTCATGGACAAGGTATTTCTGGCATTGGCGTGTCTTGCCGTTCTCGGCGTCGTCTTCGCGCTCTTCAACGGCCTGCGCGCCATGGCCCGCGGCACGGAAAAAGACCATAAACTCAGTCAGAAAATGATGCAGATGCGCATCATCTGCCAGGCCATCGCAATCATTTGCCTGTTTCTGGCCTATGCCACGAAGCACTAAGCTACGCCCTTAATATATTATTCATAAATAATCTATAATATTATGATAATATCACAGTGGAGCGTATCTTGGCCCAAAGCAAAAGCGGACTAAGCCCGAAACAGCGTGAAAGAGCCCTGCATGATCTGGGCTTTCACATGGAGAGAACAGGCAAAGGCAGTCACGAGATCTGGGAACATGACGACCTGAAGTTCCTCGCCCGCACGCACAAGATTGAGCCACCCGCCAATCTGAAATCAAATACCGCGCAAACACCATGGGTTATTACCGTGCCGGGCGATCCTGCCACCGGCACATGGAACAGCCTCGTCAAATACGCCAAATGGTGCCAGAGCACCGTCAATGATATTAAGGCGCGCTCCGCAAACGACAGCCGGCGCGCCGCCTTCGCCGGCGCCTTCAACGGCGCGGCGCGCCGCCAGACGAAGCGGGAACGCAAACAGGAACGCAAGGCCAGGATTCAGGCCTATCTGAATTCAGGTGTCCACAGCTCCACAACGATGTGATATTCTCCCACCCATGAAAAAGATACTCTTTATCACCGCGACGCGCCTTGGCGATGGCGTCCTTTCCACCGGCGCGCTCGCCCATTTCATCAACCTCTATCCCGATGCGGAGATCACCGTCGCCTGCGGACCGATCATCGCGGGCCTTTTCAGGAACGCGCCATGCGTCAAGCATGTCATCCCCATGGAAAAGGAACCCTTGGCGGCGCATTGGGTGAAATTGTGGCGGGTCGCGATCCGCACCACATGGGACATCGTCATAGACTTGCGCAACAGCCTGATGACGCGCCTTATCTTTGCGCAGAAAAAATATATCTGGAGCGGCCAATTGCCGCACAAGCACAAGGTCGAGCAAATCGCCGCGGTGATCAAGGCCTTCCCGGCGCCGGAACCGACTCTCTGGTTCAGCGAGGAGACCATTGCAAAAGCGGCGGCGCTTGTGCCGGATGCCGGACGCGGCCCCGTGCTGGCGATCGGCCCCGCTGCCAACTGGCTGCCGAAAACATGGCCGGCGGAAAATTTTATCGCCCTCGCCGAAAGACTGACGTCGGAGGACGGGATTCTGCCCGGGGCGCGCGTCGCCGTCTTTGCCGCACCGGGCGAGGAACAGACGGCTTATAAAGTCCTCAACGCCATACCGCCCGAGCTGCGCATCGACGTCATCGCCAAGGCCGAACCCGTCGTCGTCGCCGCAGCCATCCAGCGCTGTCAATTTTACGTCGGCAACGATTCCGGACTGATGCACTGTGCCGCCGCGGCCGGCGTGCCGACGCTCGGCCTCTTCGGCCCGAGCTGGCCGCAGCTCTACCGCCCGTGGGGCGCGCGTTGCGCTTACGTTTCCACGCCGCAAAACTTCGACCAGCTTATCAACTATCCGGGGTATGACGCCGCGACGGCGCCCAGCCTCATGACGTCGCTGACCATCGACATGGCGCACGACGCAGCCGTCAAACTGTGGAAAGAACTATAAAGACCGAAGACTAGTTGTTCAGGTTGCCGTAGTTGCTGTTCATCTTGTCGATCTTCTGCTGCTCGGCGGTCTCCGCAGCCGGCCCCATCAAACCTGTCTTCCAGTATTGATGCGCCTCTTTATAGGTGCTGTTCGCCTTGGCCAGCGTCGTATAGCGGACATAGCGGACGCGCTCCCAGCCTTTGTAACGCATGCAGCCTTCGTAATCATGGAAGTCCGAGGCGGCCACTTTTTTGTCTCCGAAGCGGGTCGGCGTATCGTAATAGGAAAGATCGCCGGACGACTTCAGCGCGTTGCGGTAATCGCTGTACGTATCCGGAGGCAAGGCTTCGCGCACGGCGTCAAGCTCGACCAACTCGTCCACCTTGTTCACGCAGGACGCGATATCGTCGTCCAGCCGCTGCTGCGCCTTCGGCCCCGTCATATAGAGCGCTGAGTCGGCATTAACACGTTGCCAGTAAGCCTGACCCACCGGCGGCAACTGCGCGCAAGCCGTCATCAAAGCCACGCCGCCAAGCGCCAGAACCGAAGCTGTTTTGAATCTCATCGAAGCCATCCCTTTGTTAACCCTCCGAAATGATAGGTTAGCCTATTCTACCAAGAAAAAAAATAGCAATTGGTTAATCATTGTTACCTTTGTGCGGTTGTGACCACATCGCCTCCAAAACAATTCCATAAGCTGGAGTTTTTTGCGGTCTGTGGATATCCACGTCGTGCGCCACCATGTCGTATCCCATATAGTAGAGCGGAATCATGTAATCCCCCCACATCAGCGCGCGATCGAGCACTTGCGCCCGCGCGGACAGGGCTGCGTAGGTTCTGGAGGAGCCGATGCTTTTCGCCAGCGCGTCGATGGCGGGGTTTTCGATGCCCGGATAGTTGCGCCCGCCGCGCATTTTTGCCGATGCGGTGCCCCAGTAGGCGACCTGCTCGTTGCCGGGCGAGAGCGAGTTGAACCAGCGCCAGATAACCATATCGTAATCATAACTGTTCAGACGGCTGGTGAACTGCGCCGAATCCACCTTGCGGACCTGCGCCGTGATGCCGATATGGGCAAGGTCGCGCACGTAGGCGAGCGCGATTTTCTGGTCGCGCGTGTTGTGGATCATGATCTGAAAGCCGAACGGCTGTCCGGTCCTGGCGTTGACGAGCCGCTCGTCTTGATAAACCCACCCTGCCTGCTGCAGCAACGCCATGGCCTCCGCCTCGCGCGCGCGCATGTTGCCTTGCGGCGGCTGCCACGGATCGCCGAACACCTGCGGCGGCAGGTCGTTTTTGTATTTCTCCAGCAGCGACAGCTCCAGCCCCGCAGGCTTGCCCGACGGGGCGAGCACGGAATTGGCGAAGGTGCCGGTGAGGCGCTCCATCTTGCCGTAAAAATAGACGCGGTTGATCCAGTTGAAATTGAACACCAGCCCCAACGCCTCGCGCACGCGGCGGTCGCGGAACATCGGGCGGCGGGTGTTGAAGATCATGGCGCGGAACGGCGGCGGGCTATGGTGCGGAATTTCTTCTTTAATGATTTTGCCGTCGCGCAACGCCTTGCAATCATACCGCGTCATCCAGTCGCTGATGTTCTGCTCGATGCGCAGGTTTTCATCCCCCGCCTTGAACGCCATCAGGGCGGCGGAATCATCCCGGTAATAGGTGTAAGCGAGGGTATCGAAGTTATAAAGCCCGACATTGACCGGCAGGTCCTTCGCCCAGTAATTTTTCACGCGCTGATAAACGATTTTCCGCCCCGGATCGACGGCAACGATTTTATAAGGCCCGCTGCCGAGCGGCGGAACGAGCGTCGTCTTTGAAATATCGTGCTTGACCCAATAATGCTCGGGCAGCACGGGCAGCAGGGCGAGGATCATGACATCCTCGCGGTCATAGCCCTTGCCGAAGGTGAACTTGATGTCGTGCGGAGAGATGATTTGCACGCTCTTCACCAGCCCGTAGACGTTGCGGCGCACCGGAAGGCCGTATTTGCGCAAGGCCTCGAAGCTCCATTTCACGTCTTCCGCCGTCATCGGCACGCCGTCATGGAAGCGCGCCTTGGGGTTGAGATGGAACTCGATCCACGACCGGTCGGGCGCGACGTCGACGCTCTCGGCCACCAGCCCGTAGAGCGTGAACGGCTCGTTCCATGCCCGCTGCATCAGCTTGTCATTGAGATAGCCGAGCCCCTCCGCGTCCTTGCCGAAGATGATGTTGCCGTTGAGATTGTCGAACGTGCCGTCCACCGCCATTTTCAGCGCACCTCCCTTGGGCGCGTCCGGATTGACGTAGTCGGCATGCTTGAAGTTCGCCGGATAGAGCGGCTTGCCGTTCATGGCCAGCGCGTAGGTATGTTCCGCCTGCACGGATGCATATGCCGCCGGGGGCAGAAAGACCGTCAGCACCGCAAGCGCCAGACAGAACCTCCCCGCCCGAAACATCATGCGGCGTCCTTTTCCTTCAAAAGCGCGGCGAGGTTGCGCTGCGGACGCGCGCCGACCTGCCCGATGATCTCGCCCGCGGTGACCGAAGCCATGCGCCCGCAGGTTTTCAAATCGCGCTGGCGGGTATAGCCGTGCAGGAAGCCCGCGGCGTAAAGATCGCCCGCGCCGGTGGTATCGACGACTCTGGAGACGGGTTCGGCCCTGATCTCGACGGTTTCGCCCTGACCGATGATGATCGAGCCTTTCTCGCTGCGCGTGATGACGCTCAGTTCGCAATGCGGGCGCGCGGCCGTGACGGCGGCATCGAAATCATTGGCCTTATAGAGCGACATGATCTCCGCCTCGTTGGCGAAGAGGATATCGACATGGTCTTTGACCAGTTCGAGAAACTCCTCGCGGTGGCGGTCGACGCAGAACGGGTCGGACAGCGACAGCGCGACCTTGCGCCCCGCCTTGTGCGCCGTCTGCGCGGCCTTGTAGAACGCGCGCTTGGCGTTGTCGCGGTCGAAGAGATAGCCTTCGAGGTACGTCACCTGCGCGCCCGAGATCATTTCCCCGTCGAGATCCTCCGGCGAAAGATAGACGCAGGCGCCGAGATAGGTGTTCATCGTGCGCTGCGCGTCCGGCGTGATCAGCACCATGCAGCGCGCGGTCGGCACGCCCTTGACGAGCGGCGCGGTTTCGAACGTCACGCCCGCGGCGCGGATGTCGTGACGGAAGACGGAGCCGAGCTGGTCTTGCGCCACCTTGCCGATGAAGCCCGCGGTGCTGCCGAGCGAGGCCAGCGCCGCCACGGTGTTCGCCGCCGACCCGCCGGAAACTTCCACGCCGGGGCCGACTTTGGCGTAAAGGTCCTCGGCCTGCGCCGCCTCGACCAGCGTCATCGTGCCTTTGCGGATGCCGTTATTTTGCAAAAAGCTGTCATCCGTTTTTGATAAAACGTCCACGATTGCGTTGCCGATGCCGACGACGTCCAGATTACCTTTGCTCATGCGCGAAATCCCTGTTATTGAATGGACAAGAGACAAAACAATGGCACAAAAACGCAAAACAAACCATAAGAAATCGGC
>JAJZFS010000103.1:29174-54928 GCA_021805245.1 Pseudomonadota bacterium | reverse complement strand
AACGTCACGATCCACAGCGACACGCTGACCGCCCATTATCTCAATGACCGCAAAGGCGGGACGAGCATTACCACACTGGATGCCGACGGGCACGTCACGATCGACGCGCCGCCTTATAAAGCCGTCGGCGAGCATGCGGTTTATACGGTCAAAACAGGCGACGCCGTCCTGACGGGCAAAAGTCTCGAAATCACGTCCGACGACGGCAGCGTCCTCACGGCCAAGGACAGGATCGAATATAACAACCGCAACCGCACGATGACCGCCTTCGGCAGCCCCGAAGCCTTCAAAAGCCCCGATACCCTCACCGCCGACGTCATGAGCGCGACCTTCACCAAAAACGCAGCGGGCAAAATGACGGCCCAGACGATCAGCGCCCAGGGCCATGTCGTTATTAAAACACTTTCGGAAACTATTACGGGCGACAGTAGCGTGTACAACACAACCACGCAAAAAGCAGTGCTGACGGGCAATGTACGCATTTGGCAGGGCAAAAACTGGCTTCAGGGCACGCGCGCGGACATTGACATGAAGACCGGAATAAGCCGATTATCAGAAAAGGGCGATGGTACCATGGGCGGACGTGTGACGGGTGTGTTCTACCCGCAGTCCCGAAACAATAAGCCCGCGGCGGATCTGAAAACGAAAACGCCCTAACCAGAGGCTGGAAAAATTGACGACGAATAAGAAAAAGCCCGAACCCAGACTCGTTTCCAATCCGCAAGGGCTGGTGGTCGAGCATTTGATGAAACGCTACAAACGCCGCCCCGTCCTGCGCGACGTCTCGCTGACCATCAAACGCGGCGAGGCCGTCGGCCTGCTCGGCCCCAACGGCGCGGGCAAAACAACCTGCTTTTACATCGTCACGGGGCTCATCGACGCCGACAACGGCAGCATCTCGCTTGACGGGCACGACATCACCTCCCTGCCGATGTACCGCCGCGCACGGATGGGTATCAGCTACCTGCCGCAGGAATCTTCCATCTTCCGCGGCCTGAACGTGGAAGACAACATCCGCGCCGTCCTGCAGGTCGTCGAGATGGACTATACCCGCCGCGAAAACATGCTCGAAGAACTGCTGGCGGAATTCTCCATCAGCCACCTGCGCCTGACGCCGGCCGTCGCGCTCTCGGGCGGCGAGCGCCGCCGGGTCGAAATCGCGCGTGCCCTCGCCTCGCGCCCGCACTTTATCCTGCTCGACGAACCGCTGGCGGGCATCGACCCGATCGCCGTCGCCGACATCCGCGACCTCGTCAAGCATCTCAAAAACCGCAACATCGGCGTGCTGATCACCGACCACAACGTCCGCGACACGCTCGATATCGTCGACCGCGCCTATATCCTGCACGGCGGACAGGTGCTGATGGAGGGCAAACCCTCGGAAATCGTTGCCCATAAAGACGTCCGTCGCGTTTATCTCGGCGAAAAGTTCAGCCTTTAGACATTTCTTCCTGAAAATGCTACCCTGAAAAAAGGGGAGCGTGGGCAAGGCAGTCCACGGCAAGAGAATTATGTCGATTAACCAAAGGCTTGACCTCAAGCAGGGGCAGACCCTGACCATGACGCCGCAACTCCAGCAGGCGATCAAGCTTTTGCAACTCTCCAATCTCGAACTGGCCGAATATATCGAAACGGAACTGGAAAAAAACCCGTTACTGGAGCGCGAAGAAGCGCGCGCCTCATCCGAGAAACCCGCCGCGGAGGGCGGCGAAGAGACGGTCATGGATTCCGGTTTCGGGGCGGACACCGGCGAGGTGCACGAAAGAAACCGCGAACGCGAACTCGACACCGGCGAAGGCTTCGCCGAAAAATCCGGCGACCGGAGCGAAGACTTCGACTATTCCCGCTCGACGCTCTCCGGCGTCGGCGCGGGCGGCAACATGAAGTTCGACGACACCAACTACAGCTTCGAAAACACCATGGCCGCCACGACCACGCTGCGCGACCATCTGCTCGACCAGATCCAGATGGATTTCACCGACAACAAGGACCGCGCCATCGCCACGCTAATGGTCGATTATCTCGACGAGGCGGGATATTTCCGCGCCAACCTGCTTGATCTCGCCAACCGCCTCGGCTGCAGCGTCGCGCGCATCGAAGGCATATTGCAAAAGCTGCAGCAGCTCGATCCCGCGGGCATTTTTGCGCGTTCCTTAAGCGAATGCCTCGCCCTACAGCTCAAGGAAAAAGACCGGCTCGACCCCGCGATGGAAGCGCTCGTTGACAACCTCGACATCCTCGCCAAGCACGACCTGAAGAAGCTGAAAGACCTTTGCGGGGTGGACGAGCAGGACCTCGCGGACATGATCACCGAGCTGAAGGCGCTCAACCCCAAGCCCGCGCTTGACTTTGACCACTTCGTCTCGCAGACCGTCATCCCCGACGTGTTCATGAAGCCGCTGCCGAAAAGCAAGGGCGGCGGCTGGGCGGTGGAACTGAACAACGACACGCTGCCACGCGTGCTCGTCAACCAGACCTACTACGCCGAGATCAGCAAGAACGCCAAAGCCAAACAGGACCGGGAATATCTCGCCGAACAGCTCAACACCGCCAACTGGCTGGTGCGCGCCATGGACCAGCGCGCGCAGACGATCATGAAGGTCGCGGGCGAGATTATTTTTCAGCAGGAGGCCTTCTTCAATTACGGCGTGGAATTTTTAAAGCCGCTGGTGTTGCGCGACATCGCCGCCGAGGTCGGCATGCACGAAAGCACCATCTCCCGCGTCACCAACAACAAATACATCGGCACGCCGCGCGGCGTTTTCGAGCTGAAATACTTTTTCAGCAGCGGCGTTTCGAGCGCGGACGGCGCATCCGAGTTTTCGTCCGAAGCCATCAAGGCCAAGCTGAAGACCCTGATCGACGCCGAAGAACCCGACGCCATCCTCTCGGACGACGACCTCGTCAATGCCCTGAAACAGGAAGGAATCGACATCGCCCGCCGCACCGTCGCCAAATACCGCGAGGCTATGAAAATTCCCTCCTCCGTCCAGCGCAGACGCCTGAAAAAGCAGGGAAAATCATAAGCCCAAAGCGCCCTTCGGTCATTTTTGGTTAACTTGATCTTAATGGCAACTGGAGTATAAATAAGGGTGGAAAACCCCTTAACAATAAAGGCAGCCAATCATGCAATTGACAGTAAAAGGCAAGCAGCTTGACGTCGGCGATTCCCTTCGCGCCCATGTCGAGGAACAGCTCGGACATACCGCCAGCAAATATTTCCGCGACCCGATCGAGGCCACCGTTGTTTTCTCCAAGGAGAAAAACCACCTGTTCAAGGCGGATATTTCCATTCATGTCGGTGGCGGGATCGTGCTGCAGACGCATCATGAGGCGGACGACCCCTATCCGGCGTTCGACATCGCGGCAAAAAACGTCGGCAAACGCCTGAGCAAATACAAGGACAAGCTCCGCGACCATCGCAAAAACGAACCGGAAGAAGTCATGACCGCCGCCTACACCACGCTGCGTAGCGATGAAGATGAGGCCGAAAGCGGAACGGAGCCCGCCGTCGTCGCTGAAATGGAAATGCCGGTGCTGACGCTCGCCGTCGCGGACGCTGTGATGCGTCTCGAACTCGGCGACATGCCCGCACTGATGTTCCGCAATCCGAAACACGGCGGCCTCAATATGGTCTACCGCCGCAATGACGGGAACATCGGCTGGGTCGACCCCGACGGTCTCAAGAAGAAATAAGCTGCTTCCGTGTCAGCCAGAAGACTTCGCCCTCGCTGAGTTCCGTATCGAGCCAAAGGAACGGCAGACGTTTGTATTCTTTTTCCAGCAGTTCTTTGCCGCGTCCGACCTCGCACAAGATCCCTCCGTTCACTGTGAGATGGTTCGGCGCTTCTTTTAAAATGCGCCGCGCAAGGTCCAGCCCGTCTTTGCCGGAGGCCAGCGCCATTGCCGGTTCGTGGCGGTATTCCCTGGGCAATTTCTTCATCGCCCCCGCATCGACATAGGGCGGATTGGTGATGATCAGGTCATACTTTTTGCCCTTCAACGGCTTGAAAAGATCGCCCTGAAACAGCCGCACGCGCTTGCCCATGCGGTGGTCCTTCACGTTGCGTTCGGCCACGGCCAGCGCCTTCGCCGACAAATCCACCGCGTCTACCTTCGCCTTGGGAAAGAGATGCGCGGCAAGAATGGCAAGACAGCCGGAGCCGGTGCAAAGATCAAGCACCGTTTTAGGCGCGTCCATCAGACCGAAATCCGGCAGCAACTCGCCGATAAACGAGCGCGGCACGATCACCCGCTCGTCCACATAAAACGGCAATCCCTGAATATAGGCCCTCTTGAGCAAATAGGCGGCGGGTTTGCGCGTCTTGATGCGTTTTTCGATGATAGCGAGAACCTGCTTGACCTCCGCCCCCGTCAGTCCTTGATCCAGAGGGGTGGTTTCATCCATCGGCAAGCCCAACGTCTCCAGCACCAGCCACGCCGCCTCGTCCACGGCATTGTCAGTGCCGTGTCCGAAAGATATTTTTGCTTTTATAAAGCGCTGCGCGCCATGATGGATAAAATCTTCCACCGTTGCAGGTTCTTTTTTCTTGGGCGCTTTTCTTTTTTTCCGCGTCGCAGGCACGTTATTTTTCATCCTGATGGAAGTGGTGTAAAAACCGGTGCAGAACCGGCGCCAAAACAATGCTTGACGCGGCCAGAATGACAAAGCCGCTGAACAGCGCATATATGGATGCGAAAATCTTTACCGCGTCATTGTGCATCGGCGAAACAGGCCCCATGCCGGCAAGAATCATCGAGGCTTCAAGCAGCGCATCTATCCATTTCAGGTGACCCATAAAATGATAGCCAAGAATGCCCGCCAGCAAAGAGAGAAAGACGATGAACAGTGCACGCCATACCGACCGCGCCAGCCGCCAGAGCCATTCGGTCCGTGGAATCAGGGGTTGGCTGCGGTGTTCGAACATATCATATTTCTCCTTGTAAAAACCGCTGGACAGGCTGGCTTTTCCCAAAGTCTAGACCAATTCCGCCACGGCTGAAAGTTGACCTTTGGTCACGTTGTCTCTATATATTATTTAAAAGCAAAGGAAAGCGGACGCCGTGTTCACAAGTTATAGTGTTATGTATATTTTTATCGGCATCGGGATCGGTTTTGCCGCCGGTTTTTTTGTCGCGCGCGCCGTCTTCAAATCCCGTTTTGCGGATATGGAGGAAAAATTCTCCCTGCAGTTTGAAAACCTCGCCAACCGCATTTTCGACGAAAAGACCGACCGCTTCAAAAAAGAATCCCGCGAGGACCTCGGCAACCTGCTCAACCCTTTGCGTGAACGGCTGCAGGAATTTCAAAAAAAGATCGACGATTCCTTCGGCGACCAAATGAAAGAGCATATCTCCCTCAAAGAACAGATCAAGCATATCGTCTCCGTCAACGAGAAGATGACCCAGCAGACGGAAAACCTGACCAAAGCGCTGAAAGGCGACGTCAAAACACAAGGCAACTGGGGCGAGATGATCCTCGAAAAAATCCTCGAAGGCTCGGGCCTGCGCAAAGGCGAGGATTATATCGTGCAGGGCACCAACCTCGGCCTGAAGCATGTCGAAGACGGTAGCCTGATCAAGCCCGACGTCATCATCATGCTGCCGGAAGACAAGCATATCATCGTCGATGCAAAAGTGTCGCTCACGGCCTATGAACGCTATTGCGGCACGGACGATGCTGGCGAGCGTACAAAATACCTGAAAGATTATCTTCTTTCCGTCCGCGCCCACGTCGGCGGCCTCGAAACGCGCCGCTATCAGGACACGGACAAGCTCGGCACGCCGGATTTCGTTCTGATGTTCATGCCGATCGAGGGCGCCTATTCGCTCGCCATGCAGGAAGACCCGTCGCTGCACAGCTACGCGTGGGACAAAAAAATCGTCATTGTCTGCCCATCGACGTTGTTCGCGACGCTGAAAACCATCGACTCCGTCTGGCGGCTGGAACGGCAAAACAAAAACACGCAGGAAATCGCGCGCCGGGGCAGCCTGCTCTACGACAAAGTCGCGGGCTTCGTCAGTGCCATGCAGGACCTCGGCAAGCGGATCGAAGCGACGCAGAAAACTTATGACGATGCCTTCAAAAAGCTCTCCACCGGCACGGGCAACATCATCCGGCAGACGGAAGAACTGAAAGCCCTCGGCATCAAATCATCCAAAACCCTGCCCAAGGAACTGCTCGAGGCCGGACAGATCGAAGACTTCAAAACAGCGGAGAACGGCTGAACATGACCGTCCTGAAGATATACGTCGCGCCGCATCCGGTGCTGAAGAAAAAAGCCGAACCGGTCGCAAAAGTAACGGACAAAGACCGCAAACTGATGGACGACATGCTGGAAACCATGTACGCGACCGACGGCATCGGCCTTGCCGCGCCGCAGGTGGGCGTCTCGAAACGCATTCTCGTGCTCGATGTCGAGCAAAAACGCGACGACGACATTCCCCCGCAGGAACGCCGCGTCAAACCGCTCTGCTTCGTCAACCCGGAGATCATCTGGGAGTCGGAGGACCGGCGCGTCTACAACGAAGGCTGTCTTTCCGTTCCCGGCCAATACGCCGAAGTCGCCCGCCCCGATAAAGTGCGCGTCAAGTATCTCGATTACGACGGCAAAGAACGGGAAATCGAAGCGGACAAGTTGCTCGCCACCTGCCTGCAACACGAGATGGACCATCTCGACGGCATTCTTTTCGTCGACCACCTCTCGACGCTGAAGCGCGACATCGTCATGCGCAAGCTCAAAAAATACAAGAAAGAAAACGAAGAAGAGATGGCGGAAAGCCATGTACTCCTCTAAAAAACTCAAAATCGCCTTTATGGGCACGCCGGAATTTTCGGTGCATATTCTTGATGCACTCGTCGCAGCGGGGCACGCCGTCGTCTGCGTTTATTGCCAACCGTCGCGCCCCGCGGGACGCGGCCACAAGCTACAGCCCTCGCCTGTGCAAAAACGCGCCGAAGAACTGAACATCCCCGTGCGGACGCCCAAAAGCCTTAAAAGAGACGCCGCGGCGCGCGCCGATTTTGCGGCGCTGGGCCTTGATGCGGCGGTTGTCGCCGCTTACGGACTGATATTACCGCAGGAGGTGCTGGACGCGCCGAAATACGGCTGCATCAACATCCATGCCTCTTTGTTGCCGCGCTGGCGCGGCGCGGCGCCGATCCAGCGCGCCATCCTCGCGGGGGACACGCAAAGCGGCGTTTGCATCATGAAAATGGATGCGGGCCTCGACACCGGCCCCGTGCTGAGGCGCGGTATAGTGCCGATTACCGACACGACGACCGCGCCCGAGCTGCATGACGCGCTGGCCAAACAAGGCGCGGAACTGATCGTCAAGACGCTGGACAATATCGACACGATCACGCCCGAACCGCAAACCGATGACGGCGCGACCTATGCGGAAATGCTTACGAAGGACGATGGAAAAATCAATTGGACGCAATCCGCCATAGAGATTGAACGGCAGATCCGCGCCCTGACCCCCTGGCCTGGTGTCTGGTGCCTCCTCAACGATCAGCGCATGAAAGTGCTTGCGGCATCAATTGAAAAACGTTCCGGCAAGGCCGGCGAAATCCTCGACCGGCATCTGATCGTCGCCTGCGGCAAAGACGCGCTACGGCTCGAGAAGGTTCAACCACAGGATAGGAAACCGATGGACGGCCTTTCGTTTATGAACGGCACGCACATGAACGTCGGCGACTTCCTCGCATGACGCAACGTTGGAAACTCACCATCGAATATGACGGCACGCCGTTTGCCGGCTGGCAGCGGCAGGAGAGCGACCCTTCCGTGCAGGGCGCGATCGAGAAAGCTATCCATGATTTTTGTGGGGAAAACGTGACCCTCCACGTCGCCGGACGCACCGATGCGGGCGTGCATGCCGTGGGGCAGGTCGCCCATGCCGATATTGCAAAAGAGGCGGATGCGAAAACCGTGCGCGATGCGATCAACGCGCATCTCCGCCCCCTGCCCGTCGCCATTGTCAAAGCCGAGCCCGTGACGGACGAATTTCACGCCCGTTTCAAAGCCACGCACCGCGTTTACTGCTACAAAATCCTCGCCGGACGCATGCCGGCACCGGCCATCGACCACGAACGCGTCTGGCACGTGACATGGGATCTGGATGTTTCCGCCATGCACAAAGCCGCGCAATATCTTCTCGGCCATCACGATTTCTCGAGCTTCCGCGCGGCCGCCTGTCAGGCAAAATCCCCCTTACGCACACTCGACCGCTGCGACGTCATTGAAACGACCCACGATTTTAGCGCCGGACAGCATATCGAAATTTGGGCCGAAGCACGGTCTTTCCTGCACCACCAGATCCGCAACATCGCTGGCGCGCTCCGTATGGTAGGCGAAGGAAAATGGGCGCCGGAAGAGGTGAAACGCGTTCTGGAAGCCTGCGACCGCACGCAAAACGCCGCCGCTATGGCCCCTGCGCACGGGCTTTACTTCGTGCGGGTGGATTACACAGATTGAGTCAGGCTTCGGGGCGTGCCGTCAAAAGCTCCATAAGTCTTTAAAGTTTATAAGTAATTGATATACAATGAAATAAATTAACAAATAACAGTTTACAATAGTTAAAACAGCCCCTCCTCCATATATTTATACTGGCTTTTTTTCGTAACCTAAGGGATAATAGTAACTGCCAGCTTGCTGGCTATGACGATAAACGCGCTGCGGAATAGGCGAGACGGACCCGGGGGCGGTACCCGGCGGCTCCACCATTTAAAAGATTAAGGTCTTGAAACGACCTTTCCGGTATGGGGCCGAAATAGGATCGACGTGCGTAATAAAGGCGGTTGCTTTCGTTCGGCATGGTATCCACCGTTATCGGGCTAAAAAACTATAAATGCTAACGACAACAGCCCAGCAATGGGTCAACTCCGTCTCGTCGCTTAATTGCGTCCTGACGAGTTAGCACTTCAATCCCTCGTCTAGTAATAGACAAGGTGGGGCGTGGGGGCAGGCCTAGCAACAGAACTGCCTCCATTTTTCTTTTCTATATAAAATCATATAAAATCCAGTGACATGACCTGCAAGTCTGACTAGACTGACTCGAGAATGAAATAAAAAGCTGCGGAGCCGAGACAAACATGACGCGTAACCACGAAGACGCCTTCAGATACGATAAAATGGTGGAAAAAGCGCTGCGCAGCGTGGTGAGGCAGGCTCTTCAGGAAGTTGTGGACGAAGGCATTGTCGACGACCACCATTTCTATATTACGTTTTTCACCGATCATGCCGGCGTCAAAATTCCAGACTATCTTAAAGAGCGCTACCCCGGTGAAATGACAATCGTGCTGCAACACCAGTTTTACGACCTTGAAGTCGACAATGAAAAATTCACCGTCATGCTGAGCTTCAACAACGTGCCCGAGCGCCTGACCGTTCCGCTCTCCGCAGTGACAATCTTCGCTGATCCCTCCGTCAATTTTGCCCTGCAATTCCAGCCTTTGTCCGAAGACGACGGCGACGAGATCCACTTCGAAGCCGAAGAGCTGGACGTCGATAAAAACGACAAAGAGAAGAAAAAGGGCGAAGTCATCTCCCTCGACAGCTTCCGCACGAAAAAAGACAAAGATAAGAACTGAACAACCCCTGTTCCGGCACGGCCGGGATTCCGGATAGCGCCCGTCTCCATTCGCTAAAACGCCAAAGAACAGCTATTTTCCGCCGGAAAGCGCCCAGAAAGCGTATTGTATTCCATCCACAGGCATGATAGCGTTTGTAATTCTGTAATATTATCAGTTTCCAAGCACAACCGGAGAAACACCATGAAATTCGACTACACGGGATTGACAAAAGACGCGCTTGTCGAAGAAGCCTTCGACTACGCACAAGAACATAACAAAAAACTGGTGCCGGAAATCACGCTGCAGCTCGAAAAGCAACTGGATGAGCAGTATCAACAAAGGCTGGCGCAGCTCGATGACGCGCGCGATGCCGGATACGTCACGGAAGATCAATATAACCAGAACAAAATGCAGTTGGACAGATCGGCGGAATTCCAAAAGAAAACCCTGCCGATGATTGCGCAACAGCAGCTCGAATACATGTTCAGCAGCGCCAAGCTCGCGCCCGCATTGGAATTGCAGAAAAACAGCGAGAGCAGCTCTCCAGCGCTCATCGCCGCCGCGCTGCTGATTGACTGCGTGCGCGATCCCGTGGATTACAAAAAGGTCGAAGCCAAGTTCGGCGGTGCCGTCGCGGGGCTGATTGCCGAAGTGCTCCACATTGAGTCCTATCCCGGCACGGCGCCAGCGGATATTTCTGCCGCCAGCACCGATGCGAAGCGCATTTTCATGGCCGGTTTGACCACGGAGCTGAGCCAGATCGTCCAGCAACTCGCCATGATGCCGCCGGGCGCCATGGCGGAAGCGCCGCCCAAATACGAAGAAACCGTGTTCAATCAGGTAAAACTGTTCTGGGGCAACGACCAAAAGCAGGACAAGCGTCTGGTGGACGTGTTCAACCGCGCGGCAGAAGCCCTGTCCTCGTCCTACAGGATTGAAGTGACGCCGTCGGGCCAGCCCAAGCTGGTTGAAAGCAGCGCCTCCACAGCACCGGCCACGCCGCTGCCCGGCCAGAAGAAGGGGCCGAAATTGACATGGGGCGGCGATAGTAATACGCCCTGACGCCACGTTTCCGCACAGGAATAAAATAAAAACGCGCCCTTGAATGACGCGTTTTTATTTATGTATAAAAAAAATAACAGCATAAGATCCCTTAAAACAAGGCCCCGCGCGTTGACGGCTGAAAGGCCTGTGTTGTAAAGTTAACAGAGGGTTAACGAGGGGCTATACCTGCCTTCCACAGTGAATGTTGAAGTTGGCGGGATATTAACAGAATATTTTTCGGTGTTTAGCTAGCGATGATGACTTCACGCGCTCAAGATGTTCTACCGACATCATCGGGACACATTCCGGTGATGCTGGAAGAAGTGCTGGGCGCATTGCGCCCGGAAGACAACGGCATTTACGTCGACGGCACGTTCGGCGCGGGTGGCTACACGCGCGCTATTCTTGAATCAGCCGACTGCACCGTCTACGCCATTGACCGCGATCCGGAGGCCTATGCCCGCGCCGTCAGCATGGCAAAAGATTTCAAAGACAAACTTATTCCATTACATGGCTGCTTCGGCGACATGAAAACGCTCTTGAGCACACAAGGCGTCACGCAAGTCGACGGAATCGTGCTGGACATCGGCGTTTCATCCATACAACTCGCAACGGCGGAGCGCGGCTTTTCGTTTCAGAAGGATGGCCCGCTCGATATGCGCATGAGCAAGGAAGGCCCGAGCGCCGCAGACGTCGTCAATACCGCATCGGAAAAAGAGATCGCGCACATCATCTTCACCTACGGCGAGGAACGCGCCTCGCGACAGATCGCGAAAAGAATTATCGCCGCGCGCGAAGCCGGGCCGATCAAAACGACTCTGCAACTCGCGGACATCATCCACAGCGTCCTGCCGCAAAAGCCGCAGCTGCGCACCGATACGGCCACCAAAACCTTTCAGGCCTTGCGCATCCACGTCAATGATGAAATGGGCGAACTGGAACGCGCGCTAGACGCCGCCGAGGAACTGCTCCCGTCGCAAGGGCGCCTTGCCGTCGTGACGTTTCATTCCCTCGAAGACTGGCGCGTCAAAAACTTTCTGAAACAGCGTGCAGGCGCCATGGGCAACAACTCGCGCCATCTGCCTGCGCGTCAGGACGTGCAACCGCCCACCTTTACTGTTGTCGAAACCGGCGGCCGGAAAGCCTCGCTTCGGGAAACGGACATCAATCCGCGCGCGCGCTCCGCGCGCCTGCGCTACGGCATCCGCACGGAGGCGCCCGCCTGGAAAGCAACGTCTTATCAGGAAGGAGCGCGGCATGCGTAAATCCACGTTTCTCTGGCTGGTTCTGGCGGCTTTTTGCGGCACGGCGCTTTTTCACACCAGTCAGAAAGTCCACGACGAGCGCAACAGGCTCGCCGCACTGAACACCTCTATCGCCCATGAAAAAGAATCCATCCGTGTACTCAACGCGGAATGGAGCTACCTCAACAACCCGCAGCGCCTCGAAACGCTGGCCAAAACCTATCTGCACATGGAGCCACTCACCGGCACGCAGTTCATCAAGGTTGAAGACATTCCCCTGCGCAGCGCGGCCCCGCCTGCGCCGACAATTACGGCGGAAAAGCCCGCCGTCATAAAAGAGCATCCGCACCGTCTCGCCGCGGTGGAACGCCCTGTGACGATCCGGATACATAAACCCGCCGCGCCGGTCTATTTCAAAAAGCGGCACCGGCGGAAAGGTAACGGTCTGGAAGGCGGAGGCACGACGACCGCGCGCAATTTCGGCGACGTGATCAAGAGTCTGGGTGTCGAATAATGGCTTTCGACCTATTTCATGGCCGCAAATTGACAATCTCCGGCACGCAAGCGCAGATGCTTGAACAGGCGCGTCTGCGCCTTGTCTGGGTCGTGATGGTCATGATGATGGGCTATATCGCGATCATCCTGCGCATGGGCGATTTGTCTCTGCTGCATCACAAGAGCACGCCCATGTTGACGAACAACAGCGCAATGGCCCTGAACGAAAGGCCCTTGCGCGCCTCCATCGTCGACCGCAACGGCAACCTGCTTGCTGTTTCACTGCGCATGGCCTCCGTCTACGTTAATGCCAAAATGGTGCACGATCCCGCCAATCTGGCACAGAAACTCGCCCCTATCCTGCCAACACAGAGCTACGACGACCTTTTCAAAAAACTTTCCTCGGGCAAAGGGTTTGTCTGGCTGCAGCGCTTCATTACCCCTCGCCAAGAATACGCCATCAACGCGCTTGGCGATCCGGCCCTCCGCTTTCAGGAGGAGCAACGGCGCATCTATCCAGACGCCAATCTTGCCGCGCAGGTTATCGGCTATACGGACACCGACAGTCACGGCATCGCCGGCATAGAAAAGTTCTTCAACAAACGGCTGGCCGCCGGCGGAAAACCGCTGCAGCTGACGCTTGATATGCGCATCCAGCACATCATGCGGCAGGATCTGGCAAAGTCCGTCAAAAAGTTCCACGCCCTTGGCGGCGCTGGCATCGTCATGGATGCCAATACGGGGCAGGTCATCGCCATGGTCTCGCTGCCTGATTTCGACCCGAACCATATCGGCGACGCCACCAATGCCGAAAAATTCGACCGCGCCACGCTCGGTGACTATGAAATGGGCTCGACCTTCAAAACTTTTTCCATCGCCGCCGGTCTCGACAGCGGGAAAGTGCACCTCTACAGCGTCTTTGACGCATCGCACCCCCTGAAGATAGACCGGTTCACCATCCACGACTTCGACGCCAAGAACCGCCCGCTGACCATTCCCGAGATTTTCATTTACTCCTCCAACATCGGCACGTCCAAAATGGCGCAAAGTCTCGAGCCGGACACCATCGAAAATTTCTACAGGACGCTCGGCTTTATGCAGCAAGTGCCGATTCAGGTACCCGAGCGCGCCATGCCGATTTATCCCTCCCCGTGGCGGCCGATCAATACGCTGACCGCCGCCTTCGGCCACGGCATCGCCGTTTCGCCGTTGCACGTCGTCCGCGCGGCATCTGCTATCGTCAACGGCGGCATGTTGCTGAAACCGACACTGGTCATGCCAGATGATCCGAACGTCGCCCCCGAAGGCACGCGCGTCATCAGCGCTGAAACGTCTGAAAAAATGCGGCGCATGCTTGAGCTCGTCGTCGCCGGAGGCACCGGCTCCAATGCCTGGGTCAAAGGCTACGATGTCGGCGGAAAAACCGGCACGGCGGATAAAAACAAGAACGGCAAGTACGAGAGCCACGCCAATATTTCCTCGTTTCTCGGCGTATTCCCGATATGGCATCCGCGTTATGTCGTTCTTGCACTGCTCGACGACCCGCAAGGCACCAAGGCGACGTACGGTTTTTCAACCGGCGGTTTTACCGCGGCGCCGGTTGTCGGTGATGTCATTGCGCGCATGGGGCCGCTCTACGGCATCAAGCCGCGCATGGACATCACCCGCAATGGCATAGAAAAAGAGATGAAACCCTATTTGAAAGAATATAAGGAAGGACAATTACTTGCAGCTCTCAGCACTGATCACTGACCTTGACGACCTCAAGATCAGCGGCAAGACGCCCGCCGGCAAGACGGAGATCGTCGGCCTCACGTCGGATTCGCGCGAAGTGCGGACGGGATACCTCTTTGCCGCCTTCCCCGGAACGAAAAGTGACGGACGCGAATATATCGATGCGGCAATCAGCAAAGGCGCCGCAGCCATCCTCGCACCCGCCGGAACGAAAATAAACGCCGCCAACGTCGTCGTGATCGAAAGCGAAAAACCCCGCCGCAGCTTCGCCAAAATGGCCGGAGCATTTTTTGGCAAGCAGGTTCCCGTCCTTGCTGCCGTCACCGGCACGAACGGCAAAAGCTCGACCGTCAATTTCTGCCGCCAGATATGGCAGTCCATGGAACATGCCGCGGCCTGTCTGGGAACAATCGGCATCACGGCGAACCTTTCGGACGGCAAGGGCATCAGCCGTCCCGGCCTGCTCACCACGCCGGATCCTGTCACGCTGCACGCAGAAATCGCCGAGCTTGAAGCCTCGGGCGTGACGCATCTTGCCATCGAGGCCTCCAGTCAGGGGCTCGACCAGTACAGGCTCGATGGCGTGCGCGTCACCGCCGCCGGTTTCACCAATCTCACCCGCGACCATCTCGACTATCACGGCACGATGGAAAAATACCTCGTGGCGAAGCTGCGTTTGTTCAGCGACGTTTTGATCGACGAAGGCGTCGCCGTCATCAACAGCGACACGCCTTATTCCAAAGCGTTCCGCGCCGTCTGTGAAAAGCGCGACCTGCGCGTCATCGAATACGGCTGGAAGGCGAAAGACATCCGCCTTGCCCAACAGCGCCCGCTGCCCGACGGACAGTTCGTGGAATTGATCATCTTCGGGGAACGTTACGAACTTGAACTGCCGCTGGTCGGCGATTTTCAAGCCTCCAACGCGCTCTGCGCGCTCGGCCTCGTGCTTGCGGAAGATCCGGACAACCGTCTGCTCCACATGCACGGCGTCTATGCGCTCGAAAATCTGCAAAGCGTGCGCGGACGGCTGGAACTCGCGGCAAAGCATCCCAACGGCGCGGCCATCTACGTCGATTACGCCCATTCGCCAGACGGTCTCGAAACCATGCTCAAATCCTTGCGTCCGCATACGCAAAAGAAACTCCACGTCGTCTTCGGCTGCGGAGGCGACCGCGACAAGGGCAAGCGCCCGATGATGGGCGAGATCGCCGTGCGCCTTGCCGACCATGCCATCGTCACCGACGACAACCCGCGCACCGAAGACGCGTCTACGATCCGCAAGGAGATCATGGCCGCGGCAGCGGGCGCGACGGAGATCGGCGGACGGCGCGAGGCCATCCGCGCCGCCATCCGTGCTCTTGAACCGGGCGATGTCCTCGTCATCGCCGGCAAGGGGCACGAGCAGGGACAAATCGTCGGCAGGGAAATCCTGCCTTTCGACGACGTCAGCGAAGCGCGCAACGCGGTTCTGGAGGTGAGTAAATGACACTCTGGACCGCAAGCGAAATCGAACAGGCCACCGGCGGCAAGGCGACAAAGGATTTTTCAGCCACCGGCGTTTCCATCGACACACGCACGCTGAAAAAAGGAGAAGTCTATATCGCCCTCAAGGGCGGCGCACTTGACGGCCATGATTACGTGGAGGCCGCTTTCAAGGCGGGCGCGACGGCGGCGATCGTCAAAGAAGCGTTTGAATCCCCATCCGGCCCCCTGTTGCACGTCAACGACACTATGACCGCCCTCGAAAAACTGGGAGCGGCAGGGCGCGCGCGTTCGCAAGCGAAGATCATCGCCGTGACAGGATCGGCCGGGAAAACAGGTACCAAGGAAATGCTCTCCATCGTCTTTGGCGCACTCGGCAAGACGCACGCCAGCAAAAAAAGCTTTAACAACCATTGGGGCGTGCCGCTGTCTCTTGCCAATATCCCGAAAGACACAGCCTACGGCGTTTTCGAACTGGGCATGAACCATGCGGGCGAACTTACCAACCTCACCGGACAAGTCAAACCGCATATCGCCATCATCACCACAATCGAACCCGTGCATATCGAGTTTTTCAAGAGCGTCGAAGCCATCGCCGATGCCAAAGCGGAAATTTTTACCGGTATGAAGGGCGGCATCGCCATTTTGCCTTTCGACAACCCGCATTTCGCACGGCTGAAATCCCACGCCGAAAACGCCGGCCTGCAGAAAATCCTTTCCTTCGGTGAAGACGAGGACGCACAATCCCGCCTGATCGACTGCGCGCTCCACGCCGACAGCACGAAAGTCACCGCGGATATTCTGGGCGAGCGCGTCAAATACAAGCTGAACATCCCCGGCAAGCATATCGCGCTCAATTCCTTGAGCGCTCTCACCGCCGTCAAAGCGGCTGGGGGAAATCTCAATGCCTCCGTTGAGGCCCTCAAAAGTTCCGAACCGGTTGAAGGTCGCGGCAACCGCATATCGGTGACCATCGCCGCAGGGCAGCCGCCTCTCACCATCATCAACGAGAGCTATAATGCCAATCCGGCGGCCATGCTGGCGGCATTCGGCGTTTTCGCCATGACAACGCCGACGGGCGGCGGGCGGCGCATCGCCGTTCTGGGCGATATGCTTGAACTCGGCAAGGACGGGCCGCGTCTCCATGCAGAGCTCGCCAATCCGCTGCTTAAAGCGAAAACCGATTTGCTGTTCTGCTGCGGCCCGCTGATGGACGCACTCTATCAGCAATTGCCGCCCGACTGGCACGGCGGATACGCCAAGGACAGCCAGATGCTTGCACCGCTGGTCACCGCCGTTGCAAAACCCGGAGATGTCTTTCTCGTGAAAGGCTCGGCGGGCAGCAAAATGTCATATGTCGTGCAGGCGCTGCAGGACATGGCGGCGGCACAAATCAACACAAAAGGAAACCAGCATGCTGTATAATCTTCTCTTCCCGCTGGCGAAATACTTTGAACCGTTCAATCTGTTCAAATACCTGACGTTCAGGACAGGCGGCGCCATCCTGACCGCGATGCTGATCAGCTTCTGGATTGGCCCTATGGTCATCCGCTGGCTGAAATCCAAGCAGGGACAGGGCCAACCCATCCGCTCTGACGGCCCGGAAACACACAAAAAGAAAAAAGGCACGCCGACAATGGGCGGGCTGATGATCATTTTTTCCGTCACCTTCTCAACGCTGCTCTGGGTCGACATTTCCAATCTCTATATGTGGATTGTGCTGTGGGTCTTCCTCGGCTACGGCTTCATCGGCCTGTGGGATGACTACGCCAAACTGGTCAAAGACAGCCATAAAGGCATCCCCGGAAGGTTGCGGCTGTTTCTGGAGGGTATGATCGCGCTGGGCGCGGTGCTGGCCTTTGAGGCGGCGGCGCCAGCCCCGCTCGGCCATACGCTCGCCGTGCCGTTCTTCAAAAACATACTGGTCAACCTCGGCTGGTTTTATGCTATCTTCGGCATGCTGGTGGTCGTCGGCACGGCCAATGCCGTCAATCTGACTGACGGCCTCGACGGACTTGCCATCGGCGCGATCATGATTTCCACGGCCTGCTTCGGCTTCATCGCCTATCTTGTCGGCAACAAGGTCTTCTCCGCCTACCTGCAAATCCACAATGTGCCGGGCGCGGGCGAACTCTCCGTGTTCTGCGGCGCGCTGATCGGCGCGGGGCTTGGTTTTCTCTGGTACAACGCCCCGCCGGCGCAAGTGTTCATGGGCGACACAGGCTCGCTCGCCATGGGCGGCGCGCTCGGCGCCATCGCCGTCATCACCAAGCATGAAATCGTCCTTGCCATCATCGGCGGGATTTTTGTCATGGAAACACTGTCCGTCATCATACAGGTTCTCTCCTTCAAAACGCGTGGGAAACGCGTCTTTAAAATGGCTCCCATCCATCACCATTTCGAACAGATCGGATGGGCGGAAACGACAGTCGTCGTCCGCTTCTGGATTATCGCGATCATCCTTGCGCTACTCGGACTTTCAACCCTGAAGCTGAGATAAAAACATGATCGACCTGAGGCCGCTGAAACCGCAACTCGAAAACAAACCCATCGCCATCGTCGGCCTTGGCAAAAGCGGGCTTGCGACGCATCACGCCTGCGTGGCGGCGAAGATTGAAACCGTGTTATGGGACGATATACCCGCCATACGGGAAAGATTTCTGACCGAAGATCTCCGCCAAGCCGACTTCGGCCGCTTTTCCCTCCTCTGCCTCTCGCCCGGCATTCCACTTACCCATCCGCAGCCGTCCCCCTGCGCCGTGCAGGCGCAACAGGCCGGCTGCCCAATCGTCTGCGACATCGATATTTTCCACCGCGCCTATCCGCACATGAAAACCATCGGCATTACCGGCACCAACGGAAAATCGACCACCACGGCGCTCATCTCGCATATCCTGAAAACGGCGGGGATCGAATCCGCGGTTGGCGGCAATATCGGCAGAGCGGCACTCGACCTGCCGCAATTGTCCGACAACGGCGTTTATGTTTTCGAGCTGTCGTCTTACCAGCTTGACCTTTGTCCCACGTTCGCGCCTGATATTTCCATCCTGATCAACCTCAGCCCCGACCATATCGAACGGCACGGCGACATGGCGGGATATATCGCCGCGAAGAAAAAAATCTTCCGTGGCAATGGGACGGCGATCATCGGCATCGACGACGACTGGTCAAAAGAAGTTTATGCAGACATCAAAAAAACCCAACGCAAAACGCTTTCCATCTCCTGCGACGGCGCGGCGGATATCGCCGTCTCACCCGACGGCATACTGGCGGGTTTCGACCTCAAACAATGCAAAAACCTGCAGGGCCCGCACAACTGGCAGAATGCGGCGATGGCCTATGCCGCCTGCAAGGCGCAGGGCGTGAGCGACGCCACGATCTTCGAAGGGCTGAAAAGCTTTCCCGGCCTTGCGCACCGCCAGAACATCGTTGCCGTCTATAACGGCATCAACTACGTCAATGACAGCAAGGCGACAAACGATCAGGCCGCAGCCACGGCGCTGCGTGCCTACGACCCTATTTACTGGATCGCCGGCGGCAAGCCGAAAGACGGCGGCTATCCGGATTGCGAGAAATATATCGGACATGTGCGCCACGCCTTCCTGATCGGCGAGGCCGAGGAAAAAATGGCGGCATGGCTTGAAACGCAAAAAGTTCCCTTTACCCGTTGCGGCACGATGGACAGGGCGCTCGCGGAAGCACATGCGATGGCGCAGCAGGAGAAATGCAAAAACGCCTCCGTCCTGCTCTCGCCCGCCTGCGCCAGTTTCGACCAGTTCAAAAATTTTGAGCAGCGCGGCGAGATATTTTCCGATCTTGTCGCAAAGCTCGCTTCCGTAAAAACAGAGGCGCACGCATGAAACATCTTCCCCGCACAGACAGATCCATTCTCAGCAACTGGTGGTGGGCCATCGACCGCCTGACGCTTTTTGCGCTTGCGGTGTTGATCGTCTGCGGCATTATGCTAGTCTCCTCCGCCTCGCCGCCGGCCGCGGAGCACTACGGGCTGTCGCCTTTCTATTATGTGCACAGGCAGTTGATTTTTCTGATTCCCACCATCGCCTTTATATTCCTCGTCTCTCTGATGAATGAAAAAACGCTGTGGCGCATATCGCTTGTCGCGATGCCGATAACGATCACCATGATGATCGCGGCAATCTTTTTCGGGCCGGAAGTCAACGGCGCACACCGCTGGATCACCCTCCACGGCATATCCATCCAGCCATCGGAATTCGCCAAGCCATTCTTCGCCATCATCAGTGCCTGGCTGATCGCGAAGGCGCGGCAAAAACCGGGCTTTCCCGGCTATCAATTGTCTCTTGGCCTCTTTCTCGTCATCATCAGCCTGATGCTGATGGAACCAGATCTCGGCATGTCCTTCGTGCTGGCCTGCATGTGGGGCGTGCAAATGTTTCTCTCCGGCCTGCCGATCATCGTCATTGTGGGGCTGGTCGGCATCGGCATTATTGGGCTGTTTTGCGCTTACCTGTTCTCTCCGCACGTCACCAGCCGCATCGACCGCTTTCTCGACCCCGCCGTCGGCAACAACTATCAGGTCAAAAAATCCCTGCTAGCTTTCAGCCATGGCGGTTTTTGGGGCACGGGGCCGGACCACGGCATCATCAAGCTGACCCTTCCCGACGCGCACGAAGACTTCATCTTCGCCGTGGCGGCAGAGGAGTTCGGCATGATCACCGCCGTCTTGCTGATATTGGTCTATGCCTTCGTCATCGTCCGCAGCGTCAGCCGCATCTACCGCAATGAAGACATGTTCGTCATCCTCGCCACCACGGCGCTTCTGGTGCAATTTGGCCTGCAAAGCCTGATCCATATGGGATCGTCTCTGCAGCTTCTGCCCGCGAAAGGCATGACGCTGCCGTTTATCAGCTACGGCGGTTCCTCGCTGCTGTCATTCGGCCTCGCCTTCGGCGCGCTGCTCGTGCTCACCCGCAAACGTAAAACAGGCCTGCTGCATGACAACATCTGAAACAGTCATCCTTGCAGCGGGAGGAACAGGCGGGCATCTCTACCCCGCCGAGGCGCTGGCGCAGGAACTTCTCGACCGCGGGCATAAAGTCATCATCGTCACGGACAAGCGCGGCGCAGCATTTCAAAACCTCGGCGATAAAGTGGAAGTCCTGACCGTTCCCGCCGCGACGTTCAAAGCGGGGATCGCGAACAAGATAAAGGCCGTAATCGAAATTCTCTCGGGCATCGTGCAAGCCGCAAAACTCCTGCGCAAATACAAGCCGGCCATCGTTGTCGGCTTTGGCGGCTATCCCTCTTTCCCGACAGTGTTCGCAGCGCAGTGGACGGGGTTCAGGACCATCATACACGAGCAAAACGCCGTCCTCGGAAAGGCCAATCTCCATCTTGCCGGCAAGGCCGTGGCCATCGCCGCTTCACTGCAGGACACGCGCGGCATTAAAGACGCAAACCAAAGCAAGGTCACCGTGACCGGAAATCCCGTTCGTCCCGCTATTCGCGCCCTCCGCGAGATTCCCTATCCTCCGCTGGACGGAACTTTTGAGATTTTCATCACGGGCGGCAGCACGGCTCTGACCCGTGTTTTCAACGATACCGTTCCGGTGGCCATCATGCTTCTGCCCGAGAATTTACGCCAGCGCGTGCATATCGTCCACCAGTGCCGTGCCGGCGAGACCGCTATGACAGCAGCGAGCTACGGCAAAGCCGGCGTGACGTCGGAGATAAAGGAATTCTTCGACGACATGCCGGCACGGCTGGCGGTCTGCCATTTATTCATCGGCCGGTCCGGTGCCTCGACGGTGGCGGAACTATCCGTTGCCGGACGTCCCGCCATTTTCGTGCCCTACCCCGGGCACACCGACCAGCAGCAGACCCACAACGCCGAACCGTTGGAGCAAAAGGGTGGATGCCTGATTATTCAGGAGGAAGATTTCACGTCACAGACGTTGAGCGGAGAAATTGAAAAATTCATGAAAGATCCCGCCCTCCTGCAAAAAGCCGCAGAAGCCGCCAAAAGCTGCGGCCAGCCGGACGCCGCCAGAAATCTTGCCGATTTGGTTGAAAGGACGTTACATCCCGGGGGCTAGAGCCTTGAGCTTGAAAACCGCCGCAGGCACCTTGATCGCCTGCAACAGCTTCTTTTCCTTGAGGACAGAAACCATCTCGTTGATGCCCAGACCATCATTTTCCGGCTTTTTCAACTCATGCTTGACCATGGCCAGCGAAACGCGGGCGGGCAGCGCGATTTTTCCCTTGGCGATCATCCGTTTCAGGGTTTGCAGCTTTTCTTCCAGCGTATAGGGGCGCAGACCGAAAGCGCTGACCTGTCCGGTCTTCGCCTGCTCACTGTCGGATTGTGCAGAATTCAGGCGATCCGCGGTATTGCGGTTAAATTTACCCTGACAGCCATTAAACAGCGCCGAGAGCGAAAAACCCTCGTCAAACAGCTTCCGTAAATTTGATAATTTATGATTATTCACGTTTATCTCTTTGATAAAAAATGCAATTTTAAAGTATATATGAAAAAAACCATCGAAGTCAATCTTTTTGTTTCTTATACATACCATATTCGGACTATAATCTGCCCGACATCAACCAGGACTTATATAATGAAGCAAACCTTTCCTCTCAAGATCGGCACGATCCACATCATCGGCATTGGAGGCATTGGCATGAGCGGCTACGCCGAAGTCCTGCACAACCTCGGCTACAAGGTGCAAGGCTCGGACCAGTCAGAGAACGGCAACGTCCTGCGCCTGCGCGCACTCGGCGTCCGTGTGATGATCGGGCATACGGGCGAAAACATCCTCGACGAGCAAGGCGCCCTGCCCTCCGTCGTCGTTAAATCCACGGCAGTAAAAGCCACGAACCCCGAAATTGTCGCGGCGCAGGCAAACGAAGTTCCAGTCATCCCGCGCGTCGAACTGCTGACCGAACTGATGCGCTCCAAATGGTGCATCAATATCTCCGGCACGCACGGCAAGACGACCACGACTTCGATCATCGGCCACGTGATGGAGAAGACCGGCCTCGACCCGACCGTCATCAACGGCGGCATCATCAACGCCTACGGCACGAACACGCGCATGGGCGCGAGCCAGTGGATGGTGGTCGAAGCCGATGAAAGCGACGGCACCTTCGCCAAACTGCCCTCGATCGCCTCGATCATCACCAACATCGATCCCGAGCATCTGGATTATTACGGCTCCTTCGACAAGCTGAAAGAGGCCTTCGTCGCCTATGCGCACAACCTGCCGTTTTACGGTTTCGTCGTCGCCTGCATCGACCATCCGGTCGTCGCGGAGCTGATGCCGCAATTCCAGCGCAAAACAATTACCTATGGTTTCAGTGAAAAGGCCGATATCCGCGCCGTGAACGTGCAAACGACGCCGGACGGCCTCATGTTCGACGTGCTGTTTGACTCCAGCCTGACGGAGTTTCCGCGCGAAATCAAAAATGTGAAGCTGCCGATGTTCGGGCCGCATAACGTCCTCAATGCGCTGACCAGTTTCGCGGTCGGGCATGAACTCGGCCTTCCGGCGGACAAAATCGTCGCGGCGCTGGCGAAGTTCTCGGGCGTCCGCCGCCGCTTTACAACCACGGGCATCGTCAACGGCATCACCGTCATCGACGATTA
The DNA here is from genome assembly GCA_021805245.1 of Pseudomonadota bacterium. Lineage (GTDB taxonomy): Bacteria > Pseudomonadota > Alphaproteobacteria > Micavibrionales > UBA2020 > PALSA-926. Next base: position 31,728 of record JAJZFS010000103.1, on the reverse strand, counting down.
CGGCCATCATCCGGCGGAAATCGCAGCAACGCTCAAAGCCGGACGCGATGCCGTCAGCGGCAAGGGTCCGCAGGGCCGCATCATCGCCGTCGTGCAGCCGCACCGCTACACGCGCCTTCAGTCCCTGTTCGAAGGGTTCTGCCGCTGCTTTGACGATGCCGACGAAGTCATCATCGCCGATGTCTATGCCGCGGGCGAGGATCCGATCACCGGCGTCAACCGCGACGCGCTGGTCAGCGGCATCCGCAAAAACGGCAAAGGCAAAGATAAAGTGCACGCGCTCGAAAACCCGCAGGCGCTCGCGCCGCTGGTATATAAAATCGCCAAACCGGGAGATTTCATCATCTGCCTCGGTGCGGGTTCCATCACCCAATGGGCGCATGTATTGCCGAAAGAACTGGAACAACTCGCCGGAACCGCCCCCAAACAAGTTCACGGCGCATAATTTATCATGTCTTCCCTCAAGCTTCCCGAAGTGCGCGGCCGGCTGACCTACGATGCCCCGCTCGGACGCCAGACCTGGCTTGGCGTCGGCGGCGCGGCAGAAGTGCTGTTCAAACCCGCCGACAAACAAGACCTCATAGACTTTGTCAAGAACTGCCCGGTGGACGTGCCGGTCACCGTCCTCGGCGTCGCATCGAACCTGATCATCCGCGACGGCGGCATTCCGGGCGTGACCATCCGCTTCGGGCGCGATTTCGCGGAAATAAACACCGAAGGCGCCAAAGTCACGGCGGGCGCGTCAGCGCTCGACATGAACGTCGCGCTGGCGGCGGCGCGGGCATCGGTTGCGGGGCTGGAATACCTGAGCGGAATTCCCGGCACCATCGGTGGCGCGCTGCGCATGAATGCCGGCGCCTATGGCAGTGAGACGAAAGACGTCCTGATTTCCGCCGAAGTTCTGTTCCGCGACGGCACGGTCAAAAACATGACGGCGGAAGAAATGAACATGACCTACCGCCACAATGCTCTGCCTGACGATGTGATCTTCCTCGGCTGCACGCTGCAAGGCGAAACCGGCGATCCCGACGTTATCGCGGGAAAGATCAACGAGATCAAGGTAAAACGCGCCGAAAGCCAGCCCATCCGCGCCAAAACCGGCGGCTCGACCTTCGCCAATCCCGAAGGCCACAAAGCGTGGCAGTTGATCGACGCCGCAGGCTGCCGCGGCCTCAAGGTCGGCGCGGCGCAAATGTCGGAGATGCACGCCAACTTCATGATCAACACCGGCGGCGCAACAGCGGCCGATCTGGAACGCCTCGGTGAAAAAGTGCGCGAAAAAGTTTACGCAGAGAGCGGTGTTATGCTACGATGGGAAATCAAGCGCATCGGCGTGCCATTGCCGCAAGATGCCGATATAGCCGCGTGGATGCAGAAGGAAATTTCCTGACATGAAAACAGTAGCCGTGCTGATGGGAGGGTGGTCGAGCGAACGCGAAGTCTCACTCTCCAGCGGCAAGGCCTGTGCGAAGGCCTTGCGCGAAAAAGGCTACGATGTTCGGGAAATTGACGTCAAACGCGATCTCAAAGACCTGACGGCGCAATTGACCCCGAAACCGGACGTCGCTTTCAACGCTTTGCACGGTCGTGGCGGGGAAGATGGCTGCATTCAGGGCGTTTTGGAAATTCTGAATATTCCCTACACACATTCCGCGCCGCTCGCCTCGGCGCTCGCCATGGACAAGCAAAAAGCCATCGAAATTTTAAAGCCGATGGGCGTGCCTTGCCCGGAAGGCGCGCTCGTCCATATCGACGATCTGCGCAAAGGTCATATCCCGTTCAAGCCGCCCTATGTCGTGAAGCCGAACAACGAGGGCTCCAGCGTCGGCGTCTACATTATAAAAGAAGGCGACAACAAACCGCCTGCAGGCCTGGATAACTGGCCTTACGGGCCTTACGCGCTTGTCGAGCAATATATTCCCGGCAAGGAATTGTCCGTCGCCGTGATGGGGGCGCGCGGTGAAAAGGCGCGCGCCTTGACCGTTACGGAAATCACAGCCTCACATTCCGCCTTTTACGACTACGAAGCAAAATACGCCGTCGGCGGCTCCAGCCATGTGCTGCCCGCACCGATCAATCAGGATGTTTTTAACGAGACGATGCGCATTGCCGCCTTTGCACACGAAAATTTAGGATGCACAGGTGTCACGCGCAGCGATTTCAGGTATAATAACAACGAGCCGGGGTTAGCCGGCCTGTACTATCTGGAGACGAATACCCAGCCTGGGATGACGCCAACATCGTTGGTGCCCGAACAGGCGGCTCATATGGGGATGAGCTTTGGGGAACTGGTTGCGTGGCTGGTGGAAAACGCCAGCGTCCACACTTAAAAAGGACCGCAGCCAAACGGAGGCGCAGAAATGCGCCGGGGCATAGATGGGGTTTGGGAGTGAGACTTTTTAAAAAGAAAAAAGGCTCGCAGGCGCGACGTAACGCGCGCCGGTGGCTGTTGCAGGCGCGAAAGTATGCGCTACTGACCGCGCTTGTCGTGCTGACAGGCCTCGGCGCATTCGAAACATGGCACGATCACGCCTTGCAAAAATGCGGCAGATGG
>JAJZFS010000103.1:15984-29164 GCA_021805245.1 Pseudomonadota bacterium | reverse complement strand
AATATCGCGACGGCGGAACAATCGCTTCTCAATGTTTCGTGGATCAAGGGCGCCGTCGTCTCGCGCCGCCTGCCGGACACGATCGTCGTCGCCATCAGCGAGCGCACGCCCGTCGCCCTGTGGCAGCACGACAAAACGATCTCCCTGATCAATAAGGATGGCATCGTCCTCGCCACGGACAATCTTAAAAAGTGGCAGAACCTGCCGCTGGTCGTGGGCAACGGCGCGGAAAACAGCGTTGCGGAACTGCTGACGACGCTGCAAGCAGTTCCCGGCATCGCCAGCCAGATGGTCGCCGCCGTGCGCGTGGGCGGCCGCCGCTGGAATCTGCGCCTGAAAAACGACATCACCGTCAAACTGCCGGAACAGGACATGGAGCTGGCCTTAAGCCGCCTTGCGCAAATGCAAAAGCAAAAAAACATCCTCGGCCGCAGCATCGCCAGCATAGACATGCGTCTGCCGCAGAAGGTCATGGTCACGCCGAGCGTAAACGATAAAACGAAAACCAGCATATAGGACAGGGAAACGATGATGAAAGACAAAAAAGTGAAAGACAAAAAAATACCGGCACTCAAGAAGGAAGCTCGCACCGAGAGCAGCATCATCGCCGCGCTGGACATCGGCTCGAGCAAAATATGCTGCTTTATTGCCGAGGTGAAAAGCCCTTCAAGCATAGAAGTCATCGGCATCGGCCATCAGGCCTCGAGGGGCGTGAAGTCCGGCACGGTCATCGACCTGCGCGCGGCGGAAACCGCCGTCGCCCACGCCGTCGAAGCGGCGGAGCTGATGGCGCGCCACAAATTGCAGGACAAGCCGATCAAGTCCGTCTTCATCAATGTGCCCGGCATGCACACGTTGCCGCACCCGCTCTCCGTCGACGTCAAGATCGCAGGGCACGAAGTTTCCGAGAAAGACGTGAGAAACGCCCTCTCCCACAGCCGCAGCGTCGTGGCGCCTGGCAAGGAGGAGCTGATCCACGTCATTCCCGCGGGCTACAGCATCGACAATACCCGCGGCATCCGCGAACCACGCGGTATGATCGGGCAAAATCTCGGCGTCAACATCACCGCCATTACCGGTCTTGCACCGGCCTTGCGCCATCTGTCTTCCGTCGCATCGCAGAACAACCTCGAAATCGACGGCTTCTGCGCGACGCCCTACGCTTCCGGCCTCGCCGCCTCGGTTGGCGACGAACTGCAACTCGGCTGCACCGTCATCGACATCGGCGGCGGCACGACCTCCATCGGCGTCTTCTTCGAGGGCAAACTGGTTTACAGCGCCGCCATTCCGGTCGGCGGACAACACGTAACCAACGACCTTGCGCGCGGTTTGATCACCTCCATCGCGGACGCCGAACGCATCAAGACATTATACGGCAGCGCGCACGCCACCGGCATCGACAACGGCGAAATGATCGACGTGCCGCCGATGGGCGAAGAAGAGCATGAACAGCCCAACTATGTGCCGCGATCTTTCATCACCAGCATCATCCAGCCGCGCATCGAAGAGACCTTTGAACTCGTACGCGCAAAGATCGTCGACAGCGGCATGAGCCACATCTCCGGACGGCGTGTCATCCTCACCGGCGGCGCATCGCAACTGCCGGGCCTGTGCGATATCGGCCAGGTGATCCTCGACAAGAAAATACGCCTGGGCAAGCCCCGGAGCATCAAAGGACTTGCAGAAGCGACGGGAGGCCCGGCTTTCTCGACCGCGGTCGGACTCCTCATTTACGCCGCCGAACATGCGGATGAAATACCTTCAGTCGCATCAAGTCACTCTTTTACCCTGCCGGGGCCGCTGAACAGCCCGATGCTGCAAAAGGTAACACACTGGTTGAAGGAGAACTGGTAAACGACTCAGTCTGTTTTATTTTTCGGCATCGGAGGCAAAAACAGAGCGCGTTAAATGATTCTTTTCTGAGTTGGCTTCCGCAAAAAAAGTAATAAAAAAATGCACTTATATGCATGAAGACTCTGGAATACGGCCACTGAAGTAAGTTAGGATCAACATTACCACCGACAGCGAAGGAACAAAAAAAATGATCAACATCAGAATGCAGAACCAGAATAACCGCCTGAAACCACGTATAACAGTCGTCGGCGTCGGCGGCGCGGGCGGCAATGCGGTCAACAACATGATCAACTCGCACCTCGAAGGCTGCGAATTTCTCGTTTGCAACACCGATGCGCAAGCACTCGAAGGCAATAATTCCACCCACAAGATCCAACTCGGCGTCAATGTAACCCGCGGCCTCGGCGCGGGTGCTAACCCGGAAGTCGGCCGCGCGGCTGCAGAAGAAAGCATCGAAGAGATCCTCTCGATCCTTGAAGGCTCCAACATGGTCTTCGTCACCGCCGGTATGGGCGGCGGCACAGGCACGGGCGCAGCGCCGGTTATCGCGCAAGCGGCCCGTCATGCCGGTATTCTGACAATTGGCGTTGTCACCAAACCGTTCCATTTTGAAGGCTCACATCGTATGAAGCTCGCGGAAAACGGCATTGCAGAACTGCAAAAGCATGTCGACACGCTGATCATCATTCCGAACCAAAACCTTTTCCGTATCGCTAACGAAAAGACCACCTTCTCCGACGCTTTCCGCATGGCGGACGAAGTCCTGCAGTCCGGCGTGCGCGGTGTGACAGACCTGATGGTCATGCCGGGCCTCATCAACCTCGACTTCGCTGATATCCGCGCCGTCATGGCCGAAATGGGCAAGGCGATGATGGGCACGGGCGAAGCCGTCGGCGAACGCCGCGCGGTTGAAGCGGCCGAAGCGGCCATCTCTAACCCGCTACTCGACGACATCTCGATGAAGGGCGCCCGCGGCGTGCTGATCAACATCACCGGCGGTCTCGACATGACCCTGTTTGAAGTTGACGAAGCCGCCAACCGCATCCGCGACGAAGTCGATCCGGACGCCAACATCATCTTCGGCTCCACCTTTGACGAAGCGCTGGAAGGCACGATGCGCGTTTCCGTCGTCGCCACCGGCATTGAAGTCGAAGCGGGCCAAATGGCACGTCCGCTGAATCTCGGCGCGGCAGGATCCGAGCAGATCCGCCGTCCGGTCGGTATTCCGCCCGTTAACGCGGGCGCATCCTACAAACCGCAAGCTCCCGCCTATATGGACGGCCAGGCCGGCGGATATGATAGAGCGTCCGTAACGGCACAGCGTCAAGACTTCGGCAGCTCCATCCCCTCCGCCGTTCTGCCGCAGCATGCGCCGCAACAAGGTCAGCCTATGGCTCGTGCACCGCAAGCGGGCTATGCGCAAAAAACGCAAACAGCCACTCCTGCGCAGCCGCAAATGACGATGGGACAAGCCTCTTCCATGGTTTATGCGCCCGCCGCCACGGCCCGCAAGATGGATGAAGCCGACATCAGCGTCGAAGATACCTGGACGAAACCGTCGCAAACGCAAACCATCCAGCGTCCGACACAGTCGCCCACCTCCCCGCGCGCAATGCGCCACGGCAACAGCTTTATCCCGCCGAAACCGGTCGACCCGCGCGCCACACATAGCGGTTCCGGCGACCTGTTCGACGATACGGCCGCCACAGCACAACCGCGCGCACCGATGGCTGCCGCCAAACCGGTGAAAAAGTCGCCTTCCATCTTCGAACGCTTCACCATGCAGCGTCCGGAAAGCAAGACACCGGCTGCCACGCCTCCGCGTGAATCGGCACCGAGCCTTTCCGTCGAGGAAGGGGGCAAGCAAGCCGACGATGAGCTGGATATTCCGGCTTTTCTGAGGCGGCAGGCCAACTGATCTGAACGCGACAGTGTTCACAAAATAAAAGCCCCGGTTTTTCCGGGGCTTTTATTTTTTTGTAAACTCTCAATATGGACATTTCCGGCGGCTTGTTGCCCGTCTTAAAATACATTTAATATCAATAATTTAACTATGTAACAGTCTGTTACAAAGAGTGACTTCTAGGAGAGCCGCGCGTTTGTTATCAATGACCTATCGGGGTTTTCTCCCATACACACAACTCGGAACCGGTCTCACATGCTGAAATCCACCCGCCAGCACACACTCAAAGCACCCGTCGCCATCTCCGGCATCGGCGTCCATTCCGGCGCGCCGGCAACGATGACGCTCAAACCGGCATCCGCGTCTTCGGGGATCAGCTTCATCCGCACCGACATCACGGACCGCCCGAATATGGTCCCCGCAAAATGGGACAACGTCACCGACACGCAGCTTTGCACCGTCGTTGCCAATAAACACGGCGTCAGCGTCTCCACCATCGAACACCTGCTCTCGGCCTTCGCAGCGCTCGGCGTCGACAACGTCATCGTCGAGATCAACGGCCCCGAAGTTCCGATCATGGACGGCAGCGCTATCCAGTTCATTGAAAAGATAAATATTGCCGGTCTTTCCCGTCAGAGCGCGCCGCGCCGCGCCCTGCGCATCAAAAAAACCGTCTTTTGCCAGGATGGCGACAAGGAAACTTTCCTCAGCCCTGCCGATGGCACCTATTTCGGCATGGAAATCAACTTCGCAACGGCGCTGATCGGCTGCCAGAAATACACTCACGCACTGACGGAATCCTATTACCGCAGCGATATTGCGCCGGCACGCACGTTCGGCTTCCTGAAAGAAGTCGAGCAACTGAAGAAAATCGGCCTTGCCCGCGGCGGCTCGCTTGAAAACGCCATCGTGATCGACGACGACAAGATTCTTAATCCGGAAGGGCTGCGGTACAGAAACGAATTTGTCCGCCACAAAATTCTGGACGCCATCGGCGACATTTACCTTGCCGGTGCGCACCTGATCGGCCATTATCACGGTGTCCGCGCAGGGCATGCCATGAATAACAAGATCCTGCACACGCTCTTCGCGCAGCCGGAGGCCTTTGAATTCGTAACGCTGGGAGAAAAGTCGCACAGCCCGCACGCTCTGGCCCGTTCCTATGCGGAAAACGCCGTTCCCGCGTAAAGGCGATTATCCCCTTCATTTCTATGGATATACGCGGTATTGTGGCTTGAACAGAGCCAGACATGACATCCGTTAAAAATCCCTTTGCCGAGATCAAGCTTACCCCGACATCCGTATTCTGGCTGATCGCCGGTATTTATTTCGCCTGCTGGACGGTCATCCCGACCCTCTCCATCGCCAACGTGCCGATCGACACGCTCGAAGGCTATGCCTGGGGGCACGAATGGCAGCTCGGCAGCTACAAACACCCGCCGCTTGCCGCCTGGATACTGGAAGCGCTGGCCGTGATCACGCACCGTGCATCCTGGGCGCATTTCTTCGCCAATGAAGCCTCCGTCTTTATCGCCTTCTGGGCGGTGTGGCAAACGGGAAAGCGCATCGTCGGCGAGCGCGCAGCCCTGATCGCCGTCGGTTTGCTGGCGGTCGTCCCCTATTACAACATCCTCATCCCAGAATTTAACCCCAACGTCCTGCAACTCCCCTTTTGGGCGCTGATCGGCTGGTCGTTTCACCGCGCCGTCAAAGACAACAAAACCATCGACTGGCTGGCGCTCGGCCTGTGGAGCGCGGCGGGCATGTACAGCAAATACAGCACAGCGCTGCTGCTGCTCGCCCTCATCGCGCTGATGCTCGGCCACCCCGATGCGCGCAAGTGCCTCAAATCGAAAGGCCCGTGGCTGACAATCGCGTTCGGCCTGGCTTTGATGATGCCGCACCTCATCTGGCTCTATAAAAACCACTTCATGCCGTTCACCTATGCCGAAGACCGCTTTCAGCATCCGCATGATCATTTCGATTTCATCATCGTCCCGATACGGTTTATCTTCTGGCAGGCGCTGACCCTGCTGCCTGCGATCCTTCTTTACGCCGCCGCCTTCGGTAAACCGCGCCCTGCTACGGCAACGGAAAAGGGCATTCCATTCGACAAAGCTTTTATTTATGCCGTCGCCTTCGGCCCGGCGCTGATCACTGCTTTCATCGCCATGGGCACGGAGGACGTCATCCGCAACATGTGGGCGACACCGGACTGGAACTTTATCGGCCTTTGGGCGGTTGTCACTTTCGCACCAGCGTTTTCAGCCCCCCATCTGCGCCGTTTTGCCAAGGTCTGGACATTGCTTTTCGTCTTTGGCCTTGTCGGTTTTGTCTACGTCGAAGCACTTGCGCCCTACGTCACGCACAAGGTGAAGCGCATCAATTTTTCCGGAAAATTATTTGCCCTGCAAATTTCACAAGACTGGCATGAGCGCTACCACACACCGCTGCGTTATGTCGTTGGCGACACGTGGATTGGCGGGAACATCGCCTATTATGCGCCCGATCGCCCGCATTTATTAATTTATGGTAATTATAAAATCAGCCCGTGGATCAAGCCGACAGAGATCCAAAAAGACGGCGGCGTGATCGTCTGGTGCGGCATGAACTGCGATGTGCACGACCACCGCGGCATTCCGCCCTATATCCGCACCGAATTCCCGCAGGCACAGCTCCAGAAGGCCCTGATATTTCCACAAGGAACCCACGCCAAAGTCCCCCTCGGCATGATCAACTGGGCCATTATTCCGCCGCAAAAGCCTTGATTACCGTCTTTGCCCACCACGGTAAACCATGCTATAAGAGCATAAGTCCCGTTTCTCTTTTGTTCCGGATACCGTCATGACAAAGCTTAGACGCATTGGTGTTGTTTTATGCCTTTTCCCTCTGCTGCTGGCCACGGCCTGCAGCGGCACCGCGAAAAAGAACGCCGCAAACCTCGTCAAACAGCCCGCACCCGTCGCCCAGATGTACGACAAGGCCGCCGCCGAGTTGCAATCCGGCGACTACAATCAGGCCGCCAACGGCTTTAACAATGTCGAGCAGAACTACCCTTATTCGGAATGGGCGACGCGCGCCCAGTTGATGGCAGCCTATGCTTATTACAAAAACCTGAAATACAATGACGCCATCATGGCGCTCGACCAGTTTATTGAACTGCACCCCGGCGACCAGAACGTCGCTTACGCCTACTACATCAAGGCGCTTTGCTACTACGAACAGATTTCCGACGTGCAACGCGACCAGCAAATGACGCAGAAAGCCCTCGCCGCGCTGCGTCAGGTCAGGGAGCGTTTCCCGGACACGCCCTATGCCCACGACGCCGACCTTAAAATCGACCTCACGCTCGACCACCTTGCCGGCAAGGAAATGGAAATCGGCCGCTATTACCTCGACCATCAGGATTATCAAGCCGCCATCAACCGCTTCCAGACCGTCGTGACGCAATACCAGACGACGACGCAGGTTCCGGAAGCGCTGGAACGCCTGACGGAAGCCTATACCGCCCTCGGCATCACGTCGCAGGCGATCAAGTCAGCCGCCATTCTCGGCCAGAACTTCCCGCAGAGCAAATGGTACCGAGACGCCTACAAACTTGTCGGGCCGCATGCCTCTATCGCCGCGCCGCAAGAATCCGTCTACGACAGAACTCTGGGCAAGCTGTTTTAAAACCGGAGGCACCATGCTCGCGAGCCTCACCATCCACAACATCGTCCTGATCGACCGCCTGACGCTGGACGGCGAAAGCGGCCTTGCCGCGCTGACGGGCGAAACGGGCGCTGGTAAATCCATTTTGCTCGATGCGCTCGGCCTCGCCCTCGGCGCACGCGCGGAGTCCGGCCTCGTGCGCCACGGCGCGGAGCAGGCCGCCGTCACCGCCTGCTTCGACCTGCCTGCGAACCACCCCGCACTCGGCCTACTCAAAGAAAAAGACCTGCCCGCCACGGACACGCTGATCCTGCGCCGCACTCTCGGGCGGGACGGACGCAGCAAGGCCTTCATCAATGACGAACCCGTCAGCATACAACTGCTCAAAGAAATCGGCATAACGCTGGTCGAAGTGCACGGACAGTTTGAAACGCAAGGCTTGTTCGACCCGCAAACCCATAGCACCGCGCTTGATTCTTACGCCGGCCTTGCGGATGATGCCGCCAAAACACGGCAGGCATGGGACAACTGGCGCACGGCGCGCGCTAAGCTGGATGCGGCCGAGGCCGATATAGAATCCATGCGGTTGCAGGAAGAGTATTTGAAACATACGGTTAAAGAACTGGAAAAGCTCGCCCCACAACCGGGTGAAGAAGCGGTCCTCGCGGAAAAACGCCATTTCCTGCTCCATGCGGAGAAAATGCGCGGCGGCCTTGATCAGGCGACGGACATTCTCGAAAGCGACGACGGCGTCCAGTCCCTGTTGGGCAAACTGCATACCGCGCTTGACCGGATCGCTGGAAACACGGGCGGAAGAATGACCACCGTCATGGAAACACTCGCCCGCGCCGAAAGCGAGACGGCAGAACTCGCCTACCAGATCGAAGCCCTAAAAAACAGCGATTATGAAGATGTCAATCTTGCTGAAATCGAGGAACGTTATTTTTCCCTCAGGGAATGTGCAAAAAAACACCGGTGCACCGTCGATCAACTGCCTGAAGTCTATGAAGATTTGTCGCAAAAATTGCGCTTGATCACACATCAGGACGATACGCTGGCCGCGCTGAATAAAGATGTTACAGATGCGAAAGAAAAATTCCTGAACCTGGCGGAAAAACTCAGTGCCGCCCGCGCGAAAGCTGCGCAAAAGATCAGCAAGGCCGTAAACGCCGAACTGCCCGCGCTGAAACTCGACAAGGCGACGTTCTCCGTTTCCTGTGCGCGCGTCAAAGACGAATCCGGCTGGGGGCCGAACGGCCTCGACAAAGTGCAGTTTGTCGTTTCCACCAATCCGCAAACGCCAGCGGGCCCCATTCATAAAATCGCCTCTGGTGGCGAACTCTCGCGCTTTATGCTGGCGCTGAAACTGATCCTCGCGGAAACAAGCGCCATTCCAACGCTTATTTTCGACGAAGTGGACAGCGGCATCGGCGGCGCTACGGCGGACGCGGTGGGTGAACGCCTCGCGCGTCTCGCGAAAAAATATCAGGTACTTGTGGTCACCCACAGCCCGCAGGTCGCCGCCCGCGCAAGCCACCACTGGATCGTCGCCAAGACGGCGCAGAAAGGCACCGTCATCACCAAAATCACGCCGCTGAAAGCGCTGGAGGAGCGTCAGGAAGAAATCGCCCGCATGATTTCTGGCGCGAAAGTGACATCGGAGGCCCGCGCCGCCGCCGCCAAACTGCTGGAAAACAATGCCGCCTAAGAAGAAAAACAAACTCCCTCCCGTCGCGGAACTGAATGTTCTTGAAGCGGCGGCCGAAGCGGCTCAATTGCGCAAAGAGATAAAACATCACGACATTCTCTATCACCAGAAAGACGCGCCGGAAATCTCCGACGCCTCTTACGACGCCTTGCGAAAACGGCTGGAAAGCATAGAGAATGCGTTCCCCGAACTGGCGACAAAAGACAGCCCGACGCAAAAGGTCGGCGAAAAACCGGCACGGGAATTTGCAAAAGTCAGGCACACGGTGCCCATGCTGTCGCTCTCCAACGCCTTCAGCGAGGAAGACGTGGAGGATTTTGTCGACCGCGTGCGCAAGTTTCTACGCCTGCCGGACGATGAAAAGCTCGAGATTCTGGCCGAACCGAAAATCGACGGCCTTTCCTGCTCTCTTCGCTACGAAAACGGAGTTCTGGTACAAGCAGCAACGCGCGGTGACGGCGAGGAAGGAGAAGACGTCACCACCAACGTTAAAACTATCAAATCCATCCCGCAAAAACTGCCCAAAGGAGCACCGGAAGTACTTGAGGTACGCGGCGAGGTCTATATGACCCGCAGAGATTTTGAGCACCTGAATAAAATGCAAGAACTCACGGAACAAAAAATATTTGCCAACCCACGCAATGCCGCTGCAGGGAGTTTGCGCCAGCTCGACCCGAACATCACTGCTAGCCGCCCCCTGCGCTTTTTTGGCTATGCGCTAGGCGAAGTATCGGAACAGATTGCCACAACACAGGAAGGCGTTAGGCAAAAGCTACAAAGCTGGGGATTTTGGGTGCCCGGGATTGATTTCAGAAAGCCGGGGAAACATCTACGAACAGCAGTAGCTATAAGCGCGGAAGGCCTTTTAAAATTTTACGAATTTTACTATGAAGAGCGACCTAATCTTGAATATGACATTGACGGGATCGTTTACAAGGTCAACGACCTCGAATACCAGCGCCGCCTCGGCTTTATCAGCCGCTCGCCGCGCTGGGCGATAGCGCATAAATTTCCCGCCGAGCAGGCAGAAACGATCCTGCACAAAATTACCATACAGGTTGGCCGCACGGGAACGCTCACGCCGGTTGCGGAGCTAGAACCCATCAACGTCGGCGGCGTGATGGTCAGCCGCGCGACGTTACACAACGAGGACGAACTGCAGCGCAAAGATGTCCGCGAAGGCGACTATGTGATTATCCAGCGCGCCGGCGACGTCATCCCGCAAGTCGTGAAATCCCTGCCCGAAAAGAGAAAGCGCGGCAGCAAGCCTTTCACTTTTCCGGACCATTGCCCCGAATGCGGCAGCCTCGCCGTTCGTGAAGATGGCGAAGTCGCGCGACGTTGCACCGGCGGCCTTGTGTGCCCGGCGCAGGCGGTCGAACGGCTCAAGCACTTCGCCAGCCGCAGCGCTTTCGACATCGAAGGGCTCGGCGATAAAATCATCCAGTCGTTCTGGGATGAAAAGATGATCCAAACCCCCGCCGACATCTTCCGCTTGAAAAAATACGCGGCGGATTTAAAAGAGCGCGAAGGCTGGGGGGAACTCTCGGTCAAAAATCTTCTCGCTGCGATTGAACAGCGCCGCACCATCGCGCTCGACAGGTTCATTTATGCGCTAGGCATCCGTCAGGTCGGGCAGGCGACGGCCAAAAAGCTGGCGCAGCACTACGGCAGCCTTGAAAATCTCCTCGCGCAGATAAAACAATGCAAGGATCGCAAGAGCGACGCCTTTCAATCTCTGCTGGAAATCGACGACGTCGGCCCCGCCATCGCGGAAGACATTGTCAATTTCTTTGCCGAGGCGCACAACCTGCGTGCCGTTAAAGACCTGCAAAGCGAACTGACTGTTGAGGACCATGTGCGAACGCAGACGCGGGAATCGCCTGTGACCGGCAAAACCGTCGTTTTCACCGGAAAACTGGTCACGATGAGCCGCGAGGAAGCAAAAGCGCAAGCCGAAAGCCTTGGCGCAAAAGTTTCCGGCAGCGTTTCAAAGAACACGGATTACGTAGTCGCAGGAGAAGAGGCAGGCAGCAAGCTCAAAAAAGCCGCCGCGCTCGGGATCAAAGTCTTGTCTGAAGAAGAATGGCAAAACCTGGCGAAAGTCTAGCCGCGCAACCGTTTGCGCAAAACATCCATCTGGCTCATGGCCTTTTCGACCCCTTCCACAAATGCACGCCGTTCAACAAAATCCTTGCCGCCCGCGCCGCGCGTCATCGCCAACTCAAGGGCGCGGCTCAAAAGTTCGGCAACCGCTAAATCCTTCTGCTCCAGAGAGAGTGTTAACGCCGCCAAGATACTATCGCTCAGTCTCTCGAAATTACTGTCTGCCATAGCAAGCTGCTCCCTTCCCCGAAGGCGGGTCTGTATCGGAGTTTAGCTTAATTCAAGCGCGGCGTGAATAGTATTTTCCTGATTATTCCCAAGTTGTTCCTCTAGAAAGGCGGTGACTTTTTCAAGCCACTGGCTGCGCAGATCCTCTCGCTCCATCCAGATTTCGTGCCGCGCTTCGGGAACATCGACAAGCACGCAGCTCGGCAAAAGACCGCAAGCACGTTCCGCCGCCTTTATATCGACGATGGTGTCATTCCCCGCTATCCCCGCGAGAATAGGGGTTGCGATGGTCTTCAGGTAACTGTCCGGACGCAAGGCGTCAATGGAGCGAAACGTATGCCATGCCCAGCCGTAAGTCGGCGCCCCCATCTTCAATTCTGGTTTGCGATTAAAGAGCTCCGGCACAACGCCAAACCTTTCGGGATCAGACGTCACCTTATTGCCGCGAAACACCGTATCGCGCGCATCCCAGTCATGCCCGCCCGGCACGTATTTTTCAAGACATCCCGCCATTTTTGCCAAAAAGGCCAATACATGCGCAATGGGTCTGAAAAGTCCCGGCGTCAAAACATCGCACATCGGGGATGTCATAACGGCCGTATCGAAAACATTTTCATGCTCTTTCATAAAGCGCAGGCCAATATGCGCCCCCATGGAATGAGCCACTAAAATCAAAGGGCCGGATGCATGTTGAACAATATCGCGCGTAAATTGATGCAGCGTCACGATATGCTCCTCATAACCGAGGCTGTGCATTTTTTGAGGATTTTTGAGGTATCGATCCGATCCGCCCTGCCCGTGCCAGTCCATCATCCAGACGGTAAAGCCGCGTTCGGTCATATCGCGCATGACCTCGAAATATTTTTCGATACATTCCCTGAAGCCGGAGACAATGACGATTGTGCCGCGCGGCGCGCTTGCCGGCTGCAAAGAGCCGTAGCGAATATGCGCGCCGCCCGCATCCGTGAAACCGGCCCATTGAAATCCGTCCGGTTCCGCGAACCTTTCGGGCAGCATGTTTACTGCTCCAGCGCCTTGATAATGCCTTCGCACATCTTCTTGGCGTCGCCGAGCAGCATCATGGTGTTGTCATGGAAGAACAATTCGTTTTCGATGCCGGCATAGCCGCTGCCGAGAGAACGCTTGACGAACAGCACCGTACCCGCGCTTTCGACGTCGAGGATCGGCATGCCGTAAATCGGCGAGGCCTTGTCTTTTTTCGCGGCGGGGTTGGTGATGTCGTTCGCGCCGATGACGAAGGCGACATCTGTCTGGCTGAAATCGCGGTTGATCTCATCCATCTCGAGAACGTCTTCATAAGGGACATTCGCCTCGGCCAACAAAACGTTCATATGGCCTGGCATGCGCCCCGCAACGGGGTGGATGGCATAGCGCACCTTGACGCCCTCCTCCTGCAGGATGGCCGCCATTTCACGCAAAGCATGCTGCGCCTGCGCCACCGCCATGCCATAGCCCGGAACGATGATAACGCTGCCGGCATTCTTAAGGATAAACGCGGCGTCTTCAGCAGAGCCAATCTTGGCCTGTTTGTCGCCATGCCCGCCCGCGGCAGGACCGGCGGCCTCACCGCCAAAACCGCCGAGAATGACGTTGAAGAACGACCGGTTCATGCCTTTGCACATGATGTAGCTCAGGATCGCACCCGACGAGCCCACCAGCGCACCGACGATGATGAGAAGGTTGTTTTGCAAGGTAAAGGCGATCACCGC
>JAJZFS010000103.1:0-15974 GCA_021805245.1 Pseudomonadota bacterium | reverse complement strand
TCCGATCTGTAAAGCCGATGCCCGCCGCCGCCCAGCCCGAATAGCTGTTCAGCATCGAGACAATCACCGGCATATCCGCGCCGCCGATCGGAATAATCATCAGGATGCCAAGAAGCGATGCTAGGATAACGATTGCCCAGAAAGAGAATGGCGCCTGCGTCACGCAGAGCATGACAACGAGCAAAAACAGAACGCCGCCCAAAATGGCGTTCATTTTATGCTGCCCTTTGAAAACGATAGGCGCGCCTGTGATAACGCCCTGCAACTTGCCGAAAGCGATGATCGATCCGGTAAAAGTCACGGCGCCGATTGCAACGCCAAGGCTCATTTCAATCAGACTGCCAAACAGGATGTGGCTTCCGCCGTCGCTAATGCCATAAGCGACGGGATTCAGGAACGCCGCCGCCGCGATTGTCACCGCCGCGAGACCGACGAGGCTGTGAAACGCCGCGACCAGCTGCGGCAGGGCTGTCATTTCTATTTTCTGCGCAATCAGCGTACCGACACTGCCGCCAATAACGATACCGAGAACAATGAGACCGTAGGAATGCACTTCCGGCAACAGGGTTGTCGTCACAATCGCCAGTGCCATGCCGACAATGCCGAACATGAGGCCGTTCCGCGCCGTCTCGGGGCCGGAAAGTCCGCGCAACGCCATGATGCAGCAGACGGAAGAAACAAGATAAGAAAGCAACGTTACTGTGATAGGCATATTTTTCTGTTACCTTTTTTTCTTTGAGAACATCTGCAGCATCCGCCGCGTCACGATAAAACCGCCGAAAATATTGACGGAGGCGAGCGTCACCGCCGCAAAACCCAGCGCCTTGGAAAAGCTGTGCCCTTGGGGCCCCGCGGCGATCAGCGCACCGACGATGATGACGGAAGAAATCGCATTCGTCACCGCCATCAGCGGCGAGTGCAGCGCGGGCGTCACGCGCCAGACCACGTAATAACCGACGAAGCAAGCCAGCACGAAAACCGTCAACCCGACGACAAAAAACGGGATTGCGCCCGCTGCCGCCTCGCCACCGCCGGCGCTTGTGGCCTGCGCGGCATGCGCCGCCAGTTGGGCCGCCTGCTGCGACAGTTTCTGTGCTGTCTGCGCAAGCGCGTTCGCTTGATCCACAACTGCCTGATGATTGGCCATGCTTATATCTCCTTACACAAAATTCGGGTGAACGACAGCGCCGTCGCGCGTCAGGGTCGTCGCCTTGACGATCTCGTCTTCCCAATCGATTTTAAGCGCCTTGCTTTCCTTATCCACCAGCGGCGTCAGGAAGTTCAGCAGGTTGCGCGCATACAGTGCGGACGCATCCGCCGCGATACGGCTGGGCAGGTTGGGGTAGCCGATAATCTTGACGCCGTTCGTCTCGACCACTTCGCCCAGTTTCGACCGGGTGCAGTTTCCGCCCTGCTCGACGGCCATGTCGAGAATGACGGAGCCCGGCTTCATCGATTTCACCATGTCGTCCGTTACCAGCACCGGCGCTTTTTTACCGGGAATCAGCGCCGTGGTGATGACGATGTCCTGCTTCTTGATCGTATTGGCGATCAGTTCCGCCTGTTTCTGCTTATATTCGTCACTCATCTCTTTGGCGTAACCGCCGGATGTTTCCGCCGCCTTGGTTTCCTCCGTCTCGACCATCACGAACGAGGCACCGAGGCTCTGCACCTGTTCCCGCGCTGCAGGACGCACGTCCGTCGCCGACACCTGCGCGCCGAGCCGGCGCGCCGTCGCAATCGCCTGCAAACCCGCAACGCCGACGCCCATGATGAATACCTTTGCCGCAGGAACGGTCCCCGCCGCCGTCATCATCAAGGGCAAGGCGTGGCCGAACACGTTCGCGGCTTCCAACACCGCTCGATATCCCGCGAGGTTCGCCTGACTGGAAAGCACGTCCATGTTCTGCGCCCTCGTGATGCGCGGCACAAATTCCATCGCCATCGCTGTCACGCCTTGGGCTGCATAAGCCTTCAACAGATCTTTTTCCTGATAGGGCGACAGCACGCCGATCAGCAATGCGCCCTTCTTCATTTTGGAGATTTCTTCCGTCGATGGATGCCGCACCCGAAAGACGACATCGGCACCATTATAAACCTCGCCCCGCAAAACAATCGAAGCGCCTGCAGCCTTGTATGCCTCGTCCGTCATTGCCGCCGCTTCGCCCGCGCCGGACTCCACCACGACATCCGCCCCGAGCCCGATCAGTTTTTTTACCGTTTCCGGCGAGGCCGCCACGCGGCTCTCGGCTTCCAGACTCTCTTTGGCTATTGCGATTCTCATGTCAGATCCTTCATAAAATTCTGACGTTCAGAATGCCGCATTAACAAAGGATTATCAACTACGAGGTTGGCAAGATGTTGTATTTCTTCAGCGCTTTTTTCTGCCGGCCGGCAAGCGTGGCGGCATCAAAGCCTTCGATCAGCTCGTTAAATAATTTGTACCAATTTACTTCCGATTTCAGATGCAGGAAGACGGAGCCTAATCCCAGCGCCGCCCTATCCATAAAGACAAATTCACGCGGCAGCTTGACGCCGCCGATTTTGCGCAACTCCTGATGCACCTTATGCGCGACATCGCGTCCGTAAATTCCCCTTGTCACCACACCGATCGCGCGCACTTTATTATCCAGAACGGGGCCGTATAAAAACCGCGCCCACATATTGAGGACTTCGATCAGTTCCTTGCTCATGTTTCTAAAGCCCCAGCTTTCATAGGCCGCGACGGCCATCTCGACGTCATCCGCCTGGAGGGCATGGTATAACGTAATAACGCCTTCCACAAAGCGCGCCGGGAAAACGCGCACGCAGCCGAAATCCATCAGATTGATGGAATCATCTTTCCCCACGCTGTAATTGCCCAGATGCGGATCGCCGTGTATAACGCCATAACCGTAAAGCGGAACATACCACGCGCGGAACAGATTCAGGGCGATACGGTTGCGTTGCCCCTGCGGCGCCTTGACAAAGTTCATCATTTCCGTGCCGTCCAACCATGTCGCCGTGAGCAGACGGTCGGTCGAGAGCGATGGCACGAATTCCGGCACATGCACATTTTTTTCGTCTTTCAGCATAAAACCGTAAAGCTGCATGTGCCGCGCTTCAAGCTCGTAATCCAGTTCCTCATGCAACCGTGCCGCAATCTCCTTTTGTATTTCTGAGGTGGCGACTGTGCGATCATATCGCTCGAAAATCGCAAGGGTCATCTTTAACTGTTTCAAATCGGCGACGACAGCCGACTCCATATCCGGATATTGCAACTTGCAGGCGACCTGCAGGCCCTCCGGCGTGATCGCCCTATGTACCTGCCCGAGCGACGCTGCGGCTACAGCCTCTTTTTCAAAAGAGCGGAATTTCTTCTCCCATCCCGCCCCCAGCTCCGCCGTCATCCGGCGGCGCACGAAAGGCCAGCCCATCGGCGGCGCATGCGATTGCAGCTTTTGCAGCTCCACCGCATATTCCTTCGGCAGGGCTTCGGGGATCGTCGCCAGCAGTTGCGCTATCTTTAGCAAGGGACCTTTGAGATCGCCCAGAGATTCCATGAGCTGACGGGCATGCTCCGGCTTGTTGATATCAAGACCAAAATATTTCTGCCCCGCCAGACGCGCGGCAAGCCCTGTCATCGTCGTGGAAACTTTGGCATAGCGGCGGACACGGCGGGTAAAGGAACTTTTGTCGGGAGAAGACTTCCCGGTCCGCGTTTGTTTTGCCATGAAAGAAACTCTCAGCTGAAAACACTACATCTGCTGGATAACGTCTTGCGTCTGGAAGTACGATGGCAGCGTCGGCGGCGCAGGCCATAAGGTACTGGCTCCCGGTTTCGACAGAGGCGTCACCAGATCGTTCAGAGCGTTTGTCAACATGCTATTGTCCGTGGCATCCTGCAATTCGGTGTAGAAATAGAGCGTCGAAGGAGTCGGGTCGCCCGCCACGGGCGGTCCCGGAATTTTAAGGGGGGTCGACCTTGTCGACGCGCCGCTGTTATAGTTAAGCAAATCCGCCATGGAGTAAAACGGGGTCAGAGTCGCATACGGACCTTCGGGTGAATAAAAGCTGGTGACAGTGTTGTCGGCGGGGGCTTTGAAGTTACCACTCGGGTTCCCGTCCCACATATCATCAAGATTGGTGCAATTCATCTGATTATTCATCAAAGCGTTCTTGATATTGTTAAATTGGGTCTGAAGATCCGATTTTTCCTGGTTTTCAAGATTTGTCACGTCACTCTGCAGCTTTGATATGTCGGTATTATATTTGGTCAGCTCATTAGGCAAAGTCTGCCACGAATCCGACGGTAGACCGTTAACCAGCGCGTCTATTGTGTTCACCAGATTGTTATAGGTAGTCACCTGACCCGAGTAACCATTCTGATCGCTGTAAATAGTGTTAAGGTATCCTTCGATTTTCTTCGCAAGGGTGGTCAACTGGTTGTTGGAAGCCTGCCACTGCGGATAAAAGTTATACGTCGCCGGTGCGGGAACCGTGCTATCCAGCCAGGTGTTCAGCAACGGAGAGACGACGACATCAAGTTCCGCCGCAAGATTGTCGTATGGGGGAGGTCCGGAGTCATAAGAAGCCCCCCAATTGGGATAAGCAAGGGTGCCCGTGAACGCCAGTTTGTTGGGCGGCGGTGGATTGAGGTAGAAATTATCCGAGAAGATAAGCCCAAGCCGCGAGCTGAGAGCCAGAGCCTGATCGAAACACGTGAGGTAAAGCGTCGAAGGTTCGCGGCTGAGAATCTCCAGTTCGTAACCCTTGTCCCGCGACCGCACCGCATTGGCCTGGTTCGTCAGGATCGACATCATCTGCGGATCGCAACCGGGATCAAGCTGCGGACTCGCCGCATAACCCGCCGTAACGGAGAGCCCTATCGCCGAAACAGTCGTCAAAATGAAAAGCAGAAGCTTCTTCATTGTCTATCCTCTATGGGCAGCTCGTCACGATACCTGCGGTCTTCAGAACTTCGCAGGAGGAACTATCATTCGAAAAGTTATACGCTGTCGGCTGTGTGAGCGCATTGACCGCCGTGCTCAAATTCGTGAACTCGGTGCCGGATGCCGTCCAGCTGTTTTTGAAATCCGTTCCGCTCCCTGCCGGTGGCGTGCTGCTCATCAGATCGTTGAAGGTGGCGAAAGGCGCGCCGGTATCAATGCCGGCTGTAAGGATCTTGTTCTCGAGAGTGCCTATCTGGTTGCACGTATAACTGCCACCGCCCGTAACGGTCATGACGGTTTGTAATTGCGTCGTAAAGTCACCAGAGAAAATCGCGCCGCCGTTTTTCGCGGAGTCGCCCGCCGCATCGCTGAAGCAGGTCATCGTCAAAACGCTGTCCGGCTTGTTGATCAACTCTGCGGTCACGGCCCTGTCGTAGGCGACCTGCGCCTCTGCCTTGGCCGTCATCGCCGCCCAGATGGCGGGGTCGCATCCCTGAATCTGTGCGGGCCCTGACCCCGCTTTAGCCGCGGTCGCGCACAAAAACGAGACGCACAGCGCACTGAGAAAGGATACAAAAAACTTCCCGGAAGGTCTGAAAATATGACGCATCATGGTGCTTAAGCCCTAATTACCCCTGTCTATTCATTTTAACAAAATTTGTCGCAAAAGTCTTGTATATTCGTCTTGTTACATCTTAAGCTTCTATAATTAAAGAGGAAACTGAAAATATCATGCGCATTATCGGCGGAATCCACCGTGGCCGCCCCCTCACCGCCCCGAAGGGCAAGGATACACGTCCTACCAGCGACCGCACACGTGAGTCGATTTTCAACATCCTGCAGTATGGGAATTGGCATAGCGGGGCGCTGGAGGACGCCACCGTGCTGGATGTTTTCGCCGGTACGGGCGCGCTGGGGCTGGAGGCCCTATCACAGGGCGCCCGGCATGCCGCCTTTATAGAGCGCGAACATCCGGCGATAAGCTTCTGCAAAAAAAATATCGAGGTTCTCGGAGAGACGGAGCGCACAGCTGTTTTGACCTTCGATGCGACTAATCCCATAACACGCCCCCTTTATCTCGAACCGCGCAGCCTGATTTTCCTCGACCCGCCATACGGAAAGTATCTCGGAGCCGAAGCGCTGAAAGCGCTGATACAGCAGGACTGGTTAAAGGAAGGCGCCGTATGCGTGCTGGAGATGTCCAAAAAAGTTCCCGAGATCCTTCCCGCAGGCTTTACCCTGCAAGACGAGCGCGTCTACGGCCTGGCCAAGGTACAGTTCTTAGTATGGAGTACTTGAGTTGCCGATCATCTGGCGGCAAGAATCAACCGTCGCGTTCGTTGAAAGCCAGGGGCAGGAAAGCCGATGATCAAACGTACCGTTATGCGTGTCGGCAGTCGGGTCGGCCTGTGACTGCGTGGTATTGCTCCCGCCGCTGTTCTGCGAGACGTAGGTGGCATTGTTCTGCGCCTGCTGGGCCTGCTGCTGGGCCTGCTGGTATTGCTGTTGCGTCTGCTGCTGCGTCTGCTGGGCCTGCGCAAGTTGCTGCTGATACTGCTGCTGATACTGCGTGGCCTGCTGGGCTTGCTGCGCGGCCTGCTGGGCTTGCTGCGTGGCCTGCTGGGCCTGCTGTGCCAGCTGCGCGGCCTGCTGGGTCTGTCCGGACTGCTGGGCCTGCGTGGCCTGCTGTGCCAGCTGCGCGGCCTGCTGGGTATACTGCTGAGCCTGTTGCGTATACTGCTGAACCTGCTGCTGTGCCTGAGTGAGTTGCTGCTGTATCTGCTGCGTTTGCTGCGTGGCCTGCTGAAGTTGCTGATAGAGCTGCGTGGCCTGCTGTGCCAGCTGCGCGGCCTGCTGGGTATACTGCTGAATTTGCTGTGCCCCCTGCGTGATCTGTGAAGGAACCACAATCCCCGTGGACTGCTGGATCTGCTGCGTGTACGTCGAGAGCGACGGAACAGTGAATGACTGCGCAAAAGCAAGAGGCGCCCCGCTTACAACAAACCCCAAAACGCACGCTGCAATATATTTTTTCATGACCCCTCACCCCTAGAGCAAAAAATGGTTGACCTGCCCAGTTTTAGTAAAATGCAATATATCACCTTTATGTTATCACAGCACAATTAACAACTTATTAACTAAAAACTGACCGCCGCGATTTTCCTTTGCAATTCAGCCTGCTTCGCCTGCCGCTGGTTGGAGAGATTCTCCCTTTCCTGCGCCAGCTTGTTGATGCTGGTTTCCTGTGCGTCCAGCTCGTCCAGGTACTTCTGGCGTATCGCCGACTTGCCGGTCAGGCTTCTCAGGTTTTCGCGTATCCGCGCCTGATCCTGAAAGATCTCGTTTCTGCGACTCGAGATAAGGGCGATTTTCTGATCTATATCGTCCAGCGCGCGGCGAAGATCGGCAATCTCCACAAAAGCCTTGCGCATCGCCCGCGAAAGCCGGTTGTTGCCGGAGGCATAAGCCATCAGCTGATCGTCCGACATGCTGCTGATGCCGTAGGACTCCCAGACCCTGTTCTCCAACACGACGCGTAGCGTTTTCGTCGTGCCCGCCTTGACCGGCACCGTGATGCGGTAATTCCGCTCCGTCACCTCCACCGTTTTCGGGTTGGGTTCCACGAGCTTGTAGTCTCCGCCCATGCGCGCTTGTTCAATGACGACCGTGCGCGGTGCATCCTTCGGCGCCTTGATGGTATAGTCCGTCTCCGCGCGGTACACGACTGCCGTGTGGATCACGCCCTGCGACGCCGTCATTTCTCCCTCGGTCGAAGTGGTTTTTTGCACGCGGTCGATGGTCGTTTTGGTATCGAGCGCATAGCTGACGAGGCGTTTTTCGCCCTTATTCAAGGTGGAGAGTTGCGCATCACCGACAAAATCTATCCCCCGCAACAAGGGATTTTCGGCATAAAGCGTCAAAATGCCCGGCGGCAGACTGCTCTCGCCGTTATTAGTAATCTCGACAGACGCAAGCGGATGCCGCGCGTTCGTTTCCGGCTGGTAGAGAGAAACGCGCTTCATCGGCACGTCGCGGCTGACGAACGGCAGCATCATCGACTGTCCGGCCTGCAAACTCAATTTATCAGGGAAGTGGAACAATACCTGCGTCGCCGCCTCTTGGCTCAACGCCGCATGCGCTTCGCCCGCAATCTGGCGCATGCCAGTTTCCTGCATGGACGCCTCAGGCGCCGCAAGCGCGTTCATCCCCATCGGCGACGCGGATCCCCCCATGACCATTCCGTCCATCGCAAACCGCGCGGAGGGCGCGTTCATTTCATACGATTTCTTCGCCGCCTGCATTTGCCAGGCATTTCCCACTGTGCCATGATCCACGCGGGGCAACGTCATGCCGAAAACTTTCACCGGCACTTCGGGGCGATGCACATAATAGGCGGGATAAAGCGCCTGTTTGAACGTCACCGGATCGCCCGATACCAGGGACAGATCGACATCCTTCCAGTCGTTCGCCGTCATGTTCTCGACGACCGCCCAACCTTGCAAAAATCCTTTGTCTTTTCCGGTGGGAGGAACGACCAACCTATAGGCCGTCTTCCAGACCGGCGCCTGCAAGACGTAAGACAACGTCACATCGCGCTTGCCTGTGCCCAACAGGTGAACGTTCATCGTCCGGCGGTCATGGGTGCCGTTCTTGCGCACGGCGGCAAGCGCGCTGTTGATCTCGTTCTGCACGTTCTTGTCGTCAAATTTCAGGGACTGCACGTTCTCAAGCACGACCTGTTGCAGACCATCTGCCGTCATCAGGCTCAACCGGTAGCGGACGACAGTCTTGTTGTTCTCAAGTGCTGTTTGTTCAGGCAGGACACGGATAATTTTTCCCGTCACCGTTCCCTCGGGGCCTTTCACCGTCACATCCGTGCCCTGATAGGCGTTCAGCAAGGCCACGACGTTATCCAGTTGCGCATGGCTGAACGGCAAGCCCTTGAAAATCTGGTCGAGCGGCTGGCGGCCCGCCAAAGTCACGCTGCCGATATGCCCTTTGGGATCAAACACCACGAGGCTTTGAAGAACGTCGTCCACCTGATCGCGCCGCACCGGAAATTGCAGCGTGGCGTTGCCCGAAACGTCCGCTTGACGCTCGAACTGCGCAAGACCGCTGCTCGACAAAATCACCCTGTCAACGGGCATATCCGTCGCGTGCGCGGAGGAAGACACCGCGAAGAAAGGCGGCAGAAAAAAAGAAAGCATCAGAACGGCGCGCCGCCAGCGGCACAGCGCGGATTTCAGATAACCCCCGTTTTCGAGCTGCATGTTTTTCTACCTTATTAATTTATGAAAATAATAATCGAGTCCCACGGCTTTCCGAGGATGCCATGAAAAGGTAAAAAAAGCGTGACGCTGGAATTCAGAGATATTTATCCGCCAGAACCTCGGCGATCTGTACCGCGTTGGTGGCCGCCCCCTTGCGCAGATTATCGGCGACAACCCACAGGTTCAGGCCGTGCTTGACCGTTTCGTCCTTGCGGATGCGGCTGACATAAACGGCATCCTCGCCCGAAACTTCGGCGGGCGTGATGAACCCGTCTTCCGGCTCATGTTTGTCGACGACGATGACGCCCGGCGCATTTTGCAAGGCTTTTCGCGCCTGCTCCACGGTCAGCGGCTTTTTGAACTCGACGTTCACCGCCTCGGCATGGCAGACGAACACCGGCACGCGCACGCAGGTCGCCGTCACATTGATCGACTTGCCGAGAATCTTTTTAGTCTCGACGGACATCTTCCATTCTTCCTTGGTCGATCCGTCGTCCATGAAAATATCGATTTGCGGAATGACGTTGAAGCAAATCTGCTTGGCAAACACTTTACGCTCCGGCGCCGCATTGGCGTAAAGCGCGCGCGTCTGGTTAAACAGTTCGTCCATCGCCGCTTTCCCCGCGCCGGAAACGGACTGATAGGTCGCAACGACGACGCGCTTTATCTCGGCCAGATCGTGCAGAGGCTTGAGCGCGACGACCATCTGGATCGTCGAGCAGTTGGGATTGGCGATGATGCCGCGTTTTTCGTAGAGCTTGATGTCCTCCGGATTGACCTCCGGCACCACCAGCGGCACATCCTCGTCCATGCGGAACATGGAACTGTTATCGATGATAACCGCACCCGCTTTCGTCGCGCGCGGCGCGAAGGCGGCGGACACTTTTGCGCCAGCGGAAGCCAGCACGATGTCCACGCCTTTGAAATCGAATTTTTCAAGGTCCTGCACTTTCAGGATATCGTCTTCGCCGAAAGAAACTTCGCGGCCCGCCGACCGTCCCGAGGCAAGCGCGTAAACCTCATCTACCGGAAAATTTCTTTCCACCAGAGCACCCAGCATCTCGCGGCCCACGTTTCCCGTCGCGCCGACAACCGCCACTTTGTATGACATCGCTATTCCTCTTTACCCGAGCCTGTCAGGCGCCTATTGCGCGGCAAGCGTATGATAGTAAGCATAGACGCCGGTGGCGCCGTTCTGGATACAGGCGAATTGCCGCCCCGGCAAAACCGGAACCTTGTCGCCGTCATCATAGACCGTGGAGGCACTGCTCGCCGTGACCGGCCATGCCTGAATCGTGCCCGTTGTGTCCTTCCAGTTGACGGCCGCGGTATCGACCGGCGGCACGCTGGACGCGAAGCCCAGGCCTTTCTGTATCTGTTCGCAAACAGCAAGCGTCACCCCGCCTTTTCCTTGCAAAACGGCAAGAAGTTCGGGTGCCGCCGTTCCAACGCCGGCGACGAAAAGCCCGTGCGTCTGATCCGTTTCACCGGGATAGAGCCAGCCCGCGTTGCAATCAGCCGCGTTAACGCATGCCTCTTGCGGCGGAAGAGCGTTCGTCCCGTCACCGCCGCCATGCGCCGAATCGAAAGCGTCGTTCTTGCCGACGAAGCTGGTAAATGAAATGTCCGCCGCGGGGGTCCCCCGAATAATCATCTGCGACACCGCCGTTCTGACGGAGGAAGCCTCCTGAACAAGCTGCCCCGCGGTAAGCCTGATTTCCGCCTGGCTCGGTCCGTCTTTCGCGGACTGTGTGACGGTATAAGACAAGCCTGCAAGCAAAGCTACTGCAACCAAAGCAAAAATCAACGCGTCGCCACGCTGGCCATGGCTGTTCTTTATTTTACCGCTCGTCATATTCACTCCCGTTTTTGGATATAAAAGCCTGATTTCGCTTAGACGGACAACCCCTCGCCCCGGAGACTTGTACAGAGCCTCCTTTGTAATATACACTTGGTAATATACACTTAAAAGAACGCGTATCACAAGAAGATCAAGGGTGTAAAACTTTCATATAAATCTTTGATTCCTCCGTGGGACAAACGCACCTCTATGCAGACCATCCTCTCAACCTTTTCATATTTTCTTGTTTTCATGCTTCTCGCCGCGCTCGCCTGGCGTGATCTGAAAGAACATACCTTGCCGGATACCCTGAACACAGCTCTGGCTTTGAGCTTCCTGTTTTTTCACGTTGCCACACACTGGCAGTTCGTCAAACCTGCAGAGGCTCTGCTAGGGTGTCTGGCTGGCGGAGGGCTGCTGGCCGTCATCCGCACGTTAACGAATAAATTCTACATGAAGGACTCGCTCGGCCTCGGCGACATCAAGCTGATGGCAGCCGCAGGACTGGGGATTGGCCTTCCGGATATATTCATGGCCTTAAGTCTTGGCGCCTTTATCGCGCTGCTGCACGGCCTTGGCCTGTCCGTTGCCGAAAGAAAAAATAACCATAAAGTGAAACTCGGCCAAATCCACGTGCCCGCTGGGCCAGGACTGGCAGTCGGAATTGCCCTTACGGCCCTATACCGGTTTGGCTTCCCCCCGTTTTTGCATGGTTGAACCGGCCGCAAAAATAATGGATAGTGGTTTACCTTAAAAATCAGAAAGCCACCTCTCTTGTTCCCGCATTTGATACAGCATTCTTTCTCCCTGCCGCTTGCCGCTTTTGCCTTGGGCGCCGGATACCTTTCCGGCAGCGTGCCTTATGGCCTGCTACTCGGCAAACTCTTCGGCGCGGGCGATCTCCGGCAAAAGGGATCGGGCAACATCGGCGCGACCAACGCCTTGCGTGTCGGCGGGAAAAAGCTCGGCATCGCAACGTTATTGCTGGATGCGCTGAAAGGCGCGGTGCCCGTCCTTATCGCCAAGGGGGTGCATCCCGAACTTACGCTGATTGCCGGCTTCGGCGCCTTCGCGGGTCATCTTTTTCCGGTCTGGCTGAAATTCAGGGGCGGCAAAGGCGTCGCCGTCGGGCTGGGCATTTTACTCGCGCTCCAGTGGAAAATCGGCGCGGCACTCTGCCTGATCTGGCTGGCGGCGGCGATCACGAGCAAATATTCATCATTGTCGGCGCTCGTCGCGTTCGGGGTCGCGCCGCTGGTCACATATCACATCACGCACAGCCGTCCTGCCGTTCTATTCACGCTGCTGCTGGCAATCCTGATCTGGCTCAAACATATCGGCAACATCAAACGTCTTGTGCAAGGCACCGAAGGCAAGATCAATCTCCGCAAGAAATCCCATGACACGTAAAAATCTTGACCCGAAAGAAAAGCTGGCGTGGCTGCGCCTCTCGCGGACGGAAAACATCGGCCCGATCACCTTCTATAAACTGCTGGCACGCTACGGTACCGCGACGCGTGCGCTGAATGCCATTCCCGATCTTGCCCGCCGCGGCGGGCGGCTGAATGGTCTCAAAGCCTTTGCGGAGGATCTCGCCGAAAAAGAGCTGGAACAAGTTGAAAAGCACGGCGCAAGACTGATTGCGCGCAACGAGCCGGACTATCCCGGACTGCTGGCGGAGCTGGAAGACGCGCCGCCGCTCATCGCCGTCCTCGGAAATGCCGCACTGCTGCCGAGGCCGTCGCTCGGCATTGTCGGCGCGCGCAACGCTTCGCTGACCGGACGCAAGATCGCCGAGGACTTTTCCCGCAAGGTTGCCAGCGCCGGACACGTCATCGTTTCCGGCCTCGCCCGCGGCATCGATACCGCGGCACACACGGCCTCTCTTACGACAGGCACGATCGCCGTCGTTGCGGGCGGCATCGACGTAATCTATCCGCGAGAAAATGAAAAACTTTATCGGCAAATCGCGGAGCAAGGTGCGATCATCGCCGAAAGCCCGTTCGGAACGGAACCCTTGGCACGGCACTTTCCACGCCGCAACCGGCTGATCTCGGGCTTGAGTCTCGGCGTGCTGATCGTCGAGGCCGCCTTGAGGTCCGGCTCGCTCATCACCGCCCGCATGGCCGCCGAACAGAACCGCGAAGTCTTCGCCGTACCGGGCTCCCCTCTCGACCCGCGTGCCGAAGGCACGAACAAGCTTATTCAGGATGGTGCGCATCTGGCTCTCTGTGCGGAAGATATTATTCACGAACTGAAAAGCCTGCGCCTGAAACCGCTCAACGACCCCGCCGGAGAACCTTGGCAGGGCCCGCCGCCTGTTGTTCCTGCCGATGATCAGAAACCTGACGAATCACTGCGTATTAAAATTATGGAAATATTAAGCCTCACGCCAGTACAGGTCGACGAGGTCATTCGGGCTACAGATGCCCCCGCCGGTGACGTTTTAACAGTTATTCTGGAATTAGAGATAGCGGGATGTATTGAACGGCAGGCAGGAAATAAGATAAACGTGATATAGCACACATTATATATATGTGTTCGTTTTTTGGAGAAATTGATATGCCCGCACATAACCTCGTCATCGTCGAATCCCCGGCCAAGGCGAAAACGATCAATAAATACCTCGGCCCCGATTATACGGTGGTCGCCAGCTTCGGGCATATCCGCGACCTGCCGGCCAAAAACGGCTCGGTCGATCCGGAACGCGGTTTCGCCATGGAATGGGAACTGGGCGATCGCTCCGCGAAACCCTTAAGCGCCATCCTCTCCAACGCCAAAAAGGTCGATACCGTTTATCTCGCCACCGACCCGGACCGCGAGGGCGAAGCCATCTCGTGGCACATCACCGAACTCTTGAAAGAAAAGAACATCGCGCAAAATGTCACCATCAAGCGCGTCGCCTTCAACGAAATCACCAAGGCCGCGATACAGGAAGCCTTCAAGCATCCGCGCGCCGTTGACGGCAACCTCGTCGAGGCCTACCTCGCGAGGCGCGCACTCGATTATCTCGTCGGCTTCACGCTGTCGCCCGTTTTGTGGCGAAAGCTGCCGGGCTCGCGCTCCGCGGGCCGCGTGCAGTCCGTCGCCCTGCGCCTGATTTGCGAGCGCGAAGCGGAGATCGAAATTTTCAAGCCTGAAGAATACTGGTCGATCGAAACGCTATTGACGACGAAAGAAGGCAAAAGCTTCACCGCCCGCCTCTCCGCCCTCGACGGCAAGAAAATTGAAAAGATGACCATCAACAATCAGGCGATGGCCAATACAGCCGTCGGGCGCATCAAAGGCCAGTCCTACAAAGTCGCCACTATCGAGAAGAAGCAGGTCAAACGGCACCCTGCGCCGCCGTTCATCACCTCGACGCTGCAGCAGGAAGCCTCGCGCAAACTGCGCTTCGGCGCGACAAAGACCATGCGCACGGCGCAGCGTCTTTATGAAGGCATCGACATCGGCGGCGAGACCGTCGGCCTGATCACCTATATGAGAACGGACGGCGTGACGCTCTCCGGAGAGGCCATCGCCGGCACGCGCAAACTCATCGGCAATAAATTCGGCGATAAATACCTGCCGGACAGCCCGCGCGCCTACAAGGCCAAGGTCAAAAACGCGCAGGAGGCGCACGAAGCCATCCGCCCGACCGACGTTTTCCGCACGCCGGAAAGCGTGGCGCAATATCTGAACGACGATGAGGCGAAACTCTACGAACTGATCTGGAAGCGCACCGTCGCCTGCCAGATGGAATCCGCCGTGATGGATCAGGTTGCCGTCGACATCATCAATGGTGACGGCAAAGTCGTCCTGCACGCCACAGGCTCAATCGTCGCCTTCGACGGGTTCCTCAAGCTCTACCGCGAGGAAAACGACGATGATGACAAAAACGGCGCCCCTGACGAGGAGCGCCGCCTGCCTCCGCTGAAGGAAGGCGACGCGCTGCAGTTGTCGGACATCACACCAAGCCAGCATTTTACTCAACCGCCGCCGCGCTATTCCGAAGCCAGCCTCGTCAAAAAGCTCGAAGAACTCGGTATCGGCCGCCCTTCGACTTATGCCAGCATCCTGCAGGTGCTGCAGGACCGCGACTACGTCAAGCTCGACCAGCGGCGCTTCATCCCCGAAAGCCGCGGGCGCATCGTCACCGCCTTCCTCATCAATTTCTTCAAGCGCTACGTCGAATACGACTTCACCGCCAATCTGGAAGAGAAGCTCGATGAAATCTCCTCCGGCGAAGTCGCCTATAAAAGCGTTCTCGGCGATTTCTGGACGGCTTTCTCCGACGCCATCGACAAAACCAAAGACCTCACGATTACAGATGTCATCGACGCGCTCGATCACGATCTTGAAGCCATCCTCTATCCGTCCGAAGAAGATAAAAAACGCGTCTGCCCGAAATGCGGCTCAGGAAAGCTGAGCCTCAAGCTTGGCAAGTTCGGCGCCTTTATCGGCTGCTCCGGTTATCCGGACTGCCGCTACACGCGCCCCGTCCTGTCATCCGCCGCGGATGGCGATACGCCGGACGGCGAGGACTTGGGCCCGAAGGAACTTGGCCTTGATCCGAAAACAGGCCTGATGATCACGTTGCGCCGCGGGCCTTACGGCCCCTACGTTCAGCTTGGGCCCGCGCCGGAAACGGCGGCGGAAGCAGAGCCGGAAGCCGAGAAAGATGAAGAGCCGGCTGAAAAAGGCAAGAAAAAGACAAAGACAAAAAAGAAAAAAGCCGCCAAACCGAAGCCAAAACGCGCGCCCATCCCGCGCAACATGGATGTCGCCGACATCGACCTGCAAAAAGCGATCGCCCTTCTCGGCCTGCCGCGCGAAGTCGGCCTGCACCCCGAAACCGGCGAGATCATCAAGGCCGGCATCGGCCGCTTCGGCCCGTTCCTTGTCCACCAAGGGAAATTTAAATCCATTCCGGCGGATGATCCGGACGGCGTC
>JAJZFS010000017.1 GCA_021805245.1 Pseudomonadota bacterium | reverse complement strand
CTCGATCGAGTTCAAGACGCCGATGCTCTGGGCCGTCGGGTTCATCTTCCTCTTCACCATCGGCGGCGTCTCCGGCGTCATGCTCGCCAACGCGGGCGAGGACATCGTCCTGCACGACACCTACTTCGTCATCGCGCACTTCCACTACGTGCTGTCGCTCGGCGCGGTCTTCGCCATCTTCGCCGGCTGGTACTACTGGATCGGCAAGATGTCCGGCCGGCAGTATCCGGAATGGGCGGGCAAGCTGCACTTCTGGACGACCTTCATCGGCGTGAACCTCACCTTCTTCCCGCAGCACTTCCTCGGCCTGCAGGGCATGCCGCGCCGCATCCCCGACTATCCCGCCGCCTTCGCGCACTGGAACGAGATCTCGTCCTACGGCGCCTACATCGTCGGCGTCTCGACGGTCTTCTTCGTCATCGTGGCGATCTACACGCTGGTGGCGGGCGAAAAGGTCGGCGACAACTATTGGGGCGAGGGCGCGAACACGCTGGAGTGGACGGTTTCCTCTCCGCCGCCGTTCCACCAGTTCACGACCCAGCCGATCGTTAAGTAAGACAGGACAAAATGACAACCCTCACGGCACAGGCTGAAACCGCCGCAGCGGAAACCGGCACGGTCGCCGACTTCTTCGAGCTGCTGAAGCCCCGCGTGATGACGCTCGTCGTCTTCACCGGCGTGGCGGGCGTCGTCCTCGCCCCGGGGCATCTCAACCCGTTCCTCGCCTTCGTCGCCGTTTTGTGCATCGCCATCGGCGCGGGCGCGGCGGGCGCGATCAACATGTGGTACGAGCGCGACATCGACGCCATCATGAGCCGCACGCAAAAACGCCCCCTGCCGCAGGGCCGCGTCAATCCCGACGAAGCGGTGTCCTTCGGCGTGGTGCTGACCATCCTCGCCGTCTTCCTGATGGGCCTCGCGCTCAACTGGACGGCAGCAGCGCTTTTGGCCTTCGCCTCGTTCTTCTACGTTTTCGTCTACACCATCTGGCTGAAACGCCGCACGCCGCAGAACATCGTCATCGGCGGCGCGGCCGGCGCCTTTCCGCCGATGATCGGCTGGGCGGCGGTGACGGGCCATGTCTCGATCGAATCCATCATGCTGTTCGCGCTGATCTTCCTATGGACGCCGCCGCATTTCTGGTCGCTCGCGCTCTACAAGAACACCGACTACCGCAAGGCGGGCATCCCGATGCTGCCGGTCGTCGCGGGCGAAAAAGCCACCCGCCAGCAGATCCTGCTCTACAGTCTGGTTTTGACGCCCTTCGTCCTCGCGCCCTACCTCATGCACATCACCGGCATGGTTTATCTTGTCGGCGCGCTGGCCCTGCACGCGTTCTTCATCTTTTCCGCGGTGCGCGTCCGGCTGGACGGAAGCTCCAAGTCGGCCACGGCCGACAAGGGGTTCAAATCCGCCAAGTTTATGTTCGGCTATTCGATTTTTTATCTCTTCGGCCTCTTCGCGCTGATGATGATCGGGAGGATGTGACATGCCGATCGAGCCGCTGCACGAAAAGAAAAAGAAAAAGAACTACGCCGTGTTCTTCGCCCTCATCGGCCTCGTGGTGATCATCTTCTTCGTCACCCTCGTCCGTCTGAAGGAGCATGTCCGCGACAACATGCAAAAATACCCGAGCCTTAAAACACACGTTACCGCGCCGCAGGCCGCAAGCCCGCACGCAGCATCCCAGCAAAGGAAGGAATGACCATGTCCGACGAACCCGTATATGACCTGAAAAACGGCCAGAAAACCCCGTATTTCGTTCCCCAGCCGAGCCCGTGGCCGTTCTTCGGCGCGATGGCGGGCGGGCTGCTGGCCACCTCCGCGGTGCTTTACATGCACCATATCTCGCTGGGCGATTTCCACTTCGGCCTGCAGGAAGTGGGCCTGGGCTTCCTCTGCGTCCTCGCCGTCATGTGGGTCTGGTGGCGCGACGTCATCAAGGAAGCCTTCGTCGACAAATCCCTCACCAAGGAAACCACCACCGGCCTGCGCTACGGCATGGCGCTGTTCATCTCGTCGGAAGTGATGTTCTTCGTCGCCTTCTTCTGGGCGTTCTTCAACTCCAGCATCTTCCCCAAGGCGGCGATCAACTTCACCTGGCCGCCGCACGGGATCGAGGTCACGCCCGCGTTCGAACTGCCCTTCATGATGACGATGATCCTGCTGCTCTCCGGCTGCGCCGTCACCTGGGCGCATCACGCCGTGCTTGAGAACAAGAAAGATGAATTGGTCAAGGCGCTGGCGATCACCGTCGGCTTGGGGTTGTTCTTCACCGCCTGCCAGGCGTTTGAATACATTCACGCCACCTATCACTTCACCGGCGGCATCTATCCTTCCACCTTCTTCATGGCGACGGGCTTCCACGGCCTGCACGTGATCATCGGCAGCATCTTCCTCGCCGTCTGCCTCGCCCGCGCCGTCAAGGGGCACTTCACGAAAGACCGCCACTTCGGCCTTGAAGCCGCCGCGTGGTACTGGCACTTCGTCGACGTGGTATGGCTGTTCCTCTTCATCTGCGTTTACTGGTGGGGCAACGGCTAAGCCGCGCACGCCGGACAGCCGGACATGCATATCGGCATCGACCTCGGCGGCACCAAGACGGAAGTCATCTGCCTTGATGCCGACGACGGCCGAGAGCTTTTCCGCCACCGCATTCCCTCCGCGCGCGAAGATTATCAGGCGACCGTCGAAAACATCGCCGCGCTGGTGGCGCTTGCCGAAGAAAAACTGTCGCAAAAAGGCACCGTCGGCATCGGCATCCCCGGCACGGTCTCGGCCGACACCGGCCTCGTCAAAAACGCCAACTCCACATGGCTCAACGGCAAGCCGCTCGACAAGGACATCGCCGGCGCCATCGGCCGTCCCGTGCGGGTCGAAAACGACGCCAACTGCTTTGCGCTCTCCGAAGCCATCGACGGCGCCGCGGCGGGAAAATCCGTCGTCTTCGGCGTGATCATCGGCACGGGCTGCGGCGGCGGGGTCGCCGTCAACGGACGGCCTCTGAGCGGCTGCAACCGCATCGCCGGCGAATGGGGCCACAATCCGCTGCCCGCGCCGCGCTTGTATCACGACGCCGCCTTCCCCCCGACCGACCTTTTCGGCGCGGGCGCGGAGATCAACCCGACCTATGCCGCCAAACCGCGCCCCGTCTATTTTACGGCCGACCAAGACTGGAGCGAATTTCCCGGCCTGCCCTGCTATTGCGGCAAGCGCGGCTGCATCGAAACATGGATTTCCGGCACGGGCTTCAAGCAGGACTACGCCCGCGTGACCGGCGATCCGCTTTCCACCCACGCCATCATCGACAATGCCGGAAACGGCGAGCCGCGCGCCGTTGCAGCACTAGAGCGCTACATCGACCGTCTGGCGCGCGCGCTGGCGGGCATC
>JAJZFS010000014.1 GCA_021805245.1 Pseudomonadota bacterium | reverse complement strand
CATCTTCGCCGCAAAACAACTGGCAAAACAGGTGCAGGCGGGCGAGGCCGACCTCGCGCAAATCGACGAAAACAGCTTCTCCGGCTATCTGATGACCGGCGACATGCCCGACCCCGACCTGATGATCCGCACCAGCGGCGAAAGCCGGATCAGCAATTTCCTTCTATGGCAGATGGCTTACGCCGAACTCTACTTTACCGACACGCTGTGGCCGGATTTCTCCAAAAAGGATCTCGAACAAGCCATCGCGTTTTTCTCCAGCCGCGACCGCCGCTACGGCGGACTTTCACAATCTCATAGGACGCAGGGATGACGACCCCTCTCATTGACAGTTCATTGCAGGCGCGCATCCGCGGCGCAGCGATCTTCGGCGTAATCGTGCTGGGCGCGCTTTATCTCGGCGGCATAGCCTTTTGCCTTCTGATGGGCGTGGCGACCGCGACCGGCGTTTCCGAATGGATGAAGATGGTCAAAGCCGAGGAAGAATACCAGACGCCGCTGATGTTCCTTGGCACCTGTTATATTGTGTTCTCGTGCGGGGCGATGATCTGGCTGCGCATCGGTACGCCTTACGGCCTTTACAACATGCTGACCTTGCTGCTGATCGTCTGGGCGAGCGATATTTCGGCCTATTTCTCCGGGCGCGCCATCGGCGGCCCGAAGCTCGCGCCCAAAGTCAGCCCCAAGAAAACATGGGCGGGTTTTATCGG
Source organism: Pseudomonadota bacterium (assembly GCA_021805245.1). GTDB lineage: Bacteria > Pseudomonadota > Alphaproteobacteria > Micavibrionales > UBA2020 > PALSA-926. Next base: position 13,591 of record JAJZFS010000014.1, on the reverse strand, counting down.
CAGCAGCGTCGGCGCAGGCCTTGTCGCGGGCGGCCTTGCTTGCCCCGTGACGCTGGCGAAGCTCCATGTTGAAACCATCGGGCATTTTTCTCCGTATAGTTACGCTCTTCTAGGCTTCGTCCTCGCCATGTGCGGGCAGGCGGGGGATTTGCTGATTTCCTTTTTCAAACGCCGCTATGGCATCAAAGACACCGGCACGCTTATCCCCGGCCACGGCGGCGTGCTGGACCGCATTGACGCGCTGCTGCTGGTCGCGCTGATCTTCAGCCTGATCGTGAGGTTCGCGCCATGAAGACCGTCAGTGTTCTCGGCTCGACGGGGTCTGTCGGGCGCAACACGCTCGATCTCGTTGCCAGCCGCCGTGAGCGCTACAAAGTCGTCGCGCTCACGGCGCACACGAATGTGCAGCTTCTGGCCGGGCAGGCTCGTGATTTAAACGCGGAGCATGCCGTCATCGCGGATGAAACGCTCTATGGCGATTTGAAGCAAGCGCTCGCGGGCACAAAGACCAAAGCCGCGGCGGGGGCTCAGGCCGTCGTCGACGCGGCGGGCATTCCCGCGGACTGGATCATGGCGGCGATCGTCGGCGCGGCGGGGGTTTCGTCCACCTTGCGCGCCATAGAGCAGGGCACGACCGTTGCGCTCGCCAATAAAGAATCACTCGTCTGCGCGGGCCCGTTCATGATGAATGCGGTCGAAAAACACGGCACGACGCTGCTGCCGGTCGATAGTGAACATAATGCCATTTTTCAGGTTTTGAACCCCGCGCAGCGGGATGGCATCAAAAGGCTCATTCTCACCGCCTCGGGCGGGCCGTTCCTGCGCAAGACGCGCACGGAGCTACAAGACATCACGCCGGAGCAGGCCGTGAAGCATCCGACCTGGGCGATGGGACGCAAGATATCCATCGACAGCGCGACTATGATGAATAAATCATTAGAAATCATAGAGGCTAGTTATTTATTTAAAGCAAAACATGAACAAATAGACGTCGTCATCCATCCCCAGTCTATCGTTCACTCGATGGTTGAATATATCGACGGATCCGTCTTGTCACAAATGGGCGCGCCGGACATGCGCACGCCGATCGCGAACACGCTGGCGTGGCCGGAGCGCATGAAAACGACCGGAGATACGTTAAGTTTCATAAATCAAATCAATTTATCATTTGAACAAATTGATATAGTTAGGTTTCCGTCGATAAAAATGGCGCGTGACGTTTTGCAGGCCAATTCGCCCGCCGCATCGACGATTTTCAACGCCGCCAACGAGGCCGCCGTCGCGGCTTTTCTGGCGCGCCGACTGAAATTTTCTGAAATAGAAAGTGTAGTCGGTGAGACTTTACAAACTGCGGACATTCCTTCTGTATCTTCACTCGATATGATATTTCAAACAGATACGGACGCACGACGTATTGCAGAAAAGGTCATAGCCAGAGTACACTGAGCGTACGACAACAGGCAGGGGAAGCCTTGGGTTTAAATGTTGAATGATCTGATACATAAGTTTCTGGCGGCGCCGGCGCATTTCTTAATGATCGATGTTCTGCCGTTCATCGCCGTCCTGAGCATCCTCGTATTCGTGCATGAATCGGGGCACTACATCGTCGCGCGGCTGTGCGGCGTCAAGGTGGAGAAATTCTCCATCGGCTTCGGCAAGGAGATTTTCGGCTGGACCAATAAGGCAGGCACGCGCTGGAAAATCAGCTGGCTGCCGTTCGGCGGCTATGTGCAAATGTTCGGCGACACGGATCCCGCCAGCGCCGGACACACGGACGAAAAGAAAACCCCGCTGACCGCCGAAGAAAAGAAGGTGGCGTTTTATTCGCAATCCATCGGCAAGCGTTCGCTCATCGTCGCCGCGGGGCCTGCGGTCAATTTTATATTCGCGATCTTCATTCTGACCGGCCTTTACACGTTCGTCGGGCAGCCTTATACGCCGCCAGTCGTCGGCAAGCTGATAGTCGGCTCTCCGGCGGAAAAGGCGGGCATCAAGCCGGACGATAAAATCCTTTACCTGAACGATACGAAGATAACCCGCTTTCAGGACATGGTGCAGTTCGTCTCCGTCAATCTGGACAAGCCGGTCACGGTCAAGCTTGTCCATTCCGCGGGCAAGGGCAAGTGGAGCGGGAAGGTCGTCGTCCTGCACGTCACGCCCGCGCTTATTCACGACAAGGACCGCTTCGGATTCGAAAGCGAGCGCGGCCAGCTCGGAATCTACGCGCCGCCGAAAGGCTCCGCCATGATAAAGCATACCTTCGGCTCGGCCTTCATCGCCGCCAACGAGGACGTCTGGGACATCACGGCGGGCACGCTGCAGGCCATCGGGCAGATGATTGAGGGTACGCGCAGCACCAGCGAGCTCGGCGGCATCCTGCGCATCGGCGCCTATGCCGGAGACTTCGCGCAGCAGGGCCTCGTCTCGCTGATCTCCTTTGCCGCGTTTTTGTCGGTCAATCTCGGGCTGATCAATATTCTTCCCGTGCCGATGCTGGACGGCGGACATCTGGCCTTTTATGCTATGGAAAAAGCCAGGGGCAAGCCGCCAAGCGAGCGCTTTCAGGAATATGCTTTAAGGGTTGGCTTGACGTTCATACTTGGTATTATGCTGTTCGCGACCTGGAACGACCTTATGCAGCTTAAAGTCTTCTCCTACCTCAAACACCTCATCTTCTAAAAAATAAAGACATAATAATAGGCACATGAAAAAATTCCCGTTCTTTAGACGCACGTTCACCTCATTGGTCCTCGCGGGGCTGATGCTGTTTGCACCCGGCATCCGGCACGTTCATGCCGCTTCGGGAAGCCTCATTCAAAACATCGTGGTCGAGGGCAACCAGCGTATCGAGACCTCCACCGTTCTCTCCTACATCAACGTGCAGAGGGGCGATCCCTTCAACCAGTCGATAATCGACAGTTCGCTGAAAAGCCTTTATGCCACGGGACTGTTCGCCGACGTATCCATGCATCAGGACGGGCACAATCTCGTCATCAAAGTCGTGGAAAACCCGATCATCAACGAGATCCGTTTCGAGGGCAACAAGAAGCTGAAGACGGACGACCTGAAAGGCGAAATACAGCTCAAGCCCCGCATGGTTCTGACGCGCCCCAAGGTGCAGGCCGACGTCGAACGCCTGCAGGAAATTTACCGTCTGAGCGGGCGCTTCTCCGCCTTTATCGACCCGCAGATCATCGAACTGAGCCAGAACCGCGTCAACCTGATCTTCAAAATCGCCGAAGGGCCGAAAACGCTGATCTCCCGCATCAACTTTATCGGCGACAACCGCTTTAGCGCTTCGACGCTGAGAACCATCATCCGCAGCCGCGAGGAACGCTGGTACAGGTTCTGGAGCAACGACGATACTTACGATCAAGACCGATTCGCCTACGATCAGGAACTGCTGCGGCGGTTTTATCTCAACCACGGCTATGCCGGTTTTCACGTTCTCACGGCCGTGGCGCAGCTGTCACCCGACCGCAAGAGCTTCATCCTGACGTTCTCCATCCACGAAGGGCACCGCTACAAAGTCGGCGCGGTCAGTATCGTCAGCAACATCGCGGGCCTCAATCCGGACTTCCTGAAGAAAGTCGTCACAATCAAGACCGGCGACTGGTACAAAATGAAGGAAATCGAGCATTCCGTCATCAAAATGACCGACTCCCTCGGTGACCACCAGTTCGCCTTCGTCGATATCCAGCCCGGCGTCACCCCCAACAAGCAGAACCATACGGTCGACATCACCTTCACCATCAACGAAGGGCAAAAGACGTTCGTCCAGAACATCAACATCAGCGGCAACACGCGCACGGAAGATTCCGTCATCCGCCGCCAGATGCTGCTGGTGGAAGGCGACCCGTTCAACAAAAGCAAGCTCAAGCAATCGGAAACGCGCATCAAAAACCTCAACTTCTTCAGCAAAGTCGATGTGAAAGCCGAGCCCGGCACCGCGCCTAACGAAACCAATGTCAATGTCAAGGTGAGCGAAAAGTCTACCGGCGAACTTTCTCTCGGCGGCGGCTATTCCACGACCGACGGTCCTCTGGCCGACTTCACGATCAAGGAAAACAACTTCCTCGGCACGGGGCGGCAACTGTCGCTCTCCGCGATGCTGGCGGCCAAAATGACGCAGTTCGATTTCAGCTACACGGATCCCTACTTCATGGACCGCAACATGAGCGCCGGGATAGATTTATTCAACATCACGCAGAATTTGCAGACGCAAAGCTCCTACGACTACAGCAAAAGAGGCGGCGGCGTGCGCTTCGGCTACCCGCTGTCCGAGAGACTGCGTCAGGATCTGGACCTCAGATGGGAAGCCGACAATGTCAGCGGCATTGCTTCAAACGCCTCGGTCTACGTTCGGGAACAGGCGGGAAGATACACGACGGCCGCCATCTCGCAAACTTTGACGTATGATACGCGCGACAGCAAGATCCAACCCACATCGGGCTACATCACGCACTTCATGACGGACGTCGCCGTTCCCGGCGGCGATGCGCGCTATTACAAATTCGACGTGGGCGGAACTTACTATTACCCGATCACGTCCAAATGGGTTCTGAGCTTCCTGGGAGACGCCGGCTATGTCCACGGCTGGAGCGGCAAGAAAGTGCGTATTAACGAACGCTTCTTCGTCGGCGGCGACACGTTGCGCGGCTTCGCGGATTCAGGCATCGGCCCGCGCGATACCGCCAGCGAAGACGCTCTGGGCGGCAACCGCTACTATCGCGGCACCGTGCAACTCGACTTCCCGACCGGATTGCCGGATGATCTGGGCGTATCGGCGCATACCTTTACGGACTTCGGTAGCCTCTGGTCTCTGGATGAATCGGGCGCGGGCATACAAGGCTCCAGCAGCCTGCGCGCATCCGCCGGCATAGGCTTCTCGTGGCGCTCGCCGATGGGCCCGATGAGCATTGACATCGCACGACCGATCAAGAAAGAGAGCTATGATAAAGTCCAGCAGTTCCGCTTCAGCTTCGGCACCAGATTCTAACCCCCCACAACTCCACCAACAAACGAGGATAAAAATGAAAACGATCACGAAGACACTTTTAGCGATAAGCCTTTCGGCAATGACGGCGTTCTCCATGCCGGCGATGGCCGCCGCGCCGGCGGCATCCGGCCAGACTTTCGGCGTTGTCGACATGAATCAGGTTCTCCAGTCGACGGACGCGGCCAAGAGCATCTTCAAGCAGATGGACGCCAGACGGAAACGCTATCAGGCCGAAATTTCCAAAGCGGAAAACAGCCTCCGCGCCTCTGAAGAAGAGTTGCAAAAGCAAAAAGACACGCTTTCAAAAAGCGCTTTTGAAGACAAGCAGAAAGCCATTGAAGAAAAGGTCATCGAGGGCCAGAAAATGGTCCAGAACCGCAGACAGATCCTTGATCAGGCCTTTAGCACCGCCATGAACAGCCTGCGTCACAGCGCCGCTCAAATCGTCGCCCATATCGCCAAGGAAAAGCATTACTCCGCTGTTTTCACGGACCAGGCGGTGATGATGTCCATGCCGGATATGGATATGACCAAAGACGTCATCGATCAGATGAACAAAAAGGTCAAGAGTATCAGCGTCGACTGGAAAAAGGCGTCCAAGGATGTCGATGCCATGAGCCCCAGCAGATAAGCCCCGGGGCGCGGAAAAGAATGTCTGACAGGCGTTTTTTTGTCCTTGCCGGGTCCTTTTCTCTTGGCAGGATTGCCGAAGCGACGGGATCGGATTTGTCCGACCCGTCGCACGGCGACCTGATGATGGAGGACGTCGCGCCGCTGGATACGGCTGAAAAAAACCATCTCAGCTTTCTCGACAATAAAAAATACGTCGACGTTTTCAAGGCAACGAAAGCCGGCGCCTGTTTCGTGCGGCCGGAACTGGCGGCTCACGCGCCCGCCGGAACCGTCTGCCTGACGCATAAAAACCCCTACAAGGCTTATGCAATCGCGGCGCAGATGTTCTATCCGCCGGAAAAGCCAAAAGAGCGCCGCGCCGCATCCGCCGTGATCGACGCCTCGGCAAAAATAGGCGCCGATTGCGCGATTGAAGACGGCGTCATCATCGGGCCGCACGTGAAAATAGGCAGCCGTTGCCGCATTCAGGCGCATGCCGTCATCCGGCAGGGCGTCGAGATCGGCGACGATTGCGACATCGGCCCGCACACCACACTTAGCCACGCGCTGATCGGGAATAAAGTCCGCCTGCACCCAGGCGTTTGCATCGGACGGCAGGGCTTCGGCTTTGCCATCGACCCCGCCACGGGCTTCACCGCCGTGCCGCAACTTGGCCGCGTAATCATCGAATCCGACGTCGAGATCGGCGCCAACACAACCATCGACCGCGGCGCGGGGCCGGACACGGTGATCGGGCAGGGGACACGCATCGACAACCTCGTGCAGATCGGCCACAACGTAAAAATCGGCAAATATTGCGTGATCGTCGCGCAAGTCGGCATTTCCGGCTCGACTCAGGTGGGCGATTACGCCATGCTCGGCGGACAAGCCGGGCTTGCGGGACACATCAAAATCGGCGCTGGCGCGAAGATCGCCGCGCAATCCGGCCTGATGCGCGATGTGCCCGATGGCGCGGAAATGATGGGCTCGCCCGCCGTGCCGATCCGCCAGAGCATGAAACAAACAGCCGTGCTGGCCAAACTGGCGACAGGCAAAAAAGGAGACAAGGCATGAGCGATACCTTTATCGATATCCGGCAGATCATGAAAATGATTCCGCACCGCTATCCGCTTTTGCTGATTGACCGGGTCATGAATATCGTGCCGAACCAGAGCGCCACCGGCCTCAAGAACGTCACGATCAACGAGAATTTCTTTCAAGGCCATTTCCCCGGCGCGCCGGTCATGCCGGGCGTGCTGATCATCGAGGCAATGGCGCAAACCTCCGCCGTGCTCGTCGTTCATTCGGCGGGCGAGTCGCTGGAAGGCAAGCTGGTTTACTTCATGGCGATCGACGGCGCGAAATTCCGCAAACCGGTGACGCCGGGCGACACGTTGCACATCCACGTGAAAAAAGAACAAAACCGCCGCAACGTCTGGCGTTTCCGTTGCGAGGCGCGGGTCGGCGACGATTTGTGCGCCGAGGCGCAAGTGACGGCCATGATCATGGACAGCGCGGCATGACGGCAAACATCCATCCAACAGCCGCCATAGAAGACGGCGCGGAACTCGGCGCGAACGTCAAAATCGGTCCTTATTGCGTTGTCAGCGCAAATGCCAAGCTCGGCGACGGCGTGGAGCTGAAATCCCATGTCGTGGTCGCGGGCTACACGACCATCGACGCGGGAACGGTGGTTTTCCCGTTTGCCTCTCTCGGCCATGCACCACAGGATTTGAAATACGCGGGTGAAAAATCAGAACTTATCATCGGCAGGAACAATATAATCCGCGAACACGTAACGATGAACCCCGGCACGGGCGGCGGCGGGCTGAAAACGGTCATCGGCAGCAACTGCCTCTTCATGACGGCCTCGCATGTCGCGCACGACTGCATCATCGGCAACAACGTCATCATGGCAAACAACGCGACGCTGGCGGGGCATGTCCACGTCGGCGATTATTGCGTTCTCGGCGGGCTTTCGGCGGTTCACCAGTTCGTCCGCATCGGCGCGCACGCCATGATCGGCGGTATGTCGGGCGTCGAAAACGACGTCATCCCTTTCGGCCTCGTCAAAGGCGAGCGGGCGCATCTGGCCGGATTGAACTATGTCGGCCTCGAGCGCCGCGGCTTCAGCAAAGAGCAGATCCGTGCGCTTCTCAAGGCCTTCAAGGCCATTTTTGAGGCCCGCGACGGTACATTAGCCGAGCGCACGGCAAAGGCCGCTGATCTCTTTGCCAACGACGAATCCGTCATGCGCATCGTCGAATTTATCCGCGAACGCGAAGACCGCTCGGTTATGCAGGGCAAGGCTTCATAAATTTTTTCCGTAATATGCACCCTTGTCGGAAATTGCATAAAAACATTTAAACGGCAATACCTTAGGTATAAGATGATCAACCATGTCACGCCTTGGAATCATCGCAGGCGGTGGAAGCCTGCCCCTGAAGCTTATCGAAGCCTGCCGCAACGCGCAGAGGGACTTCTTCGTCCTCGCGCTGCAAGGGCAGGCGAACAAAAAATCCTTCAATGGCATGCCGCACCGTTTCATCAAACTCGGCGCGACTAACGAGGCGATCGCCATCCTGAAATCCGAACAAGTCGATGCGGTCGTTCTGGCGGGCTCCGTCCGGCGTCCCGGCCTGCTGGAAATGAAACCGGACCTGCGTACACTGCAGGTCTTCGCGCAGCTGGGCAAGGCCGCGCTCGGCGACGATGCGCTGCTCCGCGCCGTGGCGGCGGAGATCGAGAAGGAAGGTTTCAAGCTGACCAGTGCGCATGAAATCGAGCCGTTGCTGATCACGCCGGAAGGCGTACTAACCGCGCAAAAACCCTCGCCGGAAAACGAAGCCGATGTGCAATACGGCATCAAGGCCGTCAAGGCTTTGGGCGCGCTCGACATCGGTCAGGCGGCGGTCGTGCAACAGGGCATCGTTCTGGGGCTTGAAGCCGTCGAAGGCACGGATGCACTACTAAAGCGCTGCAAAGACTTGCGCAAACAAGGGCAGGGCGGCGTGCTGGTCAAAGGCTGCAAGCCGCAGCAGGACAAACGCCTCGATCTGCCGACCATCGGCCTACGCACCGTCAGGCTGGCGCATGAGGCGGGCCTCGCGGGCATCGCCGTCGAAGCGGGCGCGTCGCTGATCCTCGACCGCGACACGGTGATAGAAACCGCGGACACAATAGGGCTTTTTGTAACAGGGTTCTCCGCGGCATGAGCTCCCCCTTACGCATATTTGTGATTGCCGGCGAGTCTTCCGGTGATTTTCTCGGTGCCGCGATGATGCGCGCGTTGCGCGCCAAATATCCCGAAGGCGTCGAGTTTACCGGCGTGGGCGGCAGCCGCATGGCGGAAGCGGGGCTGACAAGCCTTTTCCCGATGGAAGAGCTTTCCGTCATGGGACTTGCGGAGGTGCTGCCGCGGCTGTTCAAAATCCTCGGGCGCATCAGGCAGACCGCCGCCGCGATCCTGCACCTCAAACCAGATGCCGTCGTCACCATAGACTCGCCGGATTTCTGCTTCCGCGTCATCAAAAAGGTGAAGGCCAAAACCCGCGCTATTCCCTGCATCCACTACGTTGCGCCGAGCGTCTGGGCGTGGCGGCCGGAGCGGGCGAAGAAAGTAGCGCGGTTTCTCGACCATATTCTGACGCTGTTGCCGTTCGAGCCGCCCTATTTCGAGGAGCATGATCTTTCGGCAACATTCGTCGGTCATCCGATCGTCGAAAGGCTGTCCCGCCGCGGCGACAGCGACCGCTTCCGCCAGAAATACGAGATCAACGACGCGCAGAAAATCCTCTGCGTTCTGCCTGGCAGCCGGATGAGCGAGCTTTCCCGTTTGCTGGAAAAATTCGCCAAGACGACCGACATTCTGCTGCGCAGCCGACCGGATATGCTCATCGTCGTCCCGACGCTGCCGCACCTGAAGGGCTATATTCAGAATTTCTTCGTCGGCAGGGGGATCAACCCGCTGGTCATCGACAGCGAGGAAGACAAGTTCGACTGCTTCGCGGCGAGCGCCGTGGCGCTGGCGGCCTCTGGCACCGTTTCGCTAGAACTCGCGCTCACCGACACGCCGCACGTCATCGCCTACCGCGTGAATGCCGTGACGGCATGGCTGGCGCATCGCCTGATCAAAACGCCTTACGTTAATCTGGTGAATATCCTGCTGGGCCGCCCGCTGGTGCCGGAATTGTTGCAAGAGCAATGCCAACCGGTCAAAATGGCGCAGGAGATCTTTAAACTGCTGGACAACAAGGAAGCGCGCGCCGCACAACTGCGCGGGTTCCGCGAGGCTCTGATCATGATCGGCCTCGGCGATCCGGAAACGCCGAGCATGAAAGCCGCCGACGCCGTATTGTCCGTTATTCGTAAAAGGGGGACCGTGATATGATGACGCGTCTTGTCAAAACTTTGTTTTTCATCGGGATTGCGCTGCTGATCACCGGGCTCGTCGCGCCCAGCTTCATCAACTGGAACAAGCACAAGTCCGCACTGATGGCGCAGATTTCCCCTTACTTTCAGCGCAAGATCAGCGTGGACGGCAACATCTCGTTTCAAATCCTTCCGCAGCCCGAACTCCAACTGGCGAACGTGACGGTCGCCAATGCCGACGGCTCGATGAAGAACCCGCTTATGAAGCTGAAGTCGCTTGACGTACAGGTCGACCTGATGCCGTTGCTGCAAGGGCAGATCGTGGTGAATACGGTCAACCTCATGCAGCCCGTCTTCAACGTAGAGGTGTACAATAACGGCAAGACGAACCTGAGCGGATTTTTTTCTCCCTCCGATGACGATCTCGTCACAACCGCGAAGGCCACGCAGCTCAACCAGATATCCGTCACGGATGGAACGCTGCATTACACCAATGTCCTGACGGGAACGCACAAAACCTTCGATAACCTGACCCTGACCGTCAGTGCCGACACGCTGCTCGGCCCGTATCATGTGACCGGCACCATGGAATACCAGCAGACCAATGCGAACATCGAGATCGATACCGGCGTCTTCGACCAGACCATGACGGCACCCATCGAACTTTCCTTCATGCCGGTGGAAAAAATGCCGCAAATCACGCTCAAAGGCACGATCAGCCTGCACGGCGGCATAAACCTCGGGGGCAAACTGTCGCTGTCCAACGGCAGCCTGTCGAGCCTTGCCGATATTCCTGAATTAAACGCGCTTGATTTCTGGGAGACGGACGTCAGCATGACCGGCGCCATGACCCTTAAAGGAGACCGTTTCACCCTGAAGGATATAGATGCGCGCTTCGGTCAGGACAGCCACTTGCGCGGAACGGTTTCCGTGAAAGTGCCGCATCGCGGCATCCGCGATGTGCAGGCCAACCTTTCCGCGGACGACCTGACCGTTACCGGCCAATATGCCAACGCCTACCTCGCCATTCCGGACGGCTATAAAATCAACCTCCGTCTCAAAGGCAAAAACATCCTGTGGGACGGGAAAAAACTGGCCACGGCCGATATTTCGGCCTTCACGGAAAATAAAAACTGGCAGATCAGATCGGCGCAGGTCACGCTGGCCGGACATAGCGATATCACATTTTCAGGCACCGTGATGCCGGATGCGGACAGCGCTGTCTATACGCATCTTCATATCACGACGGACGATCTTGGAAAAATGGTGGATGCGTTTGCGCCCGCGTCCACGAACTCTTTCAGCATACTGGGCGGCGAAAACGCGCCGTTCAAAAAAATGCAGATGAGCAGCAGCCTGCAAATATCGCCCGATAAAATCAGCTTTTACGATATAGACGCGACCCTCGGGAAAACCGGAAAGATTTCCGGCGTCCTCAATGTAGCCCGCACAACGAAACAACCGAATTTCACTGCCATGTTGCATCTGGACGGCTGGGACAGCGCCGAATTCCCCGAGGCCTTTCAAAAATTCCTCATGGGATCGCAAGCCACCCTGCAATTGACGGCGGATAACTTTACAACAAACGGTCTCTCGCTCACCGGCATCACGTTTGACGCCACAACCGGTGCCAACGGCCTGAAGATCAGGAAATTCGACGGCGATCTTTCCGGAAGCGATGATACCTTCAGCATGACGGGACGTGTGGCAAATCTGGCGCCGGCTTCCGGCGTGGATATTACTTACGCCCTGAAAGCCGCCGATGCACCAAAGATCGCCAAGAGCCTCGGCGCCGCGCTGCCGCCGCTGACGGGCAGGAATTTCTCCCTCAAAGGCACCGTGATGCAAACGCCGGAAGGGGACTACAGCTATACGGCCGCAGGGCAGGCGGATGCGCTCACCCTGCAAGGCCAGACCATCGGCCATGCGTCCTTTGCCCTGAATGCGCCGAAGCCGCTGACCGTCTCTATCCTCAACCTGACCGGCGAGCTGTGGAGCGGCGCGCTGAAAGGCAGACTTGATTTTACGGCAGGGGCTAATCCCGAAATATGGGCCGCGACCTTCAAAGGCAGCGTCAAAAAAGCGCATTTACCCGCTCTGCAGGAGCAGCTCGGGCTCAAAGGTTTTGCAATCGGCAGTGGCGACATAGACTTTGACCTCTCCACCGCCGACAATACGTTGCAAAGCGCAAACGGGGACATTTCCCTGCAGGCAGACAAGCTGACCGTCGATGATTTCAATGCCACGCGCCTTCCTGAACGGTTGCATAAGCTCAAGAAAATGCCTGCCGATCTTGCAACGTTGGTCAGCGATGCGGTTCATCACGACGGCGCGTCGGTCTTTAAAAACGTACAGGGAAAATTCAAAATCGATCACGGAAAAATCAGCATCACAAGCCTGACAGCGGACAACACAACGGCCAGGATGAGCCTGACAGGCACGGCCAGTATCGCGCTGCGCAGTTATGCGCTCTCCGGCAGCCTGCAACTGCTGAAACAGAAAGACTTCCCCGCGCTGACCATCACGCGGTCGTCGAAAGACCCGGACTATGCCGTCAGCGACGGCAAGGCCTTGCAGACGTACGTCGGCAAGCATCTTCCTCCGCCGCCCACGCTGAAAAAGCGCGAGAAACATGTTTTGCTGCTCAAGAAGGAAGACCATCCGATCAGCGATATTCTGGACCGGCTGAATGCACCGGGCATCGCGGCGGAAAAGCCAGCCGCACAGTCACCGCCCTCATAAACCTTCCCGGGAGTTACAGGCCGAACTTCTTTTTCATCTCTTTTGCCACGTTCGGCGTGACAAAGTGCGTAATATCGCCGCCCAGACGGCCGATTTCCTTCACGAAGCGTGATGAAATGAACTGGTGCTTGTCCTGCGCCATTAGGAACATGGTTTCGATGTCGTCGTTCAGATAGGAGTTCATGCCCGCCATCTGGAATTCGTATTCGAAATCGGAGACGGCGCGCAACCCGCGGACGATCACGCGCCCGTTCACGCTTTGAACGAAGTCCATCAGCAATTCGTCGAATGCCACGACTTCGATGGATTTTCCCTTGAGCTTGCGGTTGTTGGCGACATCCGTTTTCATCAGCTCGACTCGCTTTTTAATGGTGAAAAGCGGTCCTTTGGCTGGGCTGTCGGCAATGGCGACGACAAGGTGATCGACAATCTTCATTGCGCGCTCGATAATGTCGAGATGTCCCAGCGTCACGGGGTCGAACGTGCCGGGATAGACGCCGATCAGCGGCTTTGCGGCAACCGTCTTCTTATTCTTCGTCATGTTCGTCGTCTCTGATGATCGCGGCGGAGACGACTTCCTCGCCGTCCTCGATGCGGAAGAGGGTGACGCCCTGCGTCTGGCGGCCGACGAAACGCACGTCTTTGACCGGCATGCGGATGATCTGCCCGCCGTCGGTGACAAGCATGACCTCGTCGCTGTCGAGCACCTTGAACGTGCCGACCATTTCACCGTTGCGCTTGCCGAGCTTCATGTTCCAGATGCCGGAACCGCCGCGGCCGGCCGTACGGTATTCGTACGCCGACGTGCGCTTACCGAAGCCTTTGGAGGTCACGCCGAGCAGGAAGTCTTCCATCGCCGCCATTTCC
>JAJZFS010000068.1 GCA_021805245.1 Pseudomonadota bacterium | reverse complement strand
ATATGGTCACGGCGGCACTGGCGGGGCAATTCGAAGCTCCTGTCTATGCCATGCTTGACGTCGATAAAATCATCGCCAAAACCGACTGGGGCAACCTGCCCGAACCCGTCATAAAATATCACGGCGCGCCGATGAACGAAGCGCACGCCACGCTCCTGTGGGACGGCGAGTGGGAAATCACCTACGTCACCTTCCGCGACATGGGGATCGCCTTCGCCGTCGCGCTGCTCGGGATTTACGTGCTGGTGGTCGCGCAGTTCAAGAGTTTTAAACTGCCGCTGGTCATCCTCACGCCTGTGCCGCTAACTTTTATCGGCATCATCTTCGGCCACTGGCTGTTCCACGCCGCCTTCACGGCGACGTCGATGATCGGCTTTATCGCGCTGGCAGGGATTATCGTGCGCAATTCCATTTTACTGGTCGATTTCATCCGCCACCGTCACGTTGATGGCCGCCCGTTGCGCGATGTATTGCTGGAGGCGGGCGCGGTGCGCTTTCGCCCCATCCTGCTGACGGCTATCGCGGCGATGATCGGCGCCGTGACGATTATCTCCGACCCTATCTTTCAGGGGCTGGCGATCTCTCTGCTGTTCGGCCTCGCCTCCTCGACCATTTTGACCGTCCTCGTCATTCCTGCGATTTACATCGTGCTGCGCGACGACGGCAAACCCTGCACCCCCAACCAAAAGGAGAAACAATCATGAATATCGACAAAGCTGTTATGAGATTCGCGGGACTGGTCACACTGGCCTCCGCCGTGCTGGCGTGGCGCTTCGGCAACGGCTGGCTGCTCTTGACCGGATTCGTCGGGCTGAATATGCTACAAGCCTCATTTACCGGATTTTGTCCACTTGCCGCCATCCTCAAAAAGGCGGGCATGCAATCCGGCGAGGCGTTTAAATAAACGAAAGAGGAACATGGCAGACACGCGACCGGATACCGACGATTTCACGAGCCTTTTCCGCGCGGGCCTCCCGCTGCTCGATGTGCGCGCGCCGGTAGAGTTCGCCAAAGGCGCGTTCCCGCATGCGGTCAACATTCCGTTGCTCAACGACGAGGAACGCGCCGCCGTCGGCACAGCCTACGTGCAGGAAGGCCAGCAGGCGGCGATCGCCCTCGGCCACCAACTTGTCAACGGCGGGAAGAAGGACGCGCGCGTGGCGGCGTGGCGCGATTTTGCGCAGAACAATCCAAACGGCTATCTCTTTTGCTTTCGCGGCGGCCTGCGCTCGCAAATCACGCAGCAATGGCTGGCGGAGGCGGGCATCGCTTATCCGCGTGTGCGCGGCGGCTACAAGGCAATGCGGCACTTTCTCATCGACACGCTGGAAGACATCGTCGAAAAGCGCGATTTCGTCGTCATCAGCGGGCATACCGGTACGGGCAAAACCGCCGTATTGAACCAGCTCTCCCGCGCCGTCGATCTCGAAGGTTTCGCCAACCACCACGGCTCGAGCTTCGGCCGGCGCATCGGCGGGCAACCGTCGCAGATCGACTTTGAAAACGCGCTCGCCATCCGCCTGTTGCAGCTCGATGCGGAGGACGGACCGCTGTTCATCGAAGACGAGAGCCGCCTTGTCGGGCGCTGCGCGCTGCCGCAAGCGCTATTGGAAAAAATGGCGGCAGCGAAAACGGTGGAGCTGCAAGACACGATGGAAAACCGCATCTCCGCCGTACAGAAGGATTACGTGACCGACCTGA
Source organism: Pseudomonadota bacterium (assembly GCA_021805245.1). Taxonomy (GTDB): domain Bacteria; phylum Pseudomonadota; class Alphaproteobacteria; order Micavibrionales; family UBA2020; genus PALSA-926. The sequence continues at coordinate 12,634 of JAJZFS010000068.1, read as the reverse complement.
GCGCCGAATATCAGGCCGTCTACGGCGATGAAGGCTTCGCTCTATTCGCAGATTTTTTGCGCCAGAGTCTTTATCGCATCCGCAAGCGGCTCGGGCCGCAAAGGTACCAAGATATCTCCGCCGCGCTCGACGCCGCGCTCAAAGTGCAGGGGGAAAATAGCGACCCTTCGCTCCACCGCAGGTGGATCGGTGACCTTCTGACCCACTATTACGACCCGATGTACGCCCACCAGATGAAAAACAAGGAAAATGGACCGTCTTTCAAGGGCGATGCCGCGGGGGTACTGGCCTTTTGCCAAAAGCTGTGATAAGGATGGGCTGACTTTTCCCAAGGAGAATAAAGCCCATGACCGCTCTTGAAAAAGCAGCGCCGAAACTCACCGCCAAAACCCGCGCCGGCGGATGCGCCGCCAAGCTCAGCCCGAAGATTCTCGACCGCGCGCTGAAGAACCTGCCGCGCTGGGAAAACGAAAATGTTTTGATCGGCTACGATACGGCAGACGACGCGGGCATCTATAAAATCGCGCCCGACCTCGCGCTTGTGCAGACGGTGGATTTCTTCACCCCCGTGGTCGACGATCCTTATACCTTCGGCGCGATTGCCGCCGCCAACGCGGTGAGCGACGTTTACGCCATGGGCGGGCGGGCGATTTCCGCGCTCTCGATCCTCGGCTGGCCAGCGGGCGAGGACGAAGACGTGCTGGGAAAAATCATGGCCGGCGGCGCGGACAAGCTCAAAGAATCGGGCGTCTCCGTGCTTGGCGGACACAGCATCAACGATCCGGAAGTGAAATTTGGGTATGCCGTCACCGGCCTGATCCATCCCGACCGCGTCAAGTCAAACGCGGGCGCGAAGGAAGGCGACGTACTGCTGCTTACTAAAAAGATCGGCACGGGCGTGATTTCCTCCGCGCTGAAAAAGGGCATCGCCAAGCAGGAGCATGTGGAAGGCGCGATGCAATCGATGCTCACCCTCAACCGCGCCGCTGCCGAAGCGATGGACGGGCTTGACGTTCACGGCGTGACGGACGTGACAGGGTTCGGCCTGCTCGGCCATGCGCGCGAAATGGCGCTGGCCTCGAACGTGACGCTGGAGATCGCGGCAAATGACGTGCGCTTCCTCGACGGCGCGCTGGAATATGCCCGTGCGGGCGCGCTCTCCGGCGGGCTCGGCAACAACCGCGACTTCGTTGCGTCCTGCGTCGAAGGCGCGTCGGAGGTGGATGATTTATTGTACGATCCGCAAACCTCCGGCGGTCTATTGATCGCGCTGCCAGAAGCCGCAGCCGACGCTTACATGAAAAAGATGCCCGCCGCCTACCGCCTCGGGCGCGTCACCGCACGCGGGACAAAGCCGCTTAAAATCGTTTAAGCGCGCTTTTTCGCCGCGGCCAGCTTGTTCTTGCGGAAGACGGCGACGTATTTTTTGAGCGCCGCGGAAACCTCGTTTTGCGACAAGACCGCCTCGACCAGCTGGAATTTGCCGCGCCGCTGCAGCGCCGTTTCGAGCGCGAGTTTCAGCTCCTTGCCCGTCGTCGCCACATAGCCCGTGCCGCCGAGCGTTTCGGCCAGTGCGGCATAGGAGAAGACGCCGCGCGAAATATAATCCGTGTTGCCGGAAAAGCGTTTCAACATGCCCCAGCCGCTATTGTTCAAAACCAGCACGACAGGGTCAAGCCCGTTCAGCTTGCAATTCAGCAACTCCCATCCGGTCATCTGGAAGCCGCCGTCACCGGTCACGACCAGCGCCCGCGCGTGCGTCGCCGCCTGCACCCCGAGCGCGGCAGGCACGCCAAACCCCATCGTCGCATAATAAACCGAGGCGAGAAACGGCACGTCGGGAATGCCTGCCGAGATAAACAGGCAATCGCCCATATCGGCGGTCACCGGCATGTCCGCCGCCTGCTTGGGGAGAAAACGCAATGCATCCATGACGTGGTCCGCCGTCAGCGGCGCGTCGGAGAACACCGGCGGTGTCACAGGCGCCGCGGTGCGCATGCAGGAAAACAGCAGCGGACGCTTCTCCGTTTGCGGCGGCAGTATCTCCATCAGCGCGTCGAGCAACAGGCCCAGATCCACCGGCGTCCTTTTCCGGCCGCCGACAACCAGCGCATCTTCGTTGATGTAAATTGCATCCGGGGTCGTGATTGTCTTCCCCGCTGTTCCGAAGTTGGTATCACTGAGGATCGCGCCGAGAATGACCAGCGCGTCCGCACCTTCCACCACCTTGCGGATGTCATCATCTCCCGCCGCGCCCATGTAGGTGCCGAGGCTGGGCGAGTCCACATGCGTGAACATCCCCTTGCCCATCAGCGTCGTGGCAAGCGGGATGCCGGTTTTTGCCGCCAGCGCGGAGACTTTTTCTTCCAGCCCGAAACGCCGCACCTCGACACCCGCGAGAATGGCGGGATGCCGCGCATGCTTCAATTTGCGGGCGATCAGGCGGGCGATGGAGCGCGCCGCGCGGACGCTCGGCGGTTTTACCTTCAGAGGCTTGGCGGGTTTGCAGGGCAGCGTCACCACATCACGCGGCAGTTCGATATAAACGGGACGCGAGCAGCGCTTGCATTCGGCAAGCACGCGGGCGATCTCCTGCGCCGCGGTCTTCGGATTATCGAGGACGGCCTGCGCGCAGGTAACTTCTTTAAACATGTTGAGTTGGCTTTTGGAATGCAGGAGCTGGTGATGCAGCAGCAGGCCGCCTTCGAATTCGCGTTTGCCCGGCGCGCCGGAGATTACCACCAGCGGCGATTTTTCCGCCCAGGCGCAGGCGACGGCGTTCATCATGTTGAGCGCGCCCGCGCCGTAGGTCACCACTGCCACGCCGATGCTGCCGCCGTAGCGCGCCGCCGCGTCTGCAGCATAGCCGACCGACGGCTCGTGGCTCAGCATATAGATCGGCAGAACGTCGCAGGCCGCCGCGACGTCGAAAAACGGCAGAATATAATCGCCGGGAAGGCCGAACAGCGCCGTCGCGCCCGCGTCTTTCAGCGCATGCAGCAGCGTTTCGCCTGTATTGATGTTCTTTTTCGCCATGCGCGCTCCATGATCACCGCAACTTATTATGTCAGCTTAAAGCCACTATATGGCGCGATCAAGTCCTTCTCTTGACCTATATCAATAATTGAAGTTTTTATCGCCTGTAAGGCGCTTTACGTCTTCATTATGATGAAATACCATACTATAAAAAGAGAAACGCCATGTCTTTGCCACAACCGCGCGCCGGCATCCTGGAGATCAAACCTTACACCGTCACCGCAGGCTCGCTGCATCCGGTCTGTCTCAATGCCAACGAGAACCCGCTTGGCTGCAGTGAAAAAGCGCGCGCGGCCTATATAGCGGCGCAAAACCAGTTGCACCGCTATCCTGACGGCGGCGCGGTAAAACTCCGCACGGCATTGGCCGGCTTGCACGGTATGGACGCAAGCCGCATCGTCTGCGGCGCGGGCGCGGACGAACTGATCTCGATCATTACCCGCGCTTACGCGGGCGCAGGGGACGAAGTGGTTTACAGCGCGCACGGTTTCGTGATGTACCGCCTCTACGCGAAAGCCGCGGGCGCGACGCCCGTCGCTGCGGCGGAGAGAAATCTTTGCGCCGATGTGGATGCATTGCTTTCCTCTGTCACACCGAAAACCAAGATCATGTTCATCGCCAACCCCAACAACCCGACGGGCAGCCTGCTCTCCGCGGGCGAACTGCAATATTTGCGCGGGAAACTGCCGGAGCATGTTTTGCTGGTGGTGGACGCGGCTTATGCGGAATATGTCGAGGATAAAGACTATGGCGACGGCCGCGCGCTTGTCGATGCCACGCCCAACACCGTGATGCTGCGCACGTTTTCGAAAGCCTATGGCCTTGCCGGATTGCGGCTCGGCTGGGGGTATTGCCCGCAAGAGGTGGCGGACGTCCTCAACCGCGTGCGCGGGCCTTTCAATACCAGCGTCGCGGCGCAGGAAACGGGGATCGCCGCGCTGGCTGATCAGGACTTCGTTGTGAAATCGCGCGTCTTTAATATCGCAGAGAGAGAAGCGCTTGCCGCAAGTTTGCAAAAGGCGGGATTGAGAGTTTACCCCAGCGCCGCGAACTTTTTGCTGGTCGATTGCGGGAGCCACGCCGATGAAATCCGCGAAGGGCTGGCCGCGCGCAATATTCTCGTCACACCGACCTCCGGATATGGCCTGCCGCACTGCCTGCGCATCACCGTCGGACTGGAAGACGAAAACACGCAGTTGCTCTCTGCATTAAAAGAAATCTAATCAGTCGTCGCCGCCGCCGTGACCGCCGTCATCATCGCCGCCGCCGCGATCGTCGCCGCCTTGATCACCGCGATCGTCGCCACGGTCCGCGCCATGGTCGTCGTCGCCCCTGCGCTCGTAGCCGCGATCGTCGCGCCCGTGTCTGCGGTGATAGCGCCCGTAATTGCCCTGCGTGGCGTTATTGACCTGCTGCTGGAGAATATCGTTTCCCGCCTGCCAGATAATCCCCGCCGCGCTATTCGCCGCCGCGCTATCTGCGTGGGCGGCAACCGGTTGAAAGAACAGCAGGCCGCTAACCGCGACCCCCAGCATCAAAGCGCTTTTTCCGACATAAGATGTCATTGAATTTTCCCTCCGGATTGGCATTTTTTCATACTCCATAAGTATAGACCCATATCTTTAATAAAACGTAACTTCCTGATGTTACAATCCTTTGCACGAACCTCTTCCTGCGCTATATTTCTCGGCAGACATTGAATCCGGGAAAAAGGTCGCATGGAAAAAGCATTCTGGCTCGAACGTTGGCAAAAACAGGAAACAGGCTTTCACCAAAGCGAGGTCAACCGTTATCTCGAGAGATTCTGGCGCGAAACGGATTGCAAAAGCGGCGAAGTGCTTGTTCCCCTCTGCGGCAAAAGCCGCGACATGCTGTGGCTGCAAGAGAACGGTCATAGCGTCTTGGGCGTGGAACTCAGCGAGATCGCGGTGGCAGATTTTTTCCGCGAGAACAATCTCAAAGCCACGCGGGAAAAACACAGCGCGTTTATAGCCCATGCGGCGGACGGCTTCAACATCCTTCAGGGTGACTTTTTCGACCTTACAAAAGAAGATGTGAAAAACGTGGCCGCGGTTTACGACCGCGCCGCGCTAATCGCCCTGCCGCCGGAGATGCGCGACAAATACGCCGAGCACCTGATGGATATTCTGCCCGTGGGCACGCCCATCTTGCTGGTCACGCTCTCCTATCCGGAAGGGCAGATGAACGGCCCGCCTTTTTCCGTCGACGCGGCGGAGGTGGAGCGGCTTTACGGCGCCCGTGCGGATATTCGTTCGCTCACGCAGCAGGATGCGCTTGAAGCCAACCCGCACTTTTTAGAACGCGGACTGGAGACCTTGTCTGAAAACGCGTTTTTGCTGAATGTCAGGCCTTAAAGAATGCGCCGGTCAGTTCCGCGACCTTGTGCCGCTCGCGGTCGACATGGATCATGTGGTAGCTGTCTTCGAGCATGACGATCTCGCACACCCCGCCATGGCGCTTCTGGATGGCGCGGGAATTGCGCGGGTGGCTCACGTCATCGTCCTTGGCATGGAGCAATAAGGTCGGCACGGTGATCTCCGGCAGGGCCTTTTTCAAAGCGTCATTGAGGCGGTAATTCTGATAGAGCGCCTGCGCGGGAAAATAGGGCAGCGCGCCGTCGAGGTTCGCGGGGTTTTCAATGAAGCGGCGGATGCGGTCGTCCTTGACGCCGAAGGGATGCGTCTCCTGAAAGCGCGTGTTGCGCATGGCAGGCACATGGATCAAAACATCCTTGAACACCCGCGCCGCCCGCGACCAGCGTGGCTGGTTCCACCCGTCGTAATCGAAAGCGGGCGCATAGATGGCAACCTTGTCGATCACGCCCTTTTCCTGGTGCGCTAGATAGAGCGCCAGAGCGCCGCCGACGCAAATTCCCGCCGCGGAAACGCTGCCGACGCGCGTTTTGAACGTCGCCAGCGCCGTTTTCAAACTGTCCATCCAGTCTTCGTAACGCGTTCGCGTCAGCGCCTTTTCGTCAAGGCAATGCCCCGCCAAGGTCGGCGCGTAGACCGTGAAGCCCATCTTGTTGAGATGCTTGCCGACGAAGCGCATTTCTGACGGCGTGCCCGTCAGGCCATGCACCAGCAGAACGCCTTTTTCGCCGGCGCCCTGCATGTAGAAGCTATGGTCCTGGGTCACGTTGTCACGCACGGGCGGTTATCTTTTTTCCGCGCGGGTGAAAAGCTCGTCGAGCAGGCGGAGCGCGAGGTCGATCTCGTCGTTCGAGATGGTCAGCGCCGGCGCCAGCGTGATGACGTTTTTATAATAGCCGCCAACATCGAGCACGAGCCCGTATTTTTTGCCGTTCACTTCCATGTCGGCTTTCATACCCTCTTCGGCGATCCAGTCCATCATTTCCTTGTCGGGCGTGAAGCCGTCCTTTTTGCAGATCTCGATGCGCAGCGCGAGGCCGAGGCCGTCGACGTCGCCGACGATGGTGTGCTTCTTCTCGAGTTCCTTGATGCCATCGAGGAAGCGCGCACCCTTTTGCGCGACCTGGGTTTCGAAATCCTCTTCTTCCAGCATCTTCATGGTTTCGAGCGCGACCGCCGTGCCCATCGGATTGCTGGCGAAAGTGGAATGGGTCGAGCCGGGCGGGAAGATCGTCGGGTTGATCATCTCCTCGCGCGCCCACAGGCCGGAGAGCGGATTGAGGCCGTTGGTGATTGCCTTGCCGAAGACGATGACGTCCGGCTTGACGTTGAAATGCTCGATCGACCACAGCTTGCCGGTGCGGTAGACGCCCATCTGGATCTCGTCGACCACCAGCAGAATGCCGTATTGGTCGAGAACCTTTTTCAGCTCGGAGAAGAAGTTCAGCGGCGGAATGACGTAGCCGCCGGTGCCTTGAATGGGCTCGACGTAGAAAGCGGCGTATTCGGCCTTCTTCGCTTTGAAGTCGTAGACGCCGTTATATTCCGTCTCAAACAGGCGCGCGAACTTCTGCACGCAATAATGGCCGTATTCTTCCTTGCTCATGCCCTTCGGGCCGCGGAAGTGGTAGGGGAACTCGATGAACTGCGCGCGCTCGCCGAAATGCCCGTAGCGGCGGCGGTAACGGTAGCTGGAGGTGATTGCGGACGCGCCGAGCGTGCGACCGTGGTATCCGCCCTCGAACGCGAACATCAGGCTCTTGCCGCCAGTGAAGTTGCGCACCAGCTTCAGCGAGTCTTCGATCGCCTGCGAGCCGCCGACGTTGAAATGCACGCGGCCCTTCGTGCCGAACTTGCGCTCGGCGTCCTCGGCGATCAGCGCCGCCAGCTCCACCTTTTCGCGGTGCAGGTATTGCGAGGCGACCTGCGGCAGCGTGTCGAGCTGGCGGTGCGCGACGGCGTTCAAGCGCGGGTTGCGGTAGCCGAAGTTGACGGCGGAATACCACATCTGCAGATCGAGAAACGGCGTGCCCGCCGCGTCATAGAGATAGGATCCTTCGCAGGTCTCGAAGAACTTCGGCTTTTCCATGTAATGCACGGTATCGCCGTACGAGCAGTATTTTGCCTCCAGTGCGCGCAGGTTATCTTCGGAGAAATCCGGCGTTTCCGGCAGGTCTTTTTTGAGCGCTTGGGTCATTATTTTTCCTTTATTTAAACTATTTTTATAGGCTCGGGCGTATAGGTCTCCTGCAGCAGGAGCTCGAGGCCGGCGGTGACGTCGTAGAAGTTTTTGTAAGGCTTGTAGGGCGTGTTCATCGCCTCGCAGTGCGCGGCAAGTTTGCCCTTGGCGAAGACCGTCTCCGGCGTCGTAGACACGCAGAAGTCCGAGCGGCCGTCGCCCACATAAACACGGTGCGCGGTTTCTTTTTCGACTTCGCGGCACTTGCAGACACCCGCGCCCGCGGCGCAGGCAGGCGCGCGCCACGGCGACGCCAGTTGATAGGCGTTATCGGACGTGATGGTCAGCCGGTTGGCGATGACGCGAAAAACGTCTAGCTTGCGGCGGCCGAGAATGCGGTGGATGAAGTAATCGACGCCGTCGCTGATGATCGTCACGGGGATGCTCGAATAGTCGCAGAAGGAAGCGAACTCCGAGAAGCCTTCGTCGATATCCACCTCGTCCAACACGCGGTCAAGATCCTGCCGCGTCGCGCGCAGCAGCGCGATCTGCCGGCGCATGCAGTCCGCCGAGCCCATCTCGCCGCGCTGCCATTGCGCCTCCAGCTCCAGCCAGCCCGGCGAGGCGAGACGCTCCAGCACGAAGTCGGTCGCGTCACGCGTCGTGATCGTGCCGTCAAAATCGCAGTAAACGTGGATCATGTAGTGATACCTTAGTGTCCCTATTTTATTACGCATAATCTATAGGCTTATTTTCACAAAATAAGAAGCCACTAATGTAGTCATAGTGGATTTTTATTTTCATAATATATGAAAAATCAGCATCGTCCTTTCAATTATCATTCCTATATGAAGCGAAACTGAAGAACCCCACCCGTTTTGCCAATTAATATAGGGTTGGTCCGAAACAAAGGGACAGGCGGTTGCCACACACGCCGTTCTGTCCTAAAACCGTGCTTTCAAACTGGTAGGGGAGCTTTTTTATGTTGTGGTCGTATCTGCTGCGGTATCTGGTAAAGTCCGGCGATCTTGCCGTTATCGACGCAAACGGCAAGCGCCACAGCTTCGGCCACACAGGACAAAAGCCTAAATCGGTCATCAGGCTCACCGACAAATCTCTGTACCACCAACTTTTCTTCAATCCGGAATTTTATATCGGCGAAGCCTACATGAACCGCACGCTCGTCATTGAGGAAGGCACGCTTAACGACTTCATGACGCTGATGGCCACCAACCTCGCCGTACTGGAAGCGAACCCCTCCGCGCTCAAAAAAATCGCCGACACATTCACGCCCCTTCTGCAACGCATACAACAATACAACCCCGTCGGCCGCGCAACGGAGAACGTCGCGCCGCACTACAACATCTCCGACAAGCTCTATGAACTCTTTCTCGACAAAGAGATGATCTATAGCTGTGCCTATTACACAGACCCCGCCAACGACCTTGACCTCGCGCAACAGGACAAACTCCGCCACCTCGCCTCGAAACTGCGTGTGGAACCGGGCATGAAGGTGCTGGACGTCGGCTGCGGCTGGGGCGCGCTGGCGATTTATCTCGCCAAAGAAACCGGCGCGGATGTGACCGGCGTCACGCTTTCGAGCGAACAGCAAAAATGGGCGGCCGCGCGCGTGGAAAAAGAAGGCCTGCAGGACAAAGTGCGCTTTATCCTCAAAGACGTCCGCGAAATGGAAGGGCAATTCGACCGCATCGTCTCCGTCGGCATGCTCGAGCACGTCGGTGTCGGCTTTTATAAACAGGTCTTCACCAAAGTCAAAGATCTCCTCACCCCGCAGGGCGTCAGCCTGTTTCACTTCATCGGCAGCCTCGACGGCCCCTGCACCACAAATCCGTGGCTGCGCAAATACATCTTCCCCGGCGGCTATTCCCCCGCCCTGTCTGAAATCGCGCCGGTGCTGGAAAAAGCGGGGCTGTTTATGACCGATATCGAAGTGTTGCGGATGCACTACGCCTACACTTTACGCGACTGGCACAAACGCTTTCAGTCCAACCGCGAGAAAGCCGCCGCACTCTATGACGAGCGCTTCTGCCGCATGTGGGAATTTTATCTGCAAATGGCGGAGATGGAATTCCTCTACCTCGGCACCGGCGTCTATCAGGTACAGTTCACCAAAGGCCTCAACGCCCTGCCGCTGACGCGCGACTACATGGTCGACTGGGAAAGAGCGCACGCGGCGCAGGATGCGGCGCCGCCTTTAAGTGCGGGGCGGTTTCGGGTTTCGTGATTTTTTGGTTTGCGGCGGCGTCCATTTTTTCGCCGCGGTTGTTCCTTGCATCGGGTCGTATTTGACGCCCTGCTGCGCCGCGCTCTCGCGGATCATGTGCGCCACGCGCGGCATGATCTCCTCACGCCAGATTTTTCCGCTGAACAGGCCATAATGGTCGGCGTCCTTCTGCAGAAGATGATAATGGCTATCGGCGTCGAGCCCTTTGCAAAGGTCGTGCGCGGCGCGGGTCTGCCCGGGGGAGACGATATTGTCCTTGGTGCCTTCCACCGTCATCAGCACGGTTTTGGTGATTTTTTCCGGCGCGACTTTTTCCCCGTTCACCTGCATCGTGCCGTCGGCCAGTTCCTGCTTGAGGAAGACTTTGGAGATGGTATCGAGATAGAATTTCTCCGTCAGGTCGCAGACCGAAAGATATTCGTTGTAAAATTCCTTGATCTCCCCGGCCTTCTTCTTGTCGCCTTTGCTTAAGGAGTTGAAGAGATCGCTATAGGCGCGGATATGCGCCTCGGGGTTGGCGGCGAGCAGCCCCGCGAGCTGCAAAAAGCCCGGATATACCGCGCGGCCCGCCCCCGCATAATTTTTCGGCACTTCGACGATGAGGTGATCGGCGAACCACTGGACGTCTTTGCCTTTGACGAATTCGGTGACGGAGGTTTTCGCGGCGCGCGTGTCGATCGGCCCGCCCATCAGCGTCATGGAGAGCGGCTTGACGGGCGATTTTTTCGCCGCCAGCAACGCCGCCGCCGCCAGCACCGGCACAGTCGACTGGCTCACGGCCATGACATGCGTATCCGGCCCCACGGCCTGAATGGCGGCCTCGACATGCGTCACATAATCGTCAAACCCGAAATCGCCTTTGGCGAGCGGCACATCGCGCGCGTTCTTCCAGGCGACGATATAAACGTCATGGTTCGGCAGCAAGGCCGTGATAGTGTCGCGGAACTGTGTCGCATGGTGGCCGGACATCGCCGCGACGATCAAAACCTTCGGATCGTTGCGAGTGGTGTCGCGCTTGAAGTGCAAAACGTCGCAGAAGTCTTTCTTCAGCACCCTTTCTTCCGTCACATCGGCCGTCTTGCCGTCGATGACAGTCTCTTTGATGGCAAAGGCCGGTTTGGGATAATCCTTGCCGAGTTGCTCCAGAACGCCGGATGTGGCCTCGAGCTTTTTCGCCGTGTCTTTGTAGATTTCCGGCAGCAGGGTGGCGGGGGCGAACGCCTCGAGCATCTGCGCCTGCACGGAAACCGTCGCCGCGAGCAAATTGAAGTAAGCCTTCAGGCCGCGCTCTCCGGCCTCGTAAAGGGGATATATATCTTTATCCGCTTTTTTGCTCATTGCACCCTTTACCCGACCGAAAGCCTCTACTGGCGTTGTTATATGAATAGTGAGCGTAATTCTATATCCAATATGAGCCTAGCGACAGACTTTTTATTGCAAATAAAATCGTTTTTATATCATTTCATGTCTTTTATATGTTATTATCGCAAAAGAAACGATGGTGCGGCGCAGCAAAAACGCTCTTATCGGGAACAAAAGCCCGAAAGTCATAACCGCCAAAAATGTCAAGCATTTAGCCGCAAAAAAAGGTAGTCTGATAGTCGGGGCATTTTATTTGGACTTCGGGGGAAGGCCATGAAGAAAGATACACTGTATAACGACGCGCTGGCGTATCACCGGGAGCCGAACGGTCCCGGCAAAATATCGATCACGCCGACCAAGGCCTTGATGACGCAGCGCGATCTCGCGCTGGCCTATTCGCCCGGCGTCGCCGCGCCCTGCGAGGAGATTGTCGCCGATCCCAGCACCGCCAGCCTCTACACCGCGCGCGGCAACCTTGTCGCCGTCATTACCAACGGCACCGCCGTGCTCGGCCTCGGCAACATCGGCCCGCTCGCCGCCAAGCCGGTGATGGAAGGCAAGTCCGTGCTGTTCAAGAAGTTCTCCGGCATCGACGCCATCGACATCGAAATTGACGAAACAAACGTCGACAAGCTGGTCGACATCATCGCGTCGCTGGAGCCGAGCTTCGGCGCCATCAACCTCGAAGACATCAAATCGCCCGAATGCTTCGAGGTCGAGCGCCGTTTGAAAGAGCGCATGAAAATCCCCGTCTTCCACGACGACCAGCACGGCACCGCCATCATCGTCGCCACGGCGTTTTTGAACTGGCTCACCTGGTCCGGCCGTGACATCAAGGTTGTGAAGATCGTTACCGCCGGAGCGGGCGCGGCCGCGATGGCCTGCGTTTCTCTGCTGGTCGAGATGGGCGTGCCTAAGAAGAATATCCTCCTCACCGATCTGCACGGCGTCGTCCACAAAGGCCGCAACGAGGAGATGGACGAAGTCAAAAAGCCCTTCGCGCAGGAAACCAAGTTCCGCACGCTTAAAGAGGCGATTAAGGGCGCGGACGTGTTCCTCGGCCTCTCCGCCCCGCGCGTTCTGACCCCCGCGATGCTGAAATCGATGGGCAAGGCGCCGCTGATCATGGCCCTCGCCAACCCGACGCCGGAGATTATGCCCGAGGAAGCCCACGCGGCGCGGCCCGATGCCATTATCTGCACCGGCCGCTCGGACTATCCCAATCAGGTCAACAACGCCTTGTGCTTCCCGTTCATCTTCCGCGGCGCGCTCGACGTCGGCGCGACGGGCATCAACGAAAAAATGAAGATCGCCTGCGTGAAGGCGCTCTCCAAGCTCACCATGGCCGAGGCCACGGCGGAGGTCGCCGCCGTCTACGGCGACGTGCCGCTGCAGTTCGGGCCGGAATATCTGATCCCC
>JAJZFS010000095.1 GCA_021805245.1 Pseudomonadota bacterium | reverse complement strand
AACTGATGACGGGAATGTGCTGCAGCGGATTAATCATGTCGAGAAAATCGCCGAAGCTCATCGTCGCGGTGCCGGTGTCGGCCCCGTTTTTGCCCGGATAGGGGGAAAAGCTGAGATCGACCCTGTCCGCAGACGCGGTCCCGCCGCTGGTCAGGTTGGTGGTCGCAGAGGCAATGGCGCCGAGTTCGATCATGGACATCTCCCAAGGCTTCATAAGCAAGGGGCATGCCATAAATTATGGTATATCTATCAATGAATTGACGAGAGCCAACAGGCGGGAAAGGGGATATTTTTCCTATCCCTGCTCCAGTTCCGTATCCCAGTACAGGTAATCGCGCCAGCTATCATGCAGGAAGTTGGGCGGGAAAGCGCGGCCATTCTCCTGAAGCTCGGCCGTGTGCGGTCGCCACGGGGCGCGGTGGGGGTGCATGCCGCATTGGTGGGGCAACTGGTTGCCCTTGCGCGTGTTGCAGGTGCCGCAGGCCGTTACGACATTTTCCCAAGTGGTATGCCCGCCTTTGGATCGCGGCACGACGTGATCGAAGGTCAGTTCCGGCGTCGGGCGGCGCAAATCGCAATATTGGCAGCGGAAACTGTCGCGTAGAAAGACATTGAACCGCGTAAAGGCGGGATAGCGCGAAGGTGCGACATACTCGCGCAGCGCGATGACGCTGGGCAGGCGCATCTCGAAACTGGGGGAGTGCACGACGCGGTCATATTCGGAAAGAATATCAACGCGCTCCAGAAAAACGGCCTTGACGGCGTCCTGCCACGACCACAATGAAAGCGGGAAATAACTAAGCGGGCGGTAATCCGCATTCAGGACAAGGGCGGGGCATCTCTCCAGCGACGGCATCACGACCGCGTTCTCCTCTCCAAGGGCCTAACAGAACCCCGAATCAAGACTTATTTAACCATAATTTGGTGAAGGTCTGGTTAATTGTCCAGTCCCTTGTCGCTTCAAACCGTACAAAAGGCTCATTGCTTTCACAGTAACCGCGTATCATGCCAACATAATAAAATTGTTTAGGACGAAATGCTAATTAGATAGGGTTTTGAATCAATAGTGATTTATTTGAAGGGATGATTTATGCCTGACGTGGGATACGAAGCCGAAATCGATGAACTTTCACAACAGGTAAAAGTTTTTGTTGCTGAAACCAAACAACAAATGGAGGTTTTTGTTGCTGAAGCTAAAAAAGCAGCCAGCATTGCCGGTAAGCCTCTGCTTGTCGTATATGGCGAGGATCATATGTCAGAACATGATTTGATTGCCCAAGCCATTTTATTGAAGGTCAAGACCTATTCTTGCTGGAAAATTTGTGGAGGGAAGCTGGTTGATGGGGCGTGGCTGGAGCCGTGTGTTCTGCGCGTAGCAGAAGCCTGAGATCGGCGAGCTGGCGTTGCTCGAAGTCGGATATGGAGACGCGACGCCAGGACTGGCTGGCGCGGATGAGGGCGGCGAACATCAGCTTGAGCACAGCCTTCTCGCCGAAGGCATGCGGGATGACCTTGGTGCGGCGGCGTTCCTCGCCGAACAGGCGTTCCAGAAGGTTTGTCGTGCGCGCCGATTTTCGCTGCGCCATGGGCAAACGCAGATGCGCGATACAGGCTTCAAAATCATCATCGAAGCAAGCGACCGCTGACGGAAACTCACGTTCGTAAAGGCGGCGGAACTCGTCAGCGGCGTTGCGCGCGGCCATCGGCGATATGGCCTGATAAGCCGCCCTCGCCATGGCCAGAACCTCGTCCTGCCGCTCTTCCGGGATTTTGGCCTTCAGGTTACGCATGCGATGCGCCAGACAGCGTTGACGCAGCGAATGGGGGAATACTTCCTCGATGGCCTTGATAAGGCCAGGCGCCCCGTCGCTGGCCACCAAAATCGGATCGCGCATGCCGCGTTCCTTGAGATCGCGCAGGGCTTCGCGAGCGCTGTCGGCGTCTTCCTTGCTGGCCGTGTAAAGCCCCAGTAAATGCTTTTCGCCGTTCATGGCAATGCCCCATGTCGCCAGAACAGGCTCGCGGCGCTGCCCCAGATGCAGCCGCTCGGCGACGCCGTCGACAAACAGATAGACGATGTCGATGCCGGACAAATCTCGCGCGGCAAAGGCCTGATAATCGTCCCACAGTTTCTCCGTCAGGGCACTGGCCGCCGTCCGGCTCAGGGCGCAGCGGCCGTTTTCGTCGGTAAAGGTCTTTTCGATATCGCGTATCGACAGCCCCCGCGCGTACATCTCGATCGCCATGCGGCCAAGCTCTTCGCTGTGGTTCGGCAACTGGTCGCGCAGGCGGCTGACGAAGGGGGCATCCGTACCGGTTACCTGCGGCACGGCAAAATCCACCGTTCCCTCCGCCGTTTTTACGCGCCCTTTGCGATAGCCGTTCCGGTACCCCTTGCTGGCAGGCGTCCGTTCATAACGACCGCGCCCAAGCGCGTCGTCAACTTCCGCCTCAAGCGCCTGCTCAATCATCAGCCGCATGCTCGCCCTCATCATCTCGCTGGCGTCAAACTCCTGATCGATAAGCGTTTCTATCATCTTGCGGGTTCCTTCGCTGGCAGCTACTTTCTTCATGGGAGGCTCTCCTTTGGTTGTGGTTCAGACGCCGTCAAACGTCCTCTCCAGTTGAGAGCTTCCTTCCCTAATTTTCCAGCAAGTTTAGGCCTTCACCTTATTGAAGATCGCATCGGAGCAGGGGTTGAAGGATTTGTGTCTTGAATTAAATGAGACTCACCTGAGCTTTACGCGGGGGCTGTCTGTGGACAAAAGGCGGATGAATATGCATTTTACCGTGGCAATGGCAGAATGCCTTGGAATGACAGTGATACCTGTAGATAAGACAGCAACAGAAAGTTCTTGCGAGGGCAATACTTCACCGGAAGGAATAGAAAGGCGCGATAAAGACATGATCAAAAACATGCTGGGTGTGGGCAGAGACGCCTTTCTGCAAACAGGGGCTGCCCACCTTAGGTCGTTTGCAACATCAAACACATTGGCAGAAAAATATCATGTTGTTTCTACTGCACTTGAAGAAACTGCAGATTTAAAGATTACTAATGCATCTATTAAGAAGAGACTCGATTTTATTAAGACATCGGAAAAAGTCACGCGTCTGCCTTCTCCAGGTAACCTTGAGGGTATAGAAATTTCTTTCTTCTTTGCCGGGTTGTTAGGGGACAAATTCGAACGATTTTCATTTCCGCCCGCATTGTTTAAATCTGCTGCACGGGAAACAAGTGCGCACAGACCTATTTCTGGCGCAGAGCCGAACGACAGACCTATCCCCAGTTGGATCGGAGTAACGGAGACACCCAGATTAGCTTGTTAAGATTGCTGGACACGGAGGTTTTGCTGCAAAAAACTCATGCCTGCTGCAATTCCCGCATCGTCGATGCTATGCCCCAGGCCCGGGCAGGCAAGCGTCCTGACATCAAGGCCATAGGCTTTCAGCATGCGCTCCGTTTCGCTCATGGCGGCAAAGGGAACGACCTCGTCCGCCGTGCCGTCGTGGCAACTGTCCGGTTTGGCAGTGCGCCGCGCCAGGCAGCGGCGCACCCGGGATCGA
>JAJZFS010000086.1 GCA_021805245.1 Pseudomonadota bacterium | reverse complement strand
GTTTTGACCCACGGGCATGAAGACCATATCGGCGCGGTTCCGTATCTCTGGCCGCGTTTGAGAAAGCCGCTCTATGCGACGAAGTTCACGGCGGGCCGCATCCGCAAGGCGATTGACGACCAGACATGGGGGCCGGAAGCGCGCATCCATGAAGTGCCGCCGTGCGGGAAGCTCGCGCTGGGGCCTTTCGGGATAGAATATATCCCGATGGCGCACTCGATACCGGAGGCCAATGCGCTGGCGATCACCGTCAAAGAGGTCGGCACGATTTTGCACACCGGCGACTGGAAGCTCGATCCCGATCCGGTCGAGGGCGAATTGACGGATGAAAAAGCCTTGAAAACACTAGGCGAAACGGGCGTTCTGGCGCTCGTCGGCGACAGCACCAACGCGATGGTGCCGGGTCATTCCGGCTCGGAGCGCACGGTGCAGAAAAACCTCACCGACCTGTTTGGCGAGTTCAAAGACAAAATCGCCATTACCTGCTTTTCCACCAACGTCGCGCGCCTCTCCAGCATCGACGCCGCCGCGAAAGCCAACGGAAGAAAAGTCTGTCTTGTCGGCCGCTCGTTGTGGAAGATCGACGACGTGGCGCGCCAGAGCGGATATCTGAAAGACACCCGCCCGTTTATCGCAGAAGACGAGGCGATGACGCTGAATGACGATAAAATCGTTTATATCTGCACCGGCTCGCAGGGCGAGCCGCGCGCGGCGCTGTCGAAAATCTCGGGCGACGACCATCCGCGCGTGCGCTTGCGGGCGGATGACGTGATCATCTTTTCCTCCCGCGCCATTCCGGGCAACCAGCGCGCCATCGACCGCATGAAAAACCGCTTTTATGCCGCGGGCGTGAACGTCATCACCGACCGCGAGGCGCCGGTGCATGTTTCCGGCCACCCGTACCGCGAGGAGCTGAAGCAGCTTTACGCGTGGACGAAGCCGAAAATCGCCATTCCCGTCCATGGCGAGCAGATGCAGCTTGAAAAACACGCGGCCCTGGCGCGCGAATGCGGCGCGGGACAAACCATTATGCCCGCCAACGGGCAGGTGCTGGAAATCGCCGCCGAGGGCATCGCCTCATATGTGGGCGAGGTGCAAACCGGCATTCTCGCCGTCGAGGGCGGGCGCGTGGTTGCCGTCGATCACGAGGCCATTCTGGTGCGCAAGCGCATGATGTTCAACGGCAGCGCGGTGGTGACGGTGGTGATCGACGCGCACGGGAGGCTCGTCGCGCCGCCGAAGGTCACGGCCCTCGGACTGCTCGACGAAAACAGCGAACTCGACGCGCAATATATCGCCGACGCGGTGAAGGAGATCAAAAAGGCGGTGGAAAACGCGCCGAAAGAGCTGCGCGGCGACGACGATGCCCTGTCGGAGATGATCCGCGTCACGGCGCGGCGGTTTTTCAACGCGCGGTTCGACCGCAAGCCGCAGACCCGCGTGCATCTGGTGAGGATCTGACATGATGAAAGCGTCGACGATTTTTTTCATTTATCTGCCGCTGTGGTGGCTGACCTTGTTCATGATCCTGCCCATCGGGGTGCAACGCAACGAAGAGGACGGCAAAGGCTTCGATGCCGGCGCGCCCGCCCGCGCGAACCTCAAGAAAAAAATTCTCTGGAACACGATCTTCTCCGGCGTTATCATGGCGATTATCGTGATCGTCACCGATCTGAAAATCGTCAACTGGCATGCGTTGTTTGCACAATGAAAAACACTTTCGGGAAAAATCTTTTATTTATCCTCCCAGTTCTGGTCCTGACGCTGCCCGTTGCCGCCGCCGCGCAGGATTCCAACGATCTCGGCATCACGCAGCAGGACTGCCAGAATATTGTCGCCTACCACACGCCGCCGGGGGTGGATTATCAGGCGGGCGTGGATGCCGACGGCAACCCCGTCGTGCCGGCGGACATTACCCCGTCGCCCGTCACCCTGCCGGACAGCTACAGTTTCACCCTCAATGTCGAGGCGGCGAACTATCTCGGCCTGACGGTGCCGCCCGGCACGCAGGGCCTGATGCCGGTCGGGCAGGTGACCATCTACAAGGACGGCACGGCCACCTGGAACGGCCAGGAGATGTCCGGCGAGGCGGTGGCGCAGCTGGAGGCCTATTGCGGCGTAAAAACCCCCGCAAAGCCTGAAAAAAAGGCCAAAAAGCCCGCGAAATAGGGGCTGCATAACCCCGCAATTCCATTGACCGGAATCCGCCCCGTCTGTAAGCTTAAGCCACATCAAAAGGGTCCGGTATTATGACAGAAGCAGCCAAGAGCAACAAAGCCCCCCGCACGGCCATTACCCCGACGCGCGAGGAGAATTTCCCCGAGTGGTACCAGAACGTCATCAAGGCGGCGGAGATGGCTGAAAACGCCCCCGTACGCGGCTGCATGGTCATCCGACCCTACGGTTACGCCGTGTGGGAAAATATCCAGAAGAACCTCGACGCCATGATCAAGGCCGAGGGGGTGGACAACGCCTACTTCCCGCTGCTGATCCCCTTGAGCTTCATCGCCAAGGAAGCGAAGCACATCGACGGCTTCGCCAAAGAATGCGCCGTGGTCACGCACCATCGGCTCGAGGCCAACGAGACGGGCGAACTCGTCCCCGCGGGCGAGCTGACCGAACCGATGATCATCCGCCCGACGTCCGAGACCATCATCGGCGACGTTTATTCGCGCTGGGTGCAGTCTTACCGCGACCTGCCGCTGAAGATCAACCAGTGGGCGAACGTCATGCGCTGGGAAATGCGCCCGCGCATCTTTCTGCGCACCTCGGAGTTCCTGTGGCAGGAAGGGCACAACGTTTTCGAAACCCACGATCAGGCCGAGGCCGACGCGCGGCGCATGATCGACGTCTACCGCGAATTTTACGAAGACTACATGGCCGTGCCGGGCTACATCGGCGCGAAGACGCCGGACGAGCGCTTCCCCGGTGCAATCGAGACCTACACCATCGAGGCCTTCATGCAGGACGGCAAGGCGCTGCAGGGCTGCACCTCGCACAACCTCGGTCAGACCTTCTCCAATTCCGCCGACATCAAGTTCCTCGACCGTGACGGCACGCTGAAGCACGCGTGGACCACGTCGTGGGGCTTGTCCTCGCGCACGGTCGGCGCGCTGATCATGGTGCATGCGGACGACGACGGCATGGTGATGCCGCCGAAGCTCGCGCCCTATCAGGTCGCCATTCTGCCCATCGTCCGCGACGACGCTGACACCGATAAAATCCTCGCCTTCTGCGACGATCTGCAAAAGCGGCTGGCGGCAAAAGGCGTGACGGCGCGCACCGACAAGACCGAAGCCCGCTCGTCTGACAAAATGTGGACGGCGATCAAGAAGGGCGTTCCGGTGAGGGTTGAAGTCGGCGCGCGCGAAATGGCGGAGGGCAAGCTCACCTTCACGCGCCGCGACCTCGGCAAGGACGGCAAAAAGACGGCCTCGGTCGAGGAATTTTTGTCCTCCATCGGCGGCGTGCTGGAGCAGATGCAAAAAGACCTGCTGGAACGCGCGCGGGAGAAGATGAAAGCCATGGTCACCGACGTCGCCAGCTTGAAAGAGATGCGCGACTTCTTCGCTGGAGAAAAAATCGGCGGCGTGCGCATCGATTACAAACTGATACAGGATTCCGAAGAATTCGAGGCGATCAAAAAAGACTTTTCCGTCACGCCGCGCTGCCTGCCGTTTGCTGACAATGGGAAAGGTCTGCCGTCGGCAGACGGGGGACAGAAGGTCATCGTGGCAAAGGCGTATTAAAGCATGTCGTTCGCCTTTGAAGGAATGGTGGCGGGGCGGTACCTGCGCTCCAGACGGCGCGAGGGGTTCATTTCCGTCATCGCCGGCTTTTCTTTCCTCGGCATCCTGCTCGGCGTGGCGACGCTGATCATCGTCATGGCGGTGATGAACGGGTTTCGCGTCGAGCTGGTCGGGCGCATCCTCGGCCTCAACGGTCATATCAACGTCTATTCGCGCGTCGGGCAGTTCTATCCTTATGAGCAAGTCCTGCAAAACATCAAGAAAATCCCCGGCGTGACGAGCGCAACGCCCTCCATTGAGGGGCAGGCGCTGCTCACGGCCAACGGCATGGCGGGCGGCGTGGTGATCCGCGGCATAACGCCGGAGGACTTCTTCAAAAAGCCCATTCTCTCCACCTCCATCCTGCGCAAGATGCCGGCGATCGACGGTTTCTCGGGGCGCGGCTTTGGCGGCGACGAAGTGGCGATCGGCAAAAATCTGGCCGAGCGCTTTCATATCGACATCGGCGACAAGCTGGTGCTGATCGCGCCGAAGGGCAAGGCGACGCCGTTCGGCACCATTCCGCGCGCGCAGTCTTTCATCGTCGGGTCGGTGTTCGACGTCGGTATGTACGAATATAACAGCGGCTTCGTCTTCATGCCGCTGAAGGCGGCGCAGAGCTTCCTCGGCATGGGGCAGGCGGTCAGCGCCATCGAGATCATGACGCCCGATCCGGCGCATTTCGACCAGACGGAAAACGCGATCCGCAACACGCTCTCCGCCGACTATTCCGTCGCCGACTGGCGCGACAACAATGCCGGCTTTTATAACGCGCTGCAGGTCGAGAGCAATGTGATGTTCCTGATTTTGACGCTCATCATCATTGTCGCCGCCTTCAACATCATCTCCAGCCTCATCATGCTGGTGAAGGACAAGGGCGCGGATATCGCGATTTTGCGCACCATGGGCGCGACGCGCGGCCAGATCATCCGCATCTTCCTTTATACCGGCTCCGCCATCGGCATCGGCGGCACGGCGGCGGGCGCGGCGATCGGCGTGGTCTTCTGCCACCATATCGAGCAGATCCGCGAGTGGCTGCAGGGCCTTTTGCACCGGAATTTGTTTAATGCGGAGATTTATTATCTCACCAAGCTGCCCGCGAAGATGAATCCGCACCAGACGATATTGATCATCTGCCTGTCGCTGGCGCTGTCGTTCCTCGCGACGGTGTATCCGGCGTGGCGCGCGGCAAGGCTTGATCCGGTGGAGGCGCTGCGCCGTGAGTGATGTGTTGCAATTAAAAGACATCCGCCGCAGTTTCAAGCAGGGCGGGCAGACGCTGGAAGTCCTGCGCGGCGTGAATTTGTCCATCGCCCGCGGCGAGATCGTCGCGCTGCTGGGGCCGAGCGGCTGCGGCAAGACGACGCTTTTGCAAATCGCGGGCCTGCTCGAAAACCCGACCGGCGGCGAGATCTTCATTAACGGCAAAAAGGTGGCGAGCGGGGCGGACAAGCAGCGCACGGATTTGCGCCGCACCGAGATCGGCTTCGTTTATCAAGCCCATCACCTGCTGCCGGATTTCACCGCGCTCGAAAATCTGCTGCTGCCGCAATACATCGCTGATGTCGGCAAAAAAGAGGCCATGCACCGCGCATCGAAACTGTTGGAGAGCGTCGGCCTTTCCGCGCGCGCCGAGCATTATCCCTCGCAGCTTTCCGGCGGCGAGCAGCAGCGCGTGGCCATCGCCCGCGCGCTCGTCAACCGTCCGGCGCTTCTTCTGGCGGACGAACCGACCGGCAACCTCGATCCGCAAACGGCGGAGGATGTGTTTCAGGTTTTGCTGCAGACCATCCGCAGCCTCAAGATCGGCGCGCTGCTCGTGACGCACAACGAGAGCCTTGCCCAACGCATGGACCGTGTGCTGCAACTGAAAAACGGAACGGTGTGAAATGGCCAAATCCAGCCATAAAACGGCGGAATTTGTCCATCTGCACGTCCACTCCGCCTATTCGCTCGCCGAGGGCGCGATCAAGGTCAAAAAACTCGCCGAACTATGCAAGAAGCTGGAGATGCCCGCCGTCGCCGTGACCGACACGGGAAATTTGTTCGGCGCGCTGCAATTTTCCGTCATCGCGGCGAAAGAAGGCGTCCAGCCCATCATCGGCTGCCAGATCTGGATCGAAAAGCCGGAACAGCTTGGCGAGCGCAACAAAAAAACCGAAACGCCGGACCAGATCGTCCTGCTCGCCCAGACGCAAGAAGGCTACAAAAACCTCATCCGTCTTTCCAGCAAGGGTTATCTCACGCCGCTGGAACACGCCGACAAGCCCGCCGTTGCGTGGGATGATCTCAAAACCCATTCAAAAGGGCTGATCTGCCTGACCGGCGGCGTGAAAGGTTCCATCGGGCGCATGCTGGCGCAGCATCAGGCGGACGCGGCGGAAAAGCAATTGCTGTGGCTGAAGGACGTGTACGGCGACAGGCTCTATGTCGAGCTGCAACGCCACGGCGTGGCCGATGAAGTGGCGATCGAGGACGGATTGCTCGACCTTGCTTACAAACACGACATCCCCATCGTGGCGACGAACGACTGCTTCTTCCCCGATCCCGGCATGTACGAGGCGCACGACGCCTTCCTCTGCATCGCCGAGGGTGCCTACGTGCAGGATATGGCCCGCCGCCGCGTGACGCCGGAGCATTACTTCAAGTCCGCCGCGCAGATGGTGGAACTGTTCAAGGACTTGCCGGAAGCGGTGGAAAACACCGTCGTGATCGCCGAGCGTTGCGGTTTCCTGCTGCAGCAGATCAAGCCGCTGTTGCCGCGCTTCGATGCCGGTAACGGCAAAACCGAGGAAGAGGAAGTTATCGACCGCTCGCGCAAAGGCCTCGACTGGCGCCTCGAGAATTACGTTTTCAAGCCCGGCTGGGATGATAAGAAGAAAGCCGAAACGCGCAAGGCCTACCACGAGCGGCTGGAGTTCGAGCTGGGCATCGTCAACAAGATGGGCTTCGCCGGATACTTTCTGATCTGCTCGGACTTCATCCAGTGGGCAAAAGACCATGACATTCCGGTCGGGCCGGGGCGCGGCTCCGGCGCGGCGTCGGTCGCCTCATGGGCCTTGCGCATCACCGACCTTGACCCTATCGAAATGAACTTGCTGTTCGAGCGGATGCTAAACCCCGAGCGCGTCTCGATGCCGGATTTCGACATCGACTTTTGTCAGGAAGGCCGCGGCGAGGTCATCAATTACGTGCGCGACCGCTACGGGCACGAGAGCGTCGCGCAGATCGTGACGTTCGGAAAGCTGCAGGCGCGCGCCGTGGTGCGCGACGTCGGGCGCGTGCTGCAAATGCCCTACGGACAGGTGGACAAGATCGCCAAGCTCGTGCCGCAGAACCCGACGCACCCGATCAGCCTTGCGGAGGCGCTGGCAAGCGAGCAATTGCTGCGCGAGGCGCGCGACGCGGACGAGCAGGTGAAAAGGCTGCTGGACACGGCCGTGCAGCTCGAAGGCCTTTACCGCCACGCCTCGACCCATGCGGCGGGCATTGTCATTGGCGACAGGCCGTTGCAGGAGCTGGTGGCGCTTTACCGCGATCCGCATTCCGACATTCCGGCAACGCAGTTCAACATGAAGGACGTCGAGCCGGCGGGCCTCGTCAAGTTCGACTTTCTCGGCCTCAAGACGCTGACCGTTATCAGGGATGCCATCCGCCTCATCAAGCAAACGACCGGCGAAGAGCTCGACCCGCTCAAATTCCCGCTCGACGACGAAAAAACCTACAAAATGCTGGCAAAAGGCGAATGCGCCGCGGTGTTTCAGCTTGAAAGCGCGGGTATGCGCGATCTCTGCCGCCAGATGAACGTGCACAACTTCGAGGAAATTGTCGCTATCGTCGCGCTGTTCCGTCCCGGCCCGATGGAGAATATCCCTCTCTACATCCAGAACCTGAAAGATCAGAGCAAGATCACCTACATGCACCCGCTGCTCGAGCCGGTGCTGAAAGACACCTATGGCGTGATGATCTATCAGGAGCAGGTGATGCAGGCGGCGCAGGTGCTGGCGGGCTATTCGCTCGGCGGCGCGGACCTGCTGCGCCGCGCGATGGGCAAAAAGATCAAGGCGGAGATGGACGCGCAGCGCGAAATCTTCGTCAAGGGCTGCAAAAAGGCCAACGACATCAACGAAAAGCTCGCCGGCGAGATTTTCGACACCATCGCCAAGTTCGCCGACTACGGCTTCAACAAGGCGCACTCGGCGGCCTACGGCTACGTCGCCTTCCAGACGGCCTGGCTCAAGGCGCATTATCCGGTCGAATTCATGGCCGCCAACATGACGCAGGACATGAGCAACACCGACAAGCTCGCCGTGACGCGGCAGGAACTGCAGAAAATGCGCATCACCCTGCTGCCGCCGGACATCAATAAATCCGTCCCGCGCTTCTCGGTCGAGATGTTGCCGGACGGTACAAAAGCCATCCGTTACGCGCTGGCGGCGCTGAAGGGCGTCGGCGAGGAGGCGATGAAGAGCATCGTTGCCGAGCGCGAGGCAAACGGCGCTTATAAAGACCTTTACGATTTCGCGCGCAGGCTGGATGCGCGCACCATCAACAAACGCCAGATGGAATCGCTCGCGCAGGCGGGCGCGTTCGACGCTTTCAATCCCAACCGCGCGCAGGTGCTGGCGGCGGGCGAGATTTTGCTCAAATACGCCGCCGCCGTGGCTGCGGAGAAAAACAGCGGGCAGGAAAGCCTGTTCGGCGGCACGCAGCAGGAACTGGCGGCGCCGCCCATGCCGCCAGCGGACAAATGGGAGCCGCTGGAGCATTTGCGCCACGAGTTCGATGCGGTCGGGTTCTATCTCTCCGCGCATCCGCTGGATAACATGACGACGCAATTGGAACGCTTGCGCGTCGTGCCGTCGTCGGCGGTGAAGGACGCGCTGCTCTCCAGCCCGTCGAACCGCCTGCGCATGGCGGGCATCGTCGTGCGCAAACAGGAGCGCACGTCGCAAAAGGGCAACCGCTTCGCCTTCGTGCAGATTTCCGACGCGCATGGCGTTTATGAAGTGATGGTCTTCTCCGAACTGCTCGGGCAGGCGCGCGAGATACTGGCGGCAGGCAAGGCCGTGCTGCTCTCCGTCGATGTCGACAGGAAAAACGAGGAAGAATTGCGCTTTCTCGCGCAAACGATCGAGCCGCTGGAAAAGGCGGTGCAGAATGTCACCAGCCGCATGATCATCCGCATTTCTTCCGGCGATGCCGCGACGGCGGAAAAGATAAAATCCGTTTTGCAGCAGGGCGGGCGCGGCAAGGTGAAAATCTCGCTGATCGTCGAGGCGGGGACGCGCGAGGCGGAAATCGAACTGCCCGGCGGCTGGCATGTGGCCGAAGGTATGCCCAAAAATCTCCGCGCCATCGCCGGCGTGACGGATGTGTGTGAAAACTAGTGCTGTGCGCCGCCTTCGGGTGGTTCTTTCTCCGGCCGGCGCGCGCCGTCATGACCGGTTTATAATGTAACATATTGAAATATTTATAAAAATATGATCCCTGTGCAATGTCGGGCATGGCGGAGGTTTTCCAGTGATTTATTCTTTACATAACTGTAATTTATTTGTTATTATACATAAATCAAACAGGCCATAAGGAGCAGGGCGATGACCGGATTGCATGACTCGGATTTGAGGGCGATGTTGTCCCGACGGAACAATTCCGCCGAGAAGGCGTTGACCCTGCTTGAGCAGGACATCTTTTGCGCCTCTGCGAAGGATAAGGCGCATCGCTATGTGATCAACGACATGGCTCTCGAGACATTGCGCTATCGTTTCTCCATTTTTCACTAGACTGACGATTGCGGAGGGGGGGGCTCATGCGTTCCATAGGCGCCTCAATCAATAAATATCAACTCTTTTGAGGCAGGCGGCGCCTGGTGTATGATCGCTGGCATGCGATCGCGCGACTGTGCGCGCTTTCAGAGGAGTTCCGGATGGTCCAAAAAACACAATCGAATTACGGCGTGACGGCGCATGATTACGCGCGCCACCGCGCGGGCTTTCCGGCGAGCTTCTTCGCCAGGCTGGAAGATATGGGCCTGTTCGCACAGCCCCGCCGCGTGCTCGACCTCGGCACGGGCACCGGCACGCTGGCGCGAAACTTCGCCCGGCGCGGGCACGAGGTCACGGGGCTGGATATTTCGCCGGACATGATGGCGCAGGCGCGTGCGCTGGGCGAGGAGCAGGGCGTGAACGTCACCTACGTCGAAGGGCGGTCGGAAAAAATTCCGTTCGCGGACGCGTCGTTCGACATCGTCACGGCGGGGCAGTGCTTTCACTGGTTCGAGAAGGGAAAAACCGCGGCGGAGATCGCGCGCGTGCTGCGTCCCCAAGGGCTGGCCGTCATCGCCTATTTCGACTGGGTCAACAAGCCGGGCAATCCGGTGGAAGTCATGTACGGCCTGCGCGAAAAGCACAATCCCGGCTGGGAATACCACTTTCCGCTCGGCTTTTATCCGCAAAAACCGGGGGATTTGACGTTCGACGGGTTTACGGCGAAGGAGTCGTTTTTTTACGAAGAGAACATTCCTTACACGCAGGCCGACTGGCGCGGGCGGATCCGCGCCTATGCGGGCGTCGGCGGCGCGCTCTCCAAAGACAAGCTGGAAGCCTTCGATGCGGAGTTCGCCGCGGCGCTCGCGGATAATTTCAATGACGACGTGATGCAAATTCCGCATACGGTCTGGGCCGAAGTCTGGCAAAAGGGGTAAGCTATGGCGAAAAAAGAAAAAGATATCGACTACAAGACATACCTGCAATTGCCGACGCTGCTGGGCGCGCAAAAGCCGATCAGCGCGGCGCACGACGAGATGCTGTTCGTCATCGTGCACCAGACCTATGAGTTATGGTTCAAGCAGGTGTTGTTCGAGGTCGCGCGCGTGCAGAAGCTCTTCGCCCGCAAAAGGGTGGCGGATAGCGATTTGCGCATCATTTCCGAGGCGCTGGCGCGGGTCGATGCGATTTTGAAGCACCTCGTGCGGCAGGTCGACCTGCTGGAAACCATGACGCCGCTGGATTTTCTCGATTTCCGCCATGTGTTCCGCTCGGCCTCCGGCTTTCAGAGCATGCAGTTCCGCGCGCTGGAAATCAGCCTCGGCCTGCGCGAAGAAGACCGCGTGTCTTATGATGGCAAAGCCTATACCTCCTATCTCTCAAAGGAAGACCAGAAGACGATCGGCAGGCTCGAAAAAGGCGACTCGCTGTTCGAGCAGGTGGACAAATGGCTGGCGCGCACGCCGTTCGTCAGCATGGGCAAGTTCGATTTCTGGCGCGCTTATGGCAGGGCGGTCACGGCGATGCTGAAAGGCGACCGCAAGGCCGCCGCCGCGGACAAAACCCTGACCCAGGCCGCGCGGCAGATGACGTTTGTCCGCATAGACAACGTGCAAAAGCAGTTCGACGCGTTGTTCGACGGCAGCGCGCATAAAAAATCCCTCTGGCGGCTTTCGAACAAGGCGGTGAAGGCCGCGCTGTTCATCATGCTCTACCTCGACCAGTCGGTTTTGCAGGCGCCGTTCAAAATTCTCGGCGCGTTGATGGATATAGACGAAACCATGACGCTCTGGCGCTACCGCCATGCGCAGATGGTGCAGCGGATGCTCGGCATGAAAATGGGCAGCGGCGGCTCGTCCGGCCATGATTACCTCGTCGCGACGACGGAGAAAAACCGCGTCTTCAAGGACTTTTTCGCGCTCTCGACCTTCATGATTCCGCGCTCGGCCTTGCCGCAACTGCCGGCCGAGGTGAAAAAGAAAATGGGGTTCCGCTATGGCAGCGACGGAGAATAAAGAAAACGCCGTTTTCCGGCTGGACGACCGCTGCGTGATCAAAATTTCCGGCGCGGACGCGGAATCTTTTTTGCAAAACATCGTGACGCAGGATGTTGCGGGGTTTCAGGCGGGCGGGCTGCGCTACGGCTGCCTGCTGACGCCGCAGGGGCGTTTTTTGCATGATTTTTTCCTTTTCAAGGACGGTGATGATTTCTGTCTCGAGTGCGAGGCGGCGCGCAAAGACGACCTGATCCGCCGTCTGAAAATGTTCAGGCTGCGCGCGAAGGCCGATATTGCCGAAACGGATGTGGCGGTCTATGCGGGCGCGGAAATCGCCGCGCAAAAATTCTGCTTTCCCGATCCGCGCCTGCCGGAGCTGGGGTTTCGCTCCTACCTTTCCGCCACGATAAAGGCGGAGCCGCCCGCCGCCTATAAAGACAAGCGCATTTCCCTTGGCGTGCCCGAAGGCGGCGTCGAAATAAAGCCGGAGATCGACACGCTCGCGGACGTCAACCTCGACCGGCTGAACGCCGTATCATGGCGCAAGGGCTGCTTCGTCGGGCAGGAGGTCACGGCGCGCATGAAAAACCGCGGCCTTGTCAAAAAGCGTCTTGCGATCGTCGCGGGCGAAAACCTGATGGCGGGCGATGCGCTGACGCAGGCGGGGCATGCCGTCGGCGAGGTGCGCGCGGTCAATGCGGCGCGCGGCGAAGGCCTGGCCGTCCTCAAACTGGCCGCCGTGGAGGCCGCGTCCGGCAGCCCGATGACGCGGCCGGACGGCGGAAAAATCACGGCTCATTTTCCAATCTGGCTGCAAATGGAAAATACATAAAAACAATCCGCATGGAAATATTTACGATTTGCAGATATGATATCTCCCAGGGGTAAGAAGAGAACTATGGGGATATGAGCAAAAAAGAAAAAAACAATCAGCAGAGCGAGCAGGAGCGGAACGCGGACAAGGACGCGATCGACCGGCTGCCGCTCGCCAACATCCCGCTGGCCAGCAACACGCTGAAGGGCGCCAAGCTCATCAAGAACGCGCGGATGGAAACCACCATCGAAATTTACAGCGATCCGCTGTCGGGCAGCCTGCAGGTCGCGCCCGAGGCCATCAAGGACTTCATGAAAACCACCCCCCGCGACCAGGAGATCATCGACAGTCTGGCGGGGCTGCATAGCTTCGACGTCTATTCTCTGCGCTCCAGCCTGAAGAAGCTCGGCGTCGAGGTCGAGAACGAGGACGCGCTGAACCTCTCCGACGACATGAAGGAAGGCCTTTCGATTTACAGCATGGAGTTCATCCAGCCGCTGGTGGAAAAGATCTTCGGCAAGGACCGCGAGGACTTGCAGTCCGTTTCAAGCCTGCAGAAGCTCTTCAGCAGCAAGGATATCGACCAGGCGAAGAAAAACCTCAAAACCATGGCGGAAAACACAGGCATTCCGCTGGCCGAAATTCCGGCCTTTCTGGAGGAATACAGCGACGTGTTTCTCTCCGTCGCCTATTACCGCTACGGCTTCGAGAGCGTCGGGCCCGATGTCGACAGGTTCCTGTTCTGGCTGCACGAGCTGCGCTCGCGCCGCGACACGGCGGCTTCGCCCCAGGCCGCGGCGGAATGCAAGGAGGTCGAGGAGACGGTCCGCTTCCTCGGCAATTCCATCCGCGAGCGTCTGGCGCAGTTCCAGTATGTGTTCGAAACCTTCTGGAAGGACATCAACGCCGCGACCTTCAAGCAGATGCGCCAGCAGATCGAGGAGAACCATGCCAGCATGGGCTCCGTGCTGTGCGGGCTGATCGTCAAGATGCATTTGTGGAAAAAAGAGTTCCCCGACAACGACGTCGGCGGCCCGTTAAAGCGCCTCAAGTTCGTGATGACGGAACTCAAGCCCGGCCTCGACACGCTCAAAAAACTCGAGATCCAGGCGCGCGAACGGCTGGGAATGAAGAAGCTTACCCCTTGATATTAAACGATAAATATTAATCGTTAATGCCTTGTATACGGATGCCGTGCTATCCTGAACGCTGGTTCAACAATCAGGGAGTTCTTAGATGAGCCGTCAACTCAGGTCAGATTATAAAATTGAAAAGAGAAAACGCGCCAACGCCGCGGTCTTTCCGCTGCACGACGAGCGCCGCAAAGGCTACGAAGAAATGGCCACGCCGGAAGGGAAAATCAAACGCGTCGAGCATATCGACCCGACGGCGGTGTTCGATGAAGAAGCGCTTCTCGCGCGCATCAGGATGGTCGAGGCCGGCGGACAAAGCGCCGCTCTCGAAAAAGCCGCCCTCTACGCGCTGCAACGCGCCAACCAGATGGGCGTGAAAAAAGATTAAAAAATTTTAGACGGACAAAAAAGCCGGACTCTTCGGAGTCCGGCTTTTCTTTATTTCTGTCAGCCAGCGCCGACTACTTTTTCAGCGCCGCCAGCGCCGATTATTTTTTTAGTGCGGCCTGCGCCGCGGCCAGCCGCGCAATCGGCACGCGGTAGGGCGAGCAGGAGACGTAATCCAGCCCGACGCTGTGGAAGAACGCGATGGAGGCGGGGTCGCCGCCGTGTTCGCCGCAGATGCCGAGCTTCAGCTTGGCGCGGGTGGCGCGGCCGCGTTCCGAGGCGATCCTGACCATTTCGCCCACGCCGTCGACGTCGATGGAGGCGAAGGGGTCGGCGGCAAAGATGCCGTTCTTCTGATAGTCGGGCAAAAACGCGCCCGCGTCGTCGCGGCTGATGCCGAAGGTGGTCTGCGTCAGGTCGTTGGTGCCGTAGCTGAAGAACTCGGCGCTTTCGGCGATTTCGCCCGCGCGCAAGGCGGCGCGCGGCAGCTCGATCATCGTGCCGGTCATGTAGTCGGTCGCGCCGAGGGTCTTCGCGGTCTTGTCGATCATCTCTTTCAAAATGTCCATCTCGCGCTTGGTCGCGATCAGCGGCACCATGATTTCGAGGCCGACGGTCTCGCCGGTTTCCTTCTTCACCGCGAGGGCGGCTTCGAAGATCGCCCGCACCTGCATCTCGTAGATCTCGGGGTAGGTGATGCCGAGCCGGCAGCCGCGGTGGCCGAGCATC
>JAJZFS010000029.1 GCA_021805245.1 Pseudomonadota bacterium | reverse complement strand
ATCGTTGGTGGGATTTCCTTGTGCGTCCTGAATAAGCCCGTCGGCGCACGGATAGCCCGCAAGATGCGTCAGGCGCAACTTGCCGAGCGCGGTCGCGCTGGTCGAAATATCAAGCGTGAACGCATCGCCGTCGCTCAACGGAATGCCGAACGCCACGGGATTGGTGCTGGTGCGGCCCGCGCGCCCGCCCGGCGGCGCGACGGCCGCAATCGTGCCGTTGTCGTTGACGAACACGAACCCCGCCATGCCGCGGCCGGCGATATATTCCACCCATTCGCCCAGACGGCCGACATGCCCGCAATTGCGCAAGGCTCCGCTGACGACGCCGTTGTCGGCAGTCTTCTTCATCAGCATGTCGAGAAAGCGCGGCATTTGCGCCTGCCCCAACCCCTGTCCGCCGTCGGCGGCAATCGTGTTGGCGCTCTCCTGTTGCACGGTGAGTTCCGCGCCACTGATCAGCTCGCCCGTGCGCAGCGCCGAGGTATATTCCAGCACGCGCACGACGCCGTGGGATTCGTACCCCGACAAATCCGATAACACCAGACTGTCCGCCGTGCGCGCGGATTCCTCCGCCGCGAACCTGCCGGCCACCAGCAGCGCCGCCGCAAAATCGCGCAGCACGTCCGCCGCCACCAGAATGATTTTTTCAGGCAAAACCGTGGTCATGCGTTATGTTCGCAGAGTTCGCGCCGTAAAACAATCCCGCGGCCTTTTATAATCAAGAGGGCTTGAAGGGATTTTTTCTGCCGCGCGGGCGCGGTTGCGGCGCGGGTGTCAGGGTTGCGACGGCGGCCTTGAGCGCCTTTAGGGTTTCGGCATAATCGCCCTTGTGCAAAATGCCGATGCCGCCGGCGGCCCGCCATTCCTTGATGTTCAGGTCGCTGTCGTCGATCAGAATGCGGTTTGGCTGGGCGAGCAGGTGTTTGTTCTCCGAACGGCAGATAATCAGATCGCCGAGGATGGATTTTCCGCGCTCGGGCACGAAGTTCATCACCCAGCGCGCCTTGCCCGAAAAACACTCGGGGTTTAAGGCGGGGCCGCTCAAAAACCGCGTCCGCGCCAGCGCGCTGGCGGCGTCATAGAAGGCCCGCGCGCCCCGAAAGGCCGGAATGCCGACCCACCACGCCTCGTCCATTTCGTCGGACTTGAATTTTCCATCAGCGCCGATCTTGTTCTCACGCACGGCATGTCCGGCAAAGTCCGCCACGACGCCGTCCATATCGAAGAAAATCAGCGGGGCGCCGTCTTTCTCGGGCGTGTTGGCGGGGATGGACAACATTCTCGACCTTTAGATTATTATGTGAACTTATTGCAATATATTTACTTTTTGCATAATGTCAAGAGAATTGTTTTGACTTCCTCAAATGCCTGTTATGATTGTGCGGGAAGGGGAGACTATGACTCAGCAACAATGGATCCGAATGAACCGCGAACAAGCAGGCCGCGTGCTGGGCCAGCTCTCCGCACGCGACGATGCCATCGTCTTCTCGCGCGACGCGACCGAAGTCTCCTGGCGCGGGCTCGCGTTCTTCTCCAACTACCGCCTGTGCCGCCTGACCAACTACGCCACGATGCCGACTTTCACCATGACCTACCTCACCGACGGCACGGAATATATCGCGCTCGACGGCACGGCCAATCCGATCTACACCGCGGATGAAAAAGATCCGCTGATGCTGACGGAAGAAAACATTCTGCCCTATATCGAATTTTTCTTCAGCCACGTGCAGGGCAGCGAAGGCGAAGTGTTTCTGGTCCGCGATCCGCACAAGATGCCGTTCATAAACAACTTTACGGACGCGCAAAAACAAAGCATCGTGCAAAACTTCAAGCCGGTGAACGTGCAGTTTGACGCGGCGCACAACGCTTATCTGGTCGAAGCGACGCTGCATTACGGCGGCACATTGATGGATGCCTCCATCGCCGTCATGCCGGATGGAAAAATTTCGTTTGAAAGGCAGCACCTGCTGCTCTCCGGCATCCACTTCCCCGACAGCCCTTACGGGCGGAACTGGATTGAAGGATAAGCAGGATGGCATCGAAAGATCTCAACGACGTTCTGCTTCCCGGCCGGCCGCTCCCTGCAGATTCACTTATGATCGCCAAAGCACTGGAAATTCTCTCCGCCAGCCCGCACGGACAGCAACTCGTCAACTTCGTCGAGAAAAAAAACATCGTCATCAAAATCGTGCGCACGCCGAAAGCCGTCAGTTACCTGCCGGAAAAAAAACTGGTTTATATCGGCTTCAACCGCAACAACGCCATCTCGCCCAGCTGCTTCATTCTCATGCTCGCCGGCATCCTGCGCGAGGCCCAGCAGGAAGCCGCGGGCATAGAGCATCCCGATTTGCACGCGCCGCTGGAAAAACACAAAGAAATCAGCATGGCCAAGCATGAGGATAAGGTGTGGTATATTTGTACCGTTGCCACAGAATTGAACGATCAGAGGGCTTTTACAGAGTATAAATTTCTTGACGAATTAAGAAAAATGGGACACAATGAAGCATTAGATCTGTACTTGCTACAGGAACGCAACGGCTAAGCGGAGGTCTTATGTTACAGAAAATAAAAGGTTTTGGGGATACAAAAGAGGCGCAAAAGGTTGAAGCCCAGATTATAGAGCGCCATAGCGGAGCTGAGTTGTTTGCTCCTGCAGTTACAGCCCCGGCTGTCAAACACACGCTGAACGTGCCGCGCCTCTAAGTTAACTATTTGCAGTGATTAATAAAACCCCCGCTACAGGCCGTAGCGGGGGTTTTATTATGATAAAAAATATGTTGCATAACATATCAGAATCGCTTACTCTCCCCCCCCATGACGTTCATTTTCAGAAAAAATAAAAAGGAGTCCTCCCCCATGGCCAACAACGTTCAGCCCGTAGAAAAAGACACCCCAACCCCTGTTGAAGCGGCTGATAAGGCCGCCCCCACGCCCGCCAACGACGATGCCGCTGCAAAAGCGCAAACCGAAGAAGTCGCCCACGTGGCCGCGCGGCAGCCCGAAAAAGAAAAGCCCGAAGATTTCTCCATGATGTCGTCGGAAAAGCTGCGCAAACTGCGCGAAAGCTTCGAAAAGGCCATGCAACCGATGCAAGACCAGATCAGAGAATTGAACAACCAGATTTCCGCTGCGGAACACCGTGAACATCAGGAAAAATGCGATGCCCAGCTGCGCGAACTCGTTCCCGGCGACGACAACACCATCCTCAACAAGCACAAATTCATCTTCCTGATCAACAATTCGTCGGAAGGCGGCGGACACGAAGAGGGCAGCTTCCTCCGCTCCGCCGTCGGCGCGGCCTGGACAACCGCCAACCGCCTTGGCTACGCCAATGTCGACAGAAAAACCGTCAGCGCCACCTTCTGGGGCGTCTACGGCGATCTGAGGCTCGATCCGCGCTTCGACGGCAGGGATTACAGCGACGAAGGCAAGCCGAACCACAAATTCCTGACTCCCGCCAAAAAGATCCTCGACACGTGCACGCCGGACAGCGTTGACGGCAAAAAACAAAACTACATCGTCCTTTGCGAAGGCGCAGTGGAAGACAACATTGACCACTCCGTCGCCGTTCTGCAGGCCGCCGCACGTCTTAATCCGAAAGCGACATTCGACTTCATCGTGTGCAACGCCGCCGAAACGGCAATGGACAAGCTGGTGCAAAAATTCACCGCAACCGAAGACGGCAAGAACGCGAATCTCATCAAGGTCGCCAAGCCGGAGGAGATCGCCCCCGCCGTTATGGCCGCCCTGAAGGCACGCATGGAAGACAAGGTATACACGCCACCGGCACCGCCTGTGCCCGTCCAGCAAAAAGCGGAAACCGCGAACAAACCTGTGACGGCTCCATCCTTCAGGATGTAAGCTTCACAGCAAATAACATTTTTTAAGCCCGCAAACGGCGTAACGGCTCTTTAAACCGTTACGCCGTTTGTATGTTGCGCCGCAAGAAACGCGCACGGCATCACGTATAAAAAAGAACGGTGCCCTGAGGATCTTGACACAGGTCAATACAAAAACAGCACAGATCCTCTATCATGACCGCTTATTTCTATTATGGAATCGTTTTATACAGGAGGAATCGCATGCCCCAGGCCAGACTGCAACGCCGCCCTCTAGACGAAGACAACATATTTGTCGAAGACGCCGCCCCCCTCTCGCTGGCCGCAACTGTCAAGGCAGCGATCGAGCGCAAAAACAGAGCCCTCTCGGAGAAAGAGAAATTTTGCTGCCTGATGGCAACCGACTAATCAGAAAAAACCTATCGTCCGCAGCGCGGGTTGTTATTTCGGCAGCGGCTTCGGATGATCAGACAGGGTGCGCAGGTAGGCAATCACATCCGCGCGCGTTTGCGTATCCTTGATGCCGGCAAACGGCATGCGCGTTCCCGGCGCGTGAATTTGCGGAGCGAACAGGAAGCTATCCAGCTCCTGATACGACCACGGCCGCATCTGCATGTTCTTGATCGCCGTAGAGTAGTTGAAGTTGGTCACGTGCGCGTGCGGGCGATCAACAATGTTCCACAGATTGGGACCAAAGCGCGTACCGCCATCCTTGGTCATAGTGTGGCAGGCGCCGCATACGCTTTGTGCATAGCTGTTCCCCTTTTCCACATTTGCCTTTGCAATCAACGGAACGGCCGACGTCCAGCCCGCAGGGGGGGGTATCATGGCTTTACCGTTATCTTTTATAAAGTAGTCGGTTTTTGCCTGCGCCACGCCGATGCCGAGGGTCATTCCCACAACAACGGCAGCCAAAGCAGCGGCATTCGCTAAACGGTAAACTTGCATGTTCTTTCCCCTTTGCTGTTAGAGCATCTCCCGATGCAATGTTTCCATCACATCGGGAGAAGATGCTCGCCAATATACTATAAGCGTTTCATTAACATCCCCTTAACGGGGAAACGCTCTAGAAGGCCATCCATAAGCCCATGTACAGCGTATTGTTGTCCGAAGCGCTACGGCCAGTGCCGTCATAGTTCGAGCTCGAACCGTCGAACTTGTTATACATCGTGTATTGCGCGAAGAGCCGCGCGTTGACGTTCGGGCCCCACGGCGAGTCGCTCTTGCCCCACGGCGTATAGTCGGCCTGGAACGTCCATCCCGCGCTGTTCGGGCTCTTGATGGTGTTCGCATTGTACAATTGCGCATCGGTGCTGCCGGTGAGGTCGAAGCGTTTCACCGTGATGCCGTAGGTGTTCTTGTAGTAGTACGACGCATTTTCAGTGTACTGGTTCAGCGTATCCGACGTGTTGGTCGAATTGCCCAGCGCATGGGTCGCGTCAAGATTTTCGTGCTCATGCTCAGCCGCCGCGTAGAACGAGAAGATGTTGTTCATGTCCGGCGTGGTGTACTGGTAGGTCGCATCCAAAGCCATATTGAGGTGCGTGTCCGTGCCTTTGGTCCGGTCATTGCCCGGATAGACCTTGGCGTTCATGCCGAAGGTGCCGATGGAGAAGTAATGCGGACCCACCGTCTTCTGGTATGCCAAACGCCAGTAGGGGTTCAGCCCGTCAAGGCGGTCCGACGTCGAAACGTCGTGGTTGCCCATCGTTTCCTGGAAATCAGCCGGCAGCGCATAGTAACCGCTCAGCTCGGCATAGAAGGCGTCGTCCCACATGCCGTAGACACCGATGCTTCCGGTCGTCTGCGCCATGCCGTCACCACCCAGATACATTGAGGTCGCCGGACCCGGCGCGAGGTCGCTCGAAGCCCATGGGAATGCCCAGGCGGGCGCCGTCTGCCACAGATCCTGTACGGTCGGCGCATTGTTCATGTCCACACCGTAAACCAGCGACTTGCCGGCCAGCATGGTGGCGTTGGCATAACGGACATCCACATTGTCCCAGCCGTATGAATCCGAGACGCCGTTGTAGGTCGCCTGCGAGAAAATGCCCAGATTGTTCACAATTTTACCGCCGTAGAAGAGGGATATCTGATCGACGGTCCAGTTGTTGTTGGCGCCGTAGTGCTTTGTCTGCATGGCGGCCGGTTCATCTTTGCTGTAATGCTGCATGCCGCCATAAATCATGGCGCTGAAGTTTTTCAGACGGTTCTTGACATCGCCCCACGTGTACCCGTTCAGTTTGAACTCGCGGCCATAAGACGTCAGCTGCGGGCCGAAACCGCCGACGTGGCACATGTCGCAGGCTTGCCCGGTCTGGCGGGCAAAAGCGGGGATCGCGTGTGCGGGGGTCGGAAACATGACCAGGGCTGATGCAAACGGCACGATTGTTACGGCCAAGGCTGTCGTCATGGATTTACGGAGCGCGTGTTTCATTTGTGTAGTACCTTTCTCGTGGTTGATTTTCTCCAGATTTTATGTGTTTTGTAGGTTATTGCTTGCACAATAACCTACAAAACTTAGTTTTTATCGTCAAGGTCAGGCAGACGCTTTATTTATTGAGTTGGGCAAACGCTTTTTCGAGTCTGTTTTTGGCGAAAAACGGGGCACTGTTCATCGCTTGTTTCGCTTCGGCTTCATTCACAGGTTTGCCGACGACGATCAGGCCGACCATACCCATGCCATAGTGTGCAATGCATTGGTAGCCATAAACACCTTGCTTGGTGAACTTGATGGTGTGATCGACGTTGTCCGCGCCCGCGATCGGCGTCGCGCCTTTCGGCAGCATGCCGTCGATTTGCGCGATGCCGTGCCCCTTGTCGGTGGCCACGAAGTGCACGCTGTCGCCCGGATTGATATGCACGACCATCGGGGAGAAGACCATCGACTGGCCGTCCGTGCCCTGATTAAGCTCCTGCACTTCGACCGTTTTGGCCGAAGCGGTGGAAGTAAAAGCCATGCACGCGCCGAGTGCAATGCAGGCTGCCGTCAAAAAGAATGATTTTTTCATTGTGGTTCTCCTTAAGTTGAATGCGTTATTGTCTCCTACCCTTTTTTTATGCCCGCGCGGGGTCCGGCCTCTTGACGAAGATCAATTTTTGAAAAAAACCTGCCACTCTGGTCCGGTTAATTGCCGCACCTGTAAAAAAACTTCTTTTCCTCCGCCGTATCCGCAAGAAAAGTCCAACATGCGTCCAGTCTTGTTAAGAATCGCAGCAAAAACCCGCCCGCGGCGGCCGATTCGGGCGGGGGGCGCATAATCCTTGATATATACATATGTTTTCATCATATTAGCGCCTCCCCCTGTCGATAACCGGAGTCGCAACCCGTGACCAGCCAGCCCCTGTTAACAGTAGAAGACCTCGGCCACAGTTACGGCGCGGCGGAAATTTTTTCCGCCGTCTCGTTTGTGCTGGCGGCAGGCGAGATTTTGCAGGTCACGGGGCGCAACGGCAGCGGCAAAACCACGCTGTTGCGCCTGATCGCGGGCACGAAATCGCACGACAGCGGCACCGTGATATGGCACGACGATGCGAACATCGCCGTTCTCGGCCATAAAAACGGCATCAAGGGCGAGCTTTCACCGCTTGAAAACCTCTCTCTTTACGCGCCGGACGCAAAAACCTGCGTCGAAGCCCTATCCCGGCTCGGGCTGGAACGCGCCCATCACAAAAAACCTTGCTATATGCTCTCGGCAGGCCAGCAGCGCAAAACCGCGCTGGCGCGCGTACTGCTCACCGGCGCGGCAGTCTGGCTGCTCGACGAGCCTTTCACCGCGCTGGACGACAAAGCGCACGAAACGGTCACCGCGCTGCTGACGGAGCACGCGAGAACCGGCGGCGCGGCGGTCGTCGCCACGCATGACCGGCTCGATCTTGATAAAAAAATCCTGCGCGAATTGGTGATGTCATGAAGGTGAACGGTTTTTCTTTCCGGCGTTACTTTTTCTTCTGCCTGAGGCTTTTGTTCCGCCAGCGGCGCGAAGTCGCCCTGCCTTTGTTCTTTTTCCTGCTGGTTTCATCTCTCTTTCCGCTGTCTTTCGCCAACCATGCCGTTCCCCTGCTCGCGCCTGCGGCCTTGTGGATCACCGCGCTGTTGTCGATTCTTTTGTCGCTCAACAATCTTTTCCGCGAAGACGTCGAGGACGGCTTCATGGAGCAGTTGATGGTCGCCCCGCAACCGCTCGGCGGGCTCGTCGCGGCGAAGATGCTGGCGCATTGGGTAGCTTATATTTTACCCATGTTTGTCTGCCTGCCGCTGCTCGGCCTTTGGTACAATATGCCCTCCGACACGCTGTTCGTGCTGTCGCTCTCGCTGCTGCTCGGCACGCCGACATTGCTGGTGCTGGGCGCGCTCGCCGCCGCGCTCGCCGCAGGCCTGAAACAGGGCGGCACGCTCCTGATTCTCATTACTTTGCCGCTGGCGACGCCGATTCTCCTGTTCGGCCTCACCATGGTCGATATGTCGCAAAACGGCCTTTCTTACGCCGCGGCGCGGGACTTTCTCGCCGCCATGGCAGTCGTCTCCATCGGCATCGGGCCCCTGGTCACGGCCGCCTCCTTGCGCATCGGCATGGATTAGGAGTATAGGAAATACCATCATGATTAGAAAATTCTCGTCGCCGAAAACCTTTTACCCCCTCGCCGGAAAACTGATGCCGTGGTTTTTCTGGACGTTTGCGGTGCTCGGCCTCGTCGGGCTCTATTGGGGACTGGTGCTCGCGCCGGTCGATGCTGTGCAGGGCCAATCCTACCGCATTATGTATGTACACGTGCCCGCGGCATGGATGTCGATGATGATTTATACCTCCATGACCGCCGCCGCCATCACCGCGCTGGTCTGGCGCACCAAGGTTGCGGAATACTGGTTGCTGTGCAGCCCCGGTCTCGGCGCCTCATTTACCTTTATCACCCTCGTCACCGGCTCCCTCTGGGGCAAGCCGATGTGGGGCACCTATTGGGTGTGGGATGCGCGCCTGACCTCCGAACTTGTGCTGTTGTTTATCTATTTCGCGATTCTCGCCATGAAGAGCGCCGTCCCCGACCGCCGCAAGGCCGCGCGCGTGATGGCGATGATCACCGTCGTCGGCTTCGTCAACATCCCGATCATCAAGTTCTCGGTCGACTGGTGGACGACGCTGCATCAGGGTGACAGCATCTTCCGCA
Source organism: Pseudomonadota bacterium (assembly GCA_021805245.1). Classification (GTDB taxonomy): domain Bacteria; phylum Pseudomonadota; class Alphaproteobacteria; order Micavibrionales; family UBA2020; genus PALSA-926. The sequence goes on along the minus strand of JAJZFS010000029.1, from coordinate 49,843 downwards.
AGGGCGGGCCGTCGATCGCGCCCGCGATGCTCGTGCCGCTCTTCATGATGGCGCTGTCCTTCACGTCCTATTATTTCTGGCTGGTGCTGAAACACATCAGAACGATGATCGAAAGGAAACCCGTATAATGGCCAATTTTCCCCACGGTTTCTGGCATATGGGCGGCTTCTGGATGTATGTCTGGCCGTCTTACGCGCTTACATTCATCGTCATGGGGTTTAACGTCCTCGCCGCCTACTGGCCGCAAAAGGACGAAAACGAATGAGCCTCCTCACCCGCAAACATAAGCGCCGCGGCGCGTTTCTCGCCGTCATCCTGATCGCCCTTGCCGCCGCGACGTTCCTGATGCTGCGCGCCTTCAACGAGAACCTGCTGTTCTACTTTCTGCCGACACAGGTGAAAGAGGGTCAGGCGCCGAAGAACCACGATTTCCGCATGGGCGGCCTCGTCCTGAAAGGCAGCATCAAAAAAGACGGTCTGACCGTGCATTTCGAAGTCACCGACCTGCACAATTCGATCCCCGTCGTCTACAAAGGCATCCTGCCCGACCTGTTTCATGAAAACCGCGGCGTGATCGTCGAGGGCCGCATGACCGGCCCCGACCTTTTCACCGCCGATCAGGTGCTCGCCAAGCACGACGCAAAGTACCAGCCGCCGGAAATGACACCGGCAATGAAAAAATACATGCAAACCCACTAGTCGCGCCGCGCGGGGTGCGGGGTGCGATGTCCGCCCGTCATCGCCCTTTCCCCGATTTTTTATGTTATGTAAAAAAATATTCACATGTAAAAAGATGACACCCCGCCGCCAAGGTGTTAAACCAACAGTCACCAGCCAAAAACAATACGGATACCCTCTATCATGGTCGCTGAAACCGGTCATTTCGCCCTGATCCTCGCCCTGCTGGTGGCACTGGTACAAGCCACCGTGCCGCTGATCGGGGCGCAAAGACGCGACGCCGCGCTGATGGCGGTCGCCGGGCCCGCCGCCATTGTGCAGTTTCTCCTCGCCGCGGCGGCCTTTTTCGCGCTGATGTACTGCTACGTCACCAGCGATTTCTCCGTCCTCAACGTCGCGCAGAACAGCTACAGCAACAAGCCGCTGTTCTACAAAATCACCGGCGTGTGGGGCGACCACGAAGGCTCGATGCTGCTGTGGGAGCTGATCTTGACCGGCTATGCCGCGGCGGTGGCGCTGTTCGGCGGCAAATTGCCGCAAGGTTTGCGCACCCGCGCGCTCGCCGTGCAATCGATGGTCTCGTTCAGCTTCCTGCTTTTTATTCTGCTGACCTCCAATCCGTTTTTGCGGCTCGTCCCCGCGCCGCTCAACGGCCAGGGCCTCAATCCGCTGCTGGAAGATCCCGGCCTCGCCTTCCACCCGCCGATCCTCTATCTCGGCTACGTCGGCTTCTCGATGGCCTTCTCCTTTGCCATCGCCGCGCTGATCGAAGGCAAGGTGGACGCCGCCTGGGCGCACTGGATCCGTCCGTGGAGCCTCGCGGCGTGGTGTTTTCTCACCCTCGGCATCACCGGCGGCTCGTGGTGGGCCTATTACACGCTCGGCTGGGGCGGGTGGTGGTACTGGGACCCCACGGAAAACGCCTCCTTCATGCCATGGCTCGCGGGCACGGCGCTCTTGCACGCCGCCACCGTGGTGGAAAAGCGCGGCACCATGAAGGCCTGGACTGTCTTGCTCGCCATCATCACCTTCTCGCTTTCCCTGCTCGGCACCTTCCTTGTGCGCTCGGGCGTGCTCACCTCCGTGCACAGCTTTGCCACCGACCCGCAACGCGGCGTCTACATCCTTACGCTGCTGGGCGTGGTGATCGGCGGCTCGCTCGCGCTGTTCGGATTGCGCGCGCCCTCCTTAAAAAGCGGCGCGCTGTTCGCGCCGGTCTCGCGCGAGGGCGGCCTGTTGTTCGGCAACGTCTTTCTCTCCGCCGCGCTGGGCACCGTTTTGCTCGGCACGCTCTATCCTTTATTCGCCGACGCGCTGAACCTCGGCAAGGTCTCCGTCGGGCCGCCGTTTTTCAACGCCACTTTCGTGCCCATCATGATTCCCGTCTGCATCGCCATGCCGGTCGGCGCGCTGCTGGCGTGGAAGCGCGGCAATTTGCAACTGGCGCTGAAACGTCTTCTGCCGGCGTTCCTTGTCGCCGCCGCGCTGGCGGTCTGTGTCGCGCTTCTCATGGCGGGGCAGGGGCGCTTCATCACCGCCGCTGCGGCAGTCGCGCTCGCCGCGTGGATACTGGTGGGCATGCTGACAGGTTTGGCGCAGCAGATTCATTTTCGCGAAGTGCCGTTTAAAACATCTCTGCAACGCCTCTTGAAGCTGCCCCGCACCTTTCACGGCATGACGGTCGCGCATATCGGCATGGCCTGCGTCATCCTCGGGATCACCGGCTCGACCCTCGGCCGCGTGCAGAACATCCAGATCATGCACATCGGCGACACCGTGCATATTTCCGGCTTCGACGTGACCTTGAAAAAAGTCCGCGATGATATCAAAGGCCCCGGTTACACCTTCTCGCGCGGCACGTTTGACGTTTCTTCCCACGGCAAACCCGTCACGGTCATGTACCCCGAAAAGAAGCATTTCACCGTCCCGCCGGAGGATACGACCCATGCCGCGATCCGCACGACTTTGCTCGGCGACCTTTACGTCGTGCTCGCCGGACATGATGCAAAAGGCGGCTATATCACCCGCATCTATTACGATCCCTTTGTGGTGTGGATTTTCCTCGGCGGCGGCCTGTTCGCCGCCGGCGGGCTGCTCTCGATCACCGACCGCCGCCACCGCGTCGGTGCCCCGCAGCGCAACAATGAAGCCGCGCCGGAAAGGAAGACGTCATGAAACGTTTTATCCCTTTGTTCGTCTTTCTTGCGCTGGCGGGTTTTTTTTACTGGCGCATCGTCCTGATCGACAAGGGCGACATGCCGAACGATATCCCCTCGGTCATGATCGACAAGCCCGCGCCCGCCTTTAACCTTCCCAACCTTTATGAAGGCAAACCCGCTTTTGCCTCCTCCGGTTTGAAAGGCCATGTCACACTGCTCAACTTTTTCGCCTCATGGTGCGTGGACTGCCGCATCGAGCATCCCTTCCTCTCGCAATTGAAAGGCCACGGCGCGGTGCTGGCAGGCGTCGACTACGAGGACAAGAACGCCGACGGGCAGGCGTGGCTCGAAAAGCACGGCAATCCCTATGACACCGTCGTGACGGACAAAGACGGCCGCACCGCCATCAACTTCGGCCTCTACGGCGTGCCGGAGACCTATATCATCGATAAACAGGGCATCATCCGCTACAAGCAAACCGGCCCGATGACGCCGGACGTCATCGCAAAGACGATTCTGCCGCTGGTCGAAAGGCTGGCAAAATGAAGCACCTTCTGCGCATCGCCGTTTTGCTGTTCTGCCTTGCGCCCGTTGCCGCCCATGCGGTGCTGCCCGACGAGATGCTGGCCAATCCCGCGCTTGAAAAGCGCGCCGAAGCCATTGACGCTCAGCTGCGCTGCCCCGTCTGTCAGGGCGAATCGATCGCCGATTCAGGCGCCGCACTGGCGCATGACCTGCGCCTGCTGGTGCGCCAGAGACTGTTGAAAGGCGATACCGACCGGCAGGCCGTGCAATATATCGTCGCCCGTTACGGCGACTTCGTGCTGATGAAACCGCCGCTCGACAAGGACACGCTCGCGCTCTGGGCGGGCCCGGCGGTCATTCTCCTCCTCGCCGCGCTGGCAGGCTGGCGCTTTTTGCGCACCAAAGCACCCCCGGCGCAGGAACTGTCGCAGAAAGAAAAAGACCTTCTCGCCAAACTGGAGAGAGAAGAAGGAGGAGACGCATGATGTTTGGCCTGATCATGCTTGTCATGACCGTCCTGACGGTTGCGGCCCTGACGCGTCCTCTGTTGCGGCGGGACCGGACGTCCGCGACGCCGGACAACAGGCGCGACATGGCCATCTACCGCGCCCAGCTGGCGGAGGTGGACAACGACATCGCCCGCGGACTTTTGACGGAAACGCAAGCTTGCGACACCCGCAGCGAAATACAACGCCGCATGCTGACCGCCGGAGCCGTGCAAGAGGCCGCACCGGCCATAAAACCCCGCGCCCGCAAAGTATGCGCCACGCTGATCATGATTTTCCTGCCGCTGCTGGCCGTCTTCACCTACGCGATGCTCGGCGCGCCGGGCTTGCCGGGCCAGCCTTATGCCGCCCGTTTGAAAAACCCGCGCTTTCTGCTCGCAACGGCGGCGCAGCGCCTCAGCCAAAAATTGCAGACCACGCCCACCGCCGCGGAATACAAGCACTTTGCCGACATCCTCTATCTGTTGCAGGACTATGCCGATTCCGCCAACGCCTATCACAAAGCCATCGGCCTCTACGGACCGCATGCCGGCGTTGAAGCGGCGGCGCTCTGGTCGAAAATGGCGGCAATGATCGTCCTCGCCAACGGCGGGGCCGTCGTGCCGGAAGCGCAGGAGGATTTTTATCAGACCCTGCAGCGCGACAACAAAGAGCCCAGCGCGCTTTTCTATATGGGCTTGGCCGAAGCGCAACAAGGGCACTTTAAAAGGGCGGTTGCCATCTGGAAGAAACTGCAAAGCGAAACGCCTGCGGGCGCGCTCTGGGCCACCATGCTGAAAAACCGCATCGCCGCCGCCGGCAAGGCGGGGAAATTCGATCCCGCCATGATCAGGCCCGCCGCGCCGGCCAAACCGCCCGTCCACGGCCGGTTCTCCCCGCTGACGGCACAGGGCGGAGAAATGCCGGGCTGGGCGAAAGACCCTTCGGCGCGCGCCGACATGATCAACGCTATGGTGGCAACGCTGGCGGCGCAGATGAAAAACAACCCGCACGATGTGCCAGGCTGGGTCCGGCTGATCCGCTCCTACCGCGTCCTCGGCGAACCCGACAAAGCCAAAGAGGCGCTTGCCGCCGCGCTACGGCTTAACCCTGATAACCCAGAGCTCAAAGCGCTCGTTGCCAAGCAATAATGATCAGGCCGCCTTGCGCGCATCCTGCCGCCTGAGCCAGCCGGCGATCTTCGTCCAATTTTTCTCCAGCGCGCGGTTACCCATGAAAAGGCCGATGTGTCCCCCCTGCGCCAGTTCCTCGACGACATGCGTCTTATGCGTGCCGAAATACTGCGCGGCATTGAAGACCTGTTCTTTCGGCGTGATATCGTCCTGCGCGCCCGCCAGCAGGTACAGCGGACATTTGATATCCTTCGGATTGAGCGTCTTGCCAAGGCCGGTGAACTTTCCCTTTACAAACAGATTGTCATGAAACAACTGCTGCACAACCTGCAAATACCATTTTCCCGGCAGGCTGATGGTGTATTCGAACCAGCGCTCGAAATTTTCCGTGCGCTTGACGTAGTCGGGATCGTCGATATGTTCGTATAGATCGACATATTTCTCGACGTATTGTTTTTCCGCATGCAGGCTCTTGAAGCCTTCGAGCATGTAAGCCCCCTTGAGCAAGCCGCCGCCCGAGGCCACCAGTTCTTCATAGAAGCTCGGGGGCAGATCGTCGGCAAATTCCTTGATCGCGCCCGCACCCGCCTGCGTATCGATCGGAGAACCCGCCAATACCAGCGAGGCGACATCCGCAGGAAAGCGCGCCGCATAAAGGCTCGACATCCAGCCGCCCTGGCAAAGCCCGACAAGATTGACGCGCCCGCCCAAATCGGTCACGGCGACATGGATCTCCGCAAGGTAGTTGTCGATGTCGTAATCCTTCATCTCCTCGGTCGCGCTGTGCCAGTCGGTCAGCTTGACATTGCTGACGCCGTTATTCAGCAGCGTTTCGACAAGACTCTGTTTCTTGTGAAAATCCGCAATCACCGACGTATGTCCCGCATAAGGCGGCAGCACGAAGCTCGGTATTTCGCCCTTGACAGGTTTCGCGGAAAAGTCGCGCAGCGTGAATGTGTGCAGTTTATACATCTCTTTGTTGGAGCTCGCCCATTGCGGCCGCGGCTTTTCGATTTCCGTTTTTTCGACCTCGGCAAGGAATTTCATGTTTTTGCGTTCGAGATCAAGCGCCTGCTCGCCCATTTTGAGCGCAATGCCGAACGGCCAGAAAAACGGCGAGCCGACCTCGGGATAATGGTGTGCTTGTTGTATCCTATGCGTCATATCTGCTTTCCCTCCACACGCGCCAAATGCGTTTTATGCTTTTGTACGGAAAAATTGATCATCCGCACGACCCAGACTTTCATGCCGCTCTCGACCAGCAGCCAGACAAGGGCATAGACCCAAACCGCCAGCGCGTACGTCCAGCCGATCGGCGCCATGAACCAGCCATAGACAGCGGCGAGCGTGCCGAGCACCTGCGTCGCCTCGCAGGTGACGAACAGCTTCATCGAGGGAAACGGCCTTTCCCACAGCCAGCCGTAACTGCGCGTAACGTATAATGTGAGATGCCCCGCCACCAGCAATTTCAGAAAAATCAGCGTCCGCACGACATCCTCGGGCAGATGCATGACGGTTTTGATATACCAGAAAAGCAAAAATGTCTCGACGACGCCGACGACGCCGAGCGTCACCGCGATGGTCAGCACGCGGTGCATGTCCCAGCGCACCGGTTTTTCCGCCACCTCGGCGTTGTCGAAGGCGATCATCATGATCGGGAAGTCGTTGAGCAGCGCCAGCAGTACGATCATGATTGCCGTGACGGGATAAAAGTCGAACACGATGATCGAGATCGTCATGAACAGCAGCACGCGGATGGTTTCCGCGATACGATAGGTGGCGTAACTGTTCATACGGTGAAAAATACGCCGCGCTTCGGCGATGGCGGAGATGATGACGGAAATGCCAGGCGCCGTCAGCACAAGATCGGCCGCCGCGCGGGCGGCATCAGTCGCGCCGGAAACGGCGATGCCGGCGTCCGCCTGCCGCAGGGCCGGCGCATCGTTGACGCCGTCGCCCGTCATGCCGACGATGTGGCCCTCCCCCTGCAGCACGCGGACGATATTGTATTTATGCTCGGGGAACACCTCGGCAATGCCGTCCGCCTTGTCCAGCGCAGCAGCAAGCCGGTGCGGGTCGGCTTTTTCACCGAACACGTTCCTGGCGGAGATAATATTTTGCCCCAAATGCAGCTGTCCTGCGATCTGCCGCGCGATGGCGGCATGGTCTCCGGTAATCATCTTGACGGAGACGCCCATGGCTTTGGCCTGATCAAGCGTCTCGGCGGCATCAAGGCGCGGCGGATCGGACAGCGGAATAAGGCCGCGGAATACCCAGCCATCACCGTCATTCCGCGCCACGCCGAGCGTGCGGTCGCCGCGGGCCGCGAAAATATCGACCTGCTGTATCGCTGCGGCGTATCCGCCGCACATATCTATAATGACTTGCGGCGCACCCTTGGCGACCTGGAACTCTTTGCCGTCTTTGCTGAAGCGGGCCAGCGTGTGCTTTTTGATCGGATCAAACGGCGTGAAAGCAAGGGATTTGTAGCCGGACGGCATGCCGCCCGCCGCGGCGAGGACCGCCTGATCGATCGTATCCGCAGATTCGCTGCGGCTCGCCAGCGCCCCCTCGGCCAGCAATGACGCCTTGTCCACGCCCGCGGCCAGCCACGGCGCGCCCACCGCCAGCTTATTTTGCGTCAGCGTGCCCGTTTTATCCGAGCAAAGCACGTTCATGCCCGCGAGTTCCTCGATGGACACCAGCCTTGAAACGATCGCCTCCATCTTCGCCAGCTTTTCCGCGCCGACCGCCATGGTGACGGACAACACGGCGGGCAGTGCCACGGGGATGGCGGCGACGGTCAGGATCAGGCAGAATTGCAGCGTCTCCAGAAACGCCGTGTGGCGGAACAGCGAGATCATCAAAATCAGCGCCACCAGCGCCAGCGTGACGAGAATCAAAAAATTGCCGATCTTCAAAACCGCGCGCTGAAAGTGCGACACGCTGCCCGCCGCCTGCACCAGCTTTGCCGTTTTGCCGAAGTAGGTATCGCTGCCGGTCGCGGAAACGATACCCTTCATCTCGCCCATGCGCACGATCGAGCCGGAATAGGCGATGTCGCCTGTCTTTTTCTCCGCCGGCAGGGATTCGCCCGTCAGGGCGGACTGGTCCGCGCTCAGGTAATCGCCGGTCTTCAGCGTGACGTCGGCCGGCACGATATTGCCGAGACGCAAAAACACCACATCGCCGACGACAAGGTCGCTGGCCGGAATCTCCGCCCATTTCCCGTCCCGCAATACGCGCGCCGTCAGCGCCAGTTTTGCTTTCAAAAGCGCGATGGCGTTGTCGGCCTTATGCTCCTGCCAGAAACCGACGATGGCATTGATCAATAGCATCGCGCCGATGATGGCAAGATCCGGCCAGTGTTTTAACGCAGCGGAAAGCGCCGCCGCGATCTCGATCATCCACGGAATGGGCCCCCAGAAATAAGACAACAGCTTGAGCAGGGGATGGTTCTTGTCCTCCTGCAAAGCATTCGCGCCGTCTTGGGCGAGGCGCACGGCGGCTTCGGCAGCCGTGAGGCCCTGTTCGAGATCTGTTTCGGAATTTTGCGCTGACATGGCGGTTCCCTAGATGTTTTTGACGGAACGTCCTTCGGTCTTCACAAACGTTAAAACCGTAACGCAGGCGAGTCAACATGGCAGGAAGAGGCTTTAATGCAACGTTTTGAAAAACGGATCGAGCATCTGCCGGCTCCATAACGCGCCAAAAACGGACAGATGTGTGTTATCGGTATACAGCGACTGGCCATCGGCGGAAATCAGACAAGTTTTGTGCTGCGGACAAAAGATATTCACGGGATCGATGAAATGCAGCGGATATTGCTTTGCCGCCACATTCATCACCTGATCAATAAAACGGCGGCGGGTGATGATGGCGGCATAGCTCCGTTGCAGCTTTTTCGGATTACGCCCGAAGTAAGCCGCCCGCGCCAAGGCGGAGGAAACATACACCAACTGCGGCGGCACCTGCTTGACGACCCAGACGGTGACGCCCATCGCCTGCAGTTTCTGCGCCGTTGCCATGAAAGCCGCCGCAAAGGCCTGACCGCGCAGCAACCGTTTTCCGCCTTTTGTCCTGTAAGAAATAAAAGGCTCGCGCGTTGTTTCGTCACTGCCCTTTTCCCAGCCAAGCGCATACATGTCCCAGCGCGTGACCAGCAGGACGGTATGGATATGATTGCGGCGAATAATGTTCAAGACCGCCCGCGCAATGTCCGGGCAGGAATAATCGGCAAAACCGTCGGCACGCGCGGCTCCGATCAACGACGGGCAGCCGCTTTTCACGATCGACCAGCCCGTTAATTTATATTGCCTGGCTCCCACCTCCACAGCGCTTGAAAGGGCTCCCGCATGGCTGTCGCCCCAGAGCAGGAAATCGGGATGCGCGGATGTGCTGGCGCCAAACTTGCAAATCTCCACCCCTTGCAAGTCCTTTTTGCCTGTCGCCGCACACTCCGTCGGCACGTGAACATTGCCGCCGTAATCCTTGGCGGAGGCATAGCGCAGCACGGCCTGATCGAACCGCTGCGGCAGCCCCCTGGTATGCACCCCGACCAGCGCCACGAGGCCGAAGGCCACGAGCCCCGCGCCCGAGAGAACAAACAGCGTGTTTTTTTTCAAAACCCGACGCGCGCGGATCGGTTGCTCTATATAGAAGTAGGAGAAGATCGAGAGAACAAAGGCAAGCGAGATCAGTCCCGCGGCCAGCAACGGCGATGGCGCGTGGTTGAGGTAATAATGCGTAAACGCCAGCAGCGGCCAGTGATAAAGATAAAGCCCGTATGAAATCAGGCCGATGCCGGCGGCGGGTTTGCTTTCGAGGATTTTTTTGACGAAAGTGTCGCAATCGATATTCGCCCAGAGAAGGAACACCGTCGCGACACAGGGCGGCAGGGCGGCAGGGCCGGGAAAGGGCGTGTTGCGGTTATAAAGAAATACGCACAAAAGAATGGTCACGAGACCGAAGACACTGATGGCCTCGGCGACGGGGCGGGAAAGTTTGACATGCTTCAGGTGCAGCGCCAATATCGCGCCCGCGAGCAGCTCCCACGCGCGTGTATGCAAAAGATAAAAAGTTTTTGCCGGACTGCCGTGTAGAAAAGCGATGCTCAAGCCGAACGACACGCCAAACAGCAGGTAAACCGCGGTGCGCGTGGCAGCGATTCTGTTTTTGAACGCTTTACTCAGGAAAACCAGCAGCAGCGGAAAGAACACGTAGAACTGCTCTTCAACAGCCAGCGACCATGTGTGCAGCAATGGTTTTGATGAATCCGGATGCGCGAAGTATCCCGTCCAGCGCGCGAGGATGAAGTTGGAACCAAAAAATGACATGCCGCCCAGCACCCGCGAAAACTGCAAATAATCGTGGGGCATAAACAGAAAATATGCCGCAATCACACTGAAGAAACATGTCGCGAACAGCGGCGGCAGGATCCGGCGGCAGCGGCGCTCGTAAAACCCGACGATGGAGAACTGCCCCAGTTCGATCTGCCGTTCGATCAGGCCGGTGATCAGGAACCCGGAGAGCACGAAAAAGACATCGACGCCGACGTAGCCGCCTGTCATATGGGCAACGTTGAAGTGAAAAAAGACGACGGGCAGAATGGCCAGCGCCCGCAGGCCATCGATGAAGGAATAGTGTTTCATAGACACGTTTTCTTATGGCAGAAAAGCAAGCGTCATGTTAAATCCGCCGCCCGCGTAAATCCAGTTTTAATTGGCATTAAAGAAAACCGTTTAAAAAATAAAGGAGCCGGTGGGGGGGGACCGGCTCCTTGGGAAATCTCTGAAACAGGGTCAACGCCGACTGCTAAGGAACGTTGAGGGGTATTCGTCCAGAGATTGTGTGTCTGATCTATTTTTCCGCGGCTTTGCCTTTCTTGGCCTTCGTGGAATTATCATCCGCGGCAGCGCTGTCGTCATTATCGCCGGCATCATCCTGTTCGTTTTCTTCTTCCTGCCCCGCGAGCATCGCGCCCGCGACCGTGCCGGAGTTCTCGCGGATCTTGCGTTCGATCTCGCCCGAGATTTGCGGATTGTCTTTCAGGAACTTGCGCGCCTGTTCGCGCCCCTGACCGATGCGCTCGCCGTTGTAGGAATACCACGCGCCGGATTTTTCGACGATGTTGGCGTTGACGCCGAGATCGAGAATCTCGCCCATCTTGGAAATGCCCTCGCCGTACATGATATCGAACTCGACGACGCGGAACGGCGGGGCGAGCTTGTTCTTGACGACCTTGACCTTGGTCTGGTTGCCGACAATCACGTCTTTATCCTTGAGAGAACCGATGCGGCGAATATCAAGACGGACGGAGGCGTAGAATTTCAGCGCGTTGCCGCCGGTGGTGGTTTCGGGGTTGCCGAACATCACGCCGATCTTCATGCGAATCTGGTTAATGAAGATCACGATGGTGCGCGAGCGCGAAATCGAGGCGGTCAATTTGCGCAAAGCCTGGCTCATCAGCCTGGCCTGCAAGCCCATGTGGCTGTCGCCCATATCGCCTTCCAATTCGGCGCGGGGCACCAGCGCGGCAACAGAGTCAACAACCAAAACATCAAGCGAGCCGGAACGCACCAGCGTGTCGGCGATTTCCAGCGCCTGTTCGCCCGCATCGGGCTGGGCGACGAGCAGGCTCGAAATATCACAACCGAGTTTCGCGGCATAAGCGGGGTCGAGCGCGTGTTCCGCGTCGATGATCGCGCAGTGGCCGCCGCTTTTCTGCGCTTCGGCGATCACCTGCAGCGCGAGGGTGGTTTTGCCCGAGCTTTCCGGCCCGTAAATTTCGATGATGCGCCCGCGCGGCAAGCCGCCGATGCCGAGCGCGATATCCAGCCCCAGAGAGCCGGTCGAGACGACGTCGACCTCCTGATGCGCGGTGCTGCCGAGTTGCATAATCGAGCCTTTGCCGAAGGCCTTTTCGATCTGGCTCAAGGCGGCATCGAGCGCCTTTTGTTTGTCGGACGCGTTCATGTCGTTTTTCCCTTCGGCACGGAGTGGGGTCACAGTCATTTGATTATCCTTTCTTGTCTCATATCGGCAGGTGAGGTGCAATTTGTTTGCGGCGAACACCGCATGAATTTCACTGTACATGATTTGTTCATGTTTTCAACAAAAAAGAACATGACGGGAACAAATATTTTTTTATATTTAAAATCAAATAGATATATCATTTATATGTATAGAAACAATGGGATATGGCACGTGCGGGAAAATTCTATATACTCTGCCGCGATGAACAAATCCCTCTTCTATACACGCCGGATATACAGCCTCTACGGGTTCAGAAAAGCCTCGTACTTCTGGCTGCAAACGCAACTTCACCGCAAACTTTTCGCCCGCTGGTTTGACTTTATAGACGCGGTCCTGCCGCCGGACGTGACCGACCTCTATAAAATCCGTCTGATCATGCGTCCGGCGTTTCGCTTCATGCGTCCGGAGTTTGACGCGGCGACGCGGGCAAAAGTTTTGATACACCACTACGCGGCTTTTAAGCAAAGATTTCCCGAGGCCGTCCGCCTGAATATGATGGAAGGAGATAAGGGATGCAGGCTCGCGGAGATCGCTGGCAAAGGTGGAGGAAAATATGCGTTTGAAACGCGCGGCGAAGTCACCAAAGAGGGCGTGATCAGGGTCATTATTATCGATGTCGATTCCGGTTTCGCTCTGGCCTTGCTGGCGGGTATTTTTGCCGAGGACGGCGCTGGCAGGCCGGTTTTTTATATCGGCATGTTGCGCGGCCCCGGACAAGCTGTCATCAACGCTAAAGAAATGGTGACCGCAGCAACCAAAGACCTGAGCGGCCTCCGGCCCAAGCAGGCTGTGCTGCACGCCACAGCCGCGCTGGCTGAGTGGCTGGGCGCAGGCGAAATTATCGCACCGTCGTCGGAAAATGAAATCGCCATGAAAAACCTGTTCAAAGGCCACAAGGTTCTCGCCAACCATGATCCTTTCTGGCAGGAATTCGCGCCGGAGCCCTCAGCCGACGGCCTTTACCATCTGCAGCTGCCGCTGCCGCGCCGCACCGAGGCCGAGGTACAGCAAAAACGCCGCAAGGACTGGCGGATGCGCTACACGCATATCGACAATTTTTCGGCAGGCATCAAAAATGCGCTAGATGTCTTGTCAGGAGGACAGAAATGACGCTGAAGATAAGCATCGTCATCCCGACCCGCAACGGCGCACCGTATCTGCGTTACTGTCTCGAAACCTGCCTCGCTTCGGATGATCGGGATCTTGAAGTCATTGTCAGCGACAACAATAGCACCGACGGCACGCAGGAAATGATCGCCGCGTTTTCCGACAGTCGTCTCCACTATTACAACACCGGTGCCAACCTGAGTATGCGCCAGAACTTCGAATTCGCGCTAGATAAAGCGACGGGCGATTACATCATTTATATTGGCGACGACGACGGCGTTTTAAAAAACGGGCTTGCCACGTTGCGACGCGTTCTTGAAAAATACCGGCCAGGCGTCATCAATTGGCGTCATATCACCTATAAATGGCCCCATGTGGAATTTCAGGACAGCCCAAGCATCCTGAAATTCCGTCCTCAGGATTTTTTTGGCCCACTCTACAAAAGGGATCCGCGAAAGATCCTGGGTGAGTTTTGTGCAGGCACGAGAACAAGCTACCGCGACGGCGCACATATTTACCACGGTGCCGTTTCCAGACAGCTTATAGATAAAACCCGGGGGGAAATCGGCGGTTACTTTATGGCACAAAGTCCGGATATCTACACGGGTTTTCCAATCTTGTATATGCAGACAATTTTATCTGGATCAGAAATCCCGTCACCATCGGCGGCGAAAGCCCGAAGAGCAACGGCGCCGCCGCCCTGAAAGACACAAAGCACACGCAGAAACAAGCGCAGATCAACGATAGTTTTATCAACCTTGCAGGACAAGATGATATTGCACCGGAAATTGACTTGCGCGCACGCTGTCTGGAAGGGCACATCTATGCCAACTTGATCCGCGTGAATAAACTCCACATGAATGGCGAAGCAAAAATAAACCATCAAAAATGGCGCGAGATAATTCTCTTTGCCATTGACAAACTCGACCCAGTCTTGCGCCGCATACAGGAGGAGATTCTCTATCCGTTTTTCGCCAAGGCCGACCCCTCCTTTATTCCGCCGTCGCTTTCACCAATAAAAAGCATACCCGATGATATTGTGGAGGATGTCGCGCCAAAAGCGAACTACGAAAGGAAGGCGGTAAATCGACCCGATTTAATAACGGTCGCAGATACCCGCAAGTGGATTGATACAATCACGGAAGAGAATTACCTCCCGAAAAGATTCCTCCCTCTGGCATTTATGATACAGGCACGCCATGCTTTCCGCATGCGGAAAAAATTCTGAAGGTGAAATGATTTTATTTATAGCGTGATTCGATAAACAACCGGTCATCCTTCATGCTCGGATAAAGATCCAGAAGTTGCGCCAGCGCTTTGGCTGCAGAAGGGGAAAGATCACGGCCGCGCCCGCTGCCGCCGACATTAAAGCGTGTATCCCGTTTTTTACAGCGGGAAAGCGCTTTATCAACGTCTTTGCGCGTAAAAGACATCCCCGTCTGCGCCAGCACGCTCTCGATGACTTTGGCAGGGTCGCCTGCCAGATCGTTGTAATCGACAAACAAAGCGTTTTTATCCTGCCGCCAGCCCATATAAAAATTGATATACCACGGCAATGCCATCCGCACGATCACCTCTTCCAGTTCAGCATCGGACATCTTCATATGCTCCGGCACGAAAGCGTACATCGGCGAACTTTCCGGCGCGTGCCGGAGATGATCGCGGCTGCTGATAACGCAATCGGCAAGGTTGCGCACCAGCACGACGGGCGTCAGGTGATATTTCGCGATAAGATGCTGCGTCCAGGCGCTGTTACGAATATGGTGCTGCGCGACATAGCCCCTGTGATTGTAGAGTGACAGACGAACATGACACAGCTCCTGCTCGCGCTCCCCCAAGGCGGGCGTCAAGCGGCAGCGGCGCAGAGCCGGCAGCTCGGAGAGGGCTGTTGCCAAAAAAGTGGATCCCGACTTCGGCATGCACGCCAGCAGAATATGCGGACGTTGCGGCAACGGCAGGGCGTTCAATACGACGTCCCGCGCCAGAAACAGCGCGCTTAAGCCCCGATTGGACGCCCGTGTTTTTATTTCATCTGCCATGGAAACATATTCAAGGTGGTTGGTCCGGATATAGCAAGCCGGAATAAGTGTATGTATTCCATATAATATAAATATACACCAATCCTTCAACGTAAAAACAACTGTGCAAACAATATCCCCGCATGGTAATTAAAGTCTATTGATTTCAGGCGAGGAAATAACAATTATGACAAAATTGGTTATTCTGGCGGGAGGGCTCGGCACGCGCTTCAGCGAAGAGACTGGAACAAAACCCAAACCGATGATCCACATCGGCCCGATGCCAATTCTCTGGCATATCATGAAGTTCTATTCCGCCTACGGTATCCGCGAGTTCATCATCTGTGCCGGCTACAAGCAGTACATGATCAAGGAATTCTTCGCCAACTACCCGCTGCACCGCGCCGATGTGACGTTCGACCTCAAATCCGGCAACACGACGGAGCATGACAGCACAGTCGAGGACTGGCAGGTGACAGTGGTCGACACGGGCGAGAACACCATGACCGGCGGGCGCATCAAGCGCATCCACCCCTATCTCGACGACGAACCCTTCTGCCTGACCTACGGCGACGGCCTCTCGAACATCGACATTTCCGCTCTGCTCGCCTATCACAAAAAAAACGGCAAGATGGCGACGCTCTCCGCCGTCATACCGCCCGCGCGTTTCGGCGAGCTGGATATCAAGGACGGCCTCGTTCACAGTTTCACCGAGAAAGACCCGCAAAACGAACGGCTGATCAACGGCGGTTACATGGTCATCAATCCAGCCTTTCTCGATCATATTGAAGGCGACGACACGATGCTGGAATATGGCCCGATGCGCAAAATGGCGGAAATGGACGAACTGGCCGCCTTCGAACACCGCGGCTTCTGGCAGTGCATGGACAAACTCTACGACCAGCAGTTGCTGGAAAAACTCTGGTACGGCGGCAACGCGCCATGGAAGATTTGGTGAAGCCCATGCCGTCTTCCGGGTTCTGGCAAGGCAGGCGCGTTTTTCTCACCGGTCACACCGGCTTCAAAGGCGCATGGCTGACGGCCGTGCTGTTGCAGGAGGGCGCAAACGTCACCGGATATTCCCTGCCGCCGCCGACTACGCCCGCGCTGTTCGACCTGCTCAATCTTAAAGACAAGATCACCCATATCGAGGGCGACGTGCGCGACCGCGAAAAGCTGGCCGCAGCCACGGCGGGCGCAAAACCGGAAATCGTGCTTCACCTCGCCGCGCAGGCGCTGGTGCGTCCGTCCTACGACGACCCGCGCGGCACCTTCGATACCAACACCACCGGCACGCTGAACCTGCTCGAAGCCCTGCGGCCGTGCGCATCTGTGCGCGCCATCGTCGCCATCACCAGCGACAAATGCTACCGCAACGACGAAACCGGCGCGCTCTTCAAGGAACATGACGCGCTCGGCGGCAAGGACCCCTACAGCGCCAGCAAGGCGGCGGCGGAGATCGTCGCGCAGGCCTACCATGAAAGTTTTTTCAAGCCCGCGGGCATTCCTTTGGCGACGGCACGCGCGGGCAACGTCATCGGCGGCGGCGACTGGGCGAAAGACCGCCTGATCCCCGACGTCGCCCGCGCCCATGCGGCGGGGGAACCGGTGCTGATCCGCAGCCCCAACGCCACGCGTCCATGGCAGCACGTTCTTGAACCTTTGCGCGGCTATATGATGCTGGCAGAACAACTTGTTAGCGAAGGACAGGCCTTCACCGGCGGCTGGAATTTCGGCCCGCGGCCGGAAGACATCCGCAGCGTCGGAGATGTCCTCTCGAAACTGAAAGAAACGCTGCCGTTCGAACTGCGGCTTGACTCAAGCCCGCAACCGGCGGAAGCGAAGACCCTCGGGCTCGACATTCGCAAATCCATGGAGAAACTCGGCTGGCAGCCGCGCCTCGCGCTCGACGAGGCCATCCGCTGGACCGGCGAATGGTACAACACCTGCGCCCAGTCAAATTCCGTGAAAGAGATGACCCTGCGGCAGATTGAAGATTACGCGGCGCTGGCATGAAGTTTAAGCCCACACCCATCGCCGGAGTCTTTGTCGTCGAGACGGACATTCTCGGCGACGCGCGCGGCAGCTTTATGCGCCTTTACTGCGCGGAAGAGCAGGCCGCGCAAACCGGATTTCATAAGCCGGTCGCGCAGGCCAACCGCTCGGTCACCGCGCAAAAAGGCAGCCTGCGCGGGCTGCATTACCAGCGCGCGCCGGCGCTTGAATCCAAAATGGTGCGCTGCACGCGCGGGCGCGTGTTCGACGTCGCGGTGGACTTGCGCGGCGGGTCCGAAACATTCCTGCAGCATGTCTCCGTCGAACTGGATAGCGCGCAGGGCCTCGCCCTGCTGATCCCCGAGGGCTGCGCCCACGGCTTTCAAACGCTGGAAGACGATTGCGAGATGATTTATCTCCACACCGCACCCTATGATAAAGAACATGAGGGCGGCGTGCGCTTCGACGATCCCAGGCTCGGCATCCGCTGGCCGCTGGTCGCCGGCACGATGTCGCAACGCGACCAGTCCTTCCCGCGACTTGATGACAGTTTCAGGGGAATTACACATGAAGTGTAGGTTTTGTCATCATGATCTCGCGCATATTTTCGCCGACCTCGGCAATGCGCCGCCGTCAAATTCCTATTTGCGCGCCGCACAACTTAACGCGCCGGAAACCTTTTACCCGTTGAAAATCTGGACCTGCGCGGACTGTTTCCTGACGCAGATCGACGAGTTTAAAAACCATGCGGAGATTTTTGCCGCGGATTACGCCTATTTCTCGTCCTTCTCCAGCTCATGGGTCGCGCACGCCAAAGCCTATGTCGAAAAAATGGCGCAGGAATTTAAACTGGACAAAAATTCCAAAGTCGCCGAGATCGCCTCGAACGACGGTTACCTGCTGCAATTCGTCAAAGAGCGCGGCATCCCCTGCCTCGGCATCGAACCGACGCACGGCACGGCGGAGGCGGCGCGCAAAAAAGGCATCGAGACCCGCGAAGTGTTTTTCGGCAAGCAAACAGCAGGACAACTGGTCAAGGACGGCTGGCAGGCCGATCTGACCGCGGCGAACAACGTCCTCGCCCACGTGCCGGACATCAACGACTTTATCGCCGGTTTCAAAATCCTCCTCAAGCCCGAAGGCGTGGCGACCTTCGAGTTTCCGCATCTTCTGCAACTCGTCGCCAACAACCAGTTCGACACCATTTATCACGAGCATTTCTCTTATCTCTCGCTGCTCACCGTCGAAAAGATCATGGGGGCACACGGCCTGCGCGTCTTCCACGTCGAAGAACTGCCGACCCACGGCGGGTCGCTCCGCGTTTTCGCGGCGCACAACCAGTCCGGCCATGCAAAACGCGCCAGCGTCGATGCCGTGTTGAAAAAGGAAAGCGCCGCAGGCATGGACCATATGCCGTTCTACGACGGGTTTCAGGCCAAAGCCGACCGCGTGCGGCTCGACTTCCTCAAATTCCTTGTCGACGCGAAAACGGCGGGCAAAAAAATCGCCGCCTACGGCGCGGCGGCAAAAGGCAACACCCTTCTCAACTATTGCGGCGTGAAAAGCGGGCTGATCGACTTCGTCTGCGATCTTTCGCCGCACAAACAGGGCATGTTGCTCCCCGGCAGCCACGTTCCCATTATGCCGCCGGAAGAAATCGAAAAACAACGACCGGATTTTATCGTCATCTTCCCGTGGAATATCAAAACCGAAATCACCAAACAACTCGCATATGTGCGCGACTGGAGCGCGAAATTCGTCGTCGCCATTCCAAAGCTGGAGGTGTTTTGATGCAGAGTAGAATCCACTACGCCAAACCGTCGATCACCGAACGCGAGGTCGCTTACGCGACCGACGCGGCGCGCAACGGCTGGGCGGAGCATTGCTACGATTACATCTATAAATTCCGCGACCTTTTGAAAGACTATCTCGGCGCAAAACACGTCATCCCGACCTCAAGCTGCACAGGCGCGCTGCATTTAGGCCTTGCTGCGCTCGGGATCGGCCCCGACGATGAAGTCATCCTACCCGACATCACATGGATTGCCTCGGCCGCACCGGTGACCTATCTTGGCGCAAAACCGGTCTTCGTCGACGTGCTGGAAGACAGCTGGTGCATCGACCCTGCCAAAATCGAAGCCGCCATCACCGGCAAAACCAAAGCTATCATCGTTGTCCATCTCTACGGCAACCTCTGCGACATGGACGCGATCATGGAGATCGGCAAGAAATACGGCCTCCCCGTTATCGAAGACGCGGCGGAAGCGCTCGGCTCCGTCTACAAGGGCAAAAATGCCGGTGCGATCGGCGACATGGCAACCTTCTCGTTCCATGGCACGAAGACTGTGACAACCGGAGAAGGCGGCGCGCTGATCGTGCAGTCCGATGCCCTCTACGATAAAATCTCAATCCTTGAAAGTCATGGCCGCGACCCGAAAGTGCCCAAACAGTTCTGGTGCGAACAGGTCGGCTTCAAATATAAAATGTCGAATATCGAAGCCGCCATCGGCGCGGCACAGATGGAGCGTATCGACGAACTGGTGCAGCGCAAGCGCGAGATTTTCGAATCTTACGTCGCGCAGCTTGGCAACATCAACGGCCTGCACTTCAACCCCGAACCGGAAGGCACCTATAACTCCTACTGGATGAGCACTATCGTGTTCGACAAACGCATCCCCTTCGTGCGCGAAGATCTGCTGGAAGATTTTAAAAAGAACAATATCGACGCGCGGGTATTCTTCTATCCCGTCAGCATGATGCCGCCGTTTGAAGACTGCCCGCAAAACAAGGTCAGCTACGGCCTTTACAACCGCGGCATCAACCTGCCGAGCTATCACGACCTGACACAGGACGACATCACCCGCGTTTGCGGCGTTATAAAGAATTACCTCGGAAGAATCGGAGTTCTAAAATGAAGAAGGCCGTTATCTGGGGCGCATCCGGTCATGCCAAAGTCATCCGCCCCATTCTGGAAGACCGGGGATTTTCCATCGTTGCGCTGATCGACAAAAATAGCGACCTAAAATCGTTTATTCCCGGCTGCCCTGTTTTTCAATCCGGCGACGCGCTTCCTTTCGGCGCGGATGACGATATTTCATTCGCCATCGCCATCGGCGGCGACAAGGGGCATGACAGGATGCAGATACACGACCGCCTCTCCGCGAGCGGTTTTCATCCTGTGACTTTAGTGCATCGCGCCGCATGGGTGGCAAAAACGGTGAGACTGGCGGCAGGCGCGCAAGTTCTTGGCATGGCCGCCGTTTCCGAAGAAGCGCAAATCGGCATGCACAGCATTATCAATACCAATGCTTCCATCGATCATGAATGTATTATCGGCAACGGCTGCCATGTGATGCCCGCCGCCACGCTGGCGGGTTGTGTAGAACTGGGTGATTTTGTTACCATCGGCTCGAATGCCACAATTCTTCCACGGATCAAAGTAGGGCGAGGCGCCGTCGTCGGCGCCGGTGCGGTCGTGACCAAAGACGTGCCGGGCTATGCCGTCGTCGTCGGCAACCCCGCCAAGGTCTTAAAAATGAACTCCGCTCCACTCGAGAATACGGCTCTGTAGGGCATGGTGATTTTTATATGATACAATTTATATCTTTTAACTTAGTGTAAATATCTGTTTACAACAGGAGTGCCTTCAAAATGCCAGCCCAAGCCGACAAGCTTTCATCTTCAGACCCCATTGCCGCATTTCGGGAAGAAACGCGCCAATCCGTTGCCACTTATAAGGAAGAAACGCAATGGCAAAAGCTTTCCAAGGACTGGATGAAAATCGCCGGTGAGAAAAGATATTTTTACAATTTCAATTTCCTCGGCCGCCCGATTATCCAGACACCGCAAGACATGGTGGCCTTTCAGGAGATTGTCTGGGACGTCAAACCTGACCTGATCATCGAAACCGGCATCGCGCACGGCGGATCGCTCGTCATGAGCGCGGGCATGCTGGCACTGCTCGATTATTGCGATGCCGCCGCGGCGGGCGTCCCTCTCGACCCCAAGGCGGCGAAACGGCGCGTTCTCGGTATTGATATAGATATCCGCGCGCATAACCGCGCAGCGATAGAAGCGCACCCCCTGTCTCACCGCATCGACATGATACAGGGGTCTTCCATTGCCCCGGAGATTATCCGGCAGGTCAAAGACGCGGCGAAAAATTATAAGCGCATCCTTGTTTCGCTCGATTCAAACCATACCCACGATCATGTGCTGGCCGAGCTGGAAGCCTACGCGCCGCTGACCTCCAAAGGGAGTTACTGCATTGTGTTTGATACGATCATCGAGGACATGCCCGACGACGCATTTCCTGACCGCCCGTGGAGCGTCGGCAACAACCCGAAAACCGCCGTGCATCAATACCTGAAGGACCTGAAGAAAAAACCGCAAAACGGCGCAGACGGCGCGCCGCTCTCCTTCTCGATTGACCGGCACATTGAAGACAAACTTGTGCTGACCGTTACGCCGGACGGGTTTTTGCGCCGTACCTAAAAAACGGCGGCGGTGTGCAGTCTTCCTGCACAATTCTCTCTATGAGAGCGGCAAAAAATTCCCGTGAGCAGGGAAAAATACGGGGCTTTTTAAAAGCCGAACAGGTGCGTATCAAGGCCATAACAGAGCTGAGACAGGCCCCGCGCCGACAAAGGCTGCGACAGCCAGAGGATCGTTGATGCAATCAAAAATCCGGCGCAAGGGCTGCCATCCTGCCGCGCTCTTGCGTCAAGAGCCCCCCGCAAGCCTCATTTACCTCGCGGCCAGCATGCTCTGGATGAAATGAATATCAACAGAACCTAGTAACTGACACTCAACCGTACAAAAATTTGGTTCCGGTTGAAGCTGGCGCCGTTGGTGTTCGAGAAGCGCTTTTGGTTACGGTAGTCGGTAGCTATGGAGGTTCGCGGCGAAAGCGCATAGCTTAGACCAACGCTTTCCTCGTAATCGTCATCGACGCGGCTGATGCCGCGGAAGTCGCTGTGACTGTAGACGCCGCGGAGAATGAAGGACAGGGAGCGGGTCAGCTTGTGCTCCACGAAGCCGCCGGCGGTCGTGTAAAGAACGCCGGAGGAGCCGAGAAGAGTCGTTTCGTCAATGGACCTTTCCGTATAAAGCGATAGGCGTGTTTCCGTCACGGGGCGCCAGAGCAGGTTGCCCTTGAGCGCCAGGGCTTGCGTTGTCGAGAAACGGGTGTCCTGATAGCTCTGCGCCATATAACCGATACCGAGGCCGCCCGTCAGCTTCTTTTTCAGGAGCGCGAAATCGCTGCCGATCATGACGTCCCCGCCGTGCGACGAGCGGCGATAGCCATTGTTGTCTATCGGGTTGACGTAGAGCCTGCTATCCCCCGTAAGCTGAACATACGGGGTGAAAGCGCCGCCGGTATCATAGGCGGCGGAGATGCCGTAAGTCATATGGTTTCTGTTGCGGTCGCCGTTGTCGACGGTGCCGCCCGCCGTCTCCGTATTGTCGAATACCAGATGCGCCAGCGTTGCGCCGACTTTCGTGACGATATTTGAAAATTTGTGCGAGAGGCCGGCATAGCCGCGCGCCTCGTAGTAAATCGTCGGTTCCAGGGCGCCTGTGGCATCCGGAGAATCGACGTCCTCATGTTTGCGCATCCCGAAGAGGCCGCCAAAAAGATGGGTGCGATTGTCTTTGAAGTCATAGCGGTCTTCGGTGCTGACGCGGTAGTCGACGGTGCTTTGATCGGTATAGCGCGCGTACTCCGTCACGTCCGCATGGGCTTCCGCCGTGACCTTGTTTCTGCTCCATAGGGACTTGACGAAAACGTGAGGCGCGACGACCGTCACAAAAGCCGATTTCTTGTTGGTTTGCGTCGCGAAGATGTTGTCGTCGTAAAATTCCGCCGCATGCATCTCGGGGGAAACTAGAAAAGATCCGACCCTGATTCCGTGCTGTTGGCCCGCCGCCGCGTGCCGGAGCATGACGGTGGTGCCTTTTTTGTCTTTTCGCGCCACTGCGAGCACGGCTTCCTGAACGGCTTTCCGGACGGCGGATTTCTCCCGTGCCGGCGCCTCGTTCGTAATAGTGCGGATAATGTCGCGATAGACCGGAAGGTTGGCCCCCCTGAAGGAGGCGACCGGTCGCGCGGCTGCCCGCGCCAGTGCTGCTGCCGACCCGGGCGTATGTGCCAGAGAGGGATGCTTGTGCAGTTCTTCCTTCAGCGTTTTGATGAGCGCGGCGGGGCCGTATGCGGCGGCGGCGAGGTTCAGATGTCTTGTTACGGAGACCGGGACTTTTTCGGCGGCACTGGCTACCGTATGCACAAACACCAGACACAGCGGAGCGATCAGTACAACGGAGATTGTTTGCCGGAGGCGGCGGGGAAAAACGGTGCGAGTCATGGGATCCTTTTGACAAGAAAAGAAAAATTCAACCAGAAGCAATGTATCATATCAAAAGTATGAGGTATATCCTCCTCGGATAAAAAATCCCCGGACGGTATATAACGCCCGGGGATTCTTGATCATGACAGGTGTATCTTAACGGCCTCTGCCGCGACTCATGCCACCGCCGCCCATACCACCGCCTATGCCTCTGCTGCGGCCCATGCCGCCGCCCTGCGCGGGCAGGTTGTCGGGTAACACGAGGTTTCTTTCGCGCGCGCGTTTCTGCATTTGCTTGTGATGCTGCATACGGATGCGTTCGCGCTCCTCCTCTGTTTTTGCCGACCTCAGACGGTTACGGTACTCTATGCGTTCCTGATGGGTCATAAGCTGACTGCCGTAAACCTGAGTTTGAGCCTCGTTTTGTGTTTGGGTCTGGGCCACCGCTGCGGTGGACAGCGCCATCGCCATATAGAAAGGGGCTCCTGCGGCGAGCATAGCATATAGTGGCCTTTTCTTTTTCATATCAATTCTCCTGGGTACAATGGGTTATTGGTCGAGCTCTGCTTATTCACCCTCACCGTGTCCGGCAAGTATGGCCAGACGCACGGTATCGGCTTTATCCGCGAGTGAGGTTACTTGTGCATCCGTCATCACCGGAAGGCCGAGGATTATGGAGAGGGCGGTAACCGTATCGTTGGTGACGGGCTCTCCCTTGTCCGCTGCCGATCCAAGCAGAATGGCCGCCAGATCGATCGTTGATGCGGGGTTCACGCCGGGCAGTTGCGTTTTCCCACTGGTCAGCAGATCTCTCATCAATCCCAGATTTTCGAGAGGAGAATCAATTCTCACCGCTGTGCTATAGTTGGCTTCCACATAGGTGGCGAATTGTTCCGCAGTCATGGAGTAAAGGGTGGACTCTGTCTTGGGATTAAAGTTGTTAACAGCTTCGGTGACGGCCTTGTCGAGAACGTGGGCCGGTGACCGTGCAACGTTCAGCCTGCCGAGTTCTACGTCGGGGAGGGTGTCTTTTGACCAGGCAGGTCTGCCGCCGCTTTGTGAGCTGTCAGAACCGCCGTGATATTGCGGGCCGCGCGCATCGCTGGTGTCCGAGGGGCCGCCTTGATGCCCGCTGCTGCTTTCCCCGCTGCCGGTTGCTTCGCTTGAGGAGTCGCCGTGCGATCCTGAGCTGTTGCCGTGGGTCGCCGCGCCGCCATGATAGCCTTGACCACCGGAACCCTGGCCGGCATGGCCGCCGCCGTGGCCGCTCTCGGCGGCATAGGCCTGCGGTAGGCCGAGAGGTATGGTGTGTGCGTTATTGTGGGGCAGGCCGAATGCTGCCAGCACGAGCGTCATGGCTGTGGTCACGGCGTAAGTCCTTATATTGGCTTTTCCAGCGTGTGACATGGTTTTTCTCCTTCAGGTTTTTGTGGTTTCTAGTGATTGAGGTAGATTTTGTTGTTGGCGTGCCAACTGCCGGGCTGGTCGCAAACAAAGTTTTCACCGCCGGGGCTGCCGCCGCTGGTGGTTGTGTCCACACTTGTGGTGCCGGCATCGCTGCCCGTGTCCTCTCCGCTATGGCCGCCCTTGCCATGGCCGCTGCCGGCATAGCCGCCGCGGCCGCTACGATCCTGATACGGGCAGTTGGGATTGGGGCCGTGCCCGCCGCCGCCGGCATGCTGGTCGTTTCCGCCGCCTTGGCCGCCGCCCCCGCCGCCGCCCGCATGCTGGCCGTTTCCGCCGCCTTGGCCGCCGCCCCCGCCACTACTTTCGTTGCCGCTTGCGGCATAAGCCTGGCCGCTTCCTGTAGCAGGGAACAGATGAAAGACCGCCCCGCCTGTCAGCAAAAAGCAAACGGCGCTGCCGATGATGAGGGATTGTCTCCAGCCTGATTTTAAGAATTTTTTCATTTTTCCGTTCCTTCGACTATTCATGCTTTGTGTATATGCCGTGCGCCGTATTGAGGATTTTTTTCATGTGTGCAGGCGCTGCCGTGACGCAGAGAAGCCGGTTGGTCTCCACCAGACGCTGCTCGTCCAGCGGGATTGCCGAAGCGAGGCCGATATAGGTTCCGGCAAGCGCGGCATCGGGGCGCGGTTTTGCCAGTTCCTGCTGGTAATTGGAAAGGAGAGAAAGTTCGGACGGATTCCCATTCTGGCCAAAGCCGGGGGCGAGGTAACGCTGTGCCGCTATCAGCCGCCGTCCATTCGCACCGGACAGAGCCGCTTTTCCGGTCAGCTTTTGCGCGTCGTAATCTTCGCACCAGTCGTTTTCGGGAGCGAGGGTGTCCGGCAAATGTTTTTCGCTCTTATCGAGGAGACGCGTGAGGGTATTGTCGGCTGTCCCGTCGTCGGTTGTTGCAGCTCTGCCGCCGTAGCGGTTCTGGTTGACGGGACCGGGGCCCGACGAGCTGCCATTTGAAAAGGCGTTGCCCTGCGCCGCGGTCGATCCGCCGGCCCCGGCGCCTTGCGGCTGCGCGACGCCGCCGCTGGTGCCAAGCGAGCCCGCGCGTGCGGAACCGGCTGGCTGAGCGTATGACATGGCAGCGGGGAACAGCGTTGCGGCTGTCAGCGCCGCCGCACAGAAAATGATCTCTAAAGCGCTCAGAAATTTTTTTCGGGTGCTCATGAAGCCTACACCCTTTCTTTTTAAAGGTTGCTTATCTTGCTTGTATCTTCTGTATCTTTCTTGTATCTTTCCGGCATGTATATTGGGAAGTCCGATGAAGAAGATATCACTATTGCTGCACTGGGATATTGATAAAGATCAAGGAACCTTAGGGGGCTCCCTGTTATTTATTTCATGAGGCCCTGAGCCGGATTCATGGAGTTTTCAAAGCGATATCTACTCTGTAGCCCGCCAGCAGGGTTTGTCTGGGGACCTGTCTCTAGCGCCGCCACATCAATCATCTTGAAGTGAAAATGGTCACCCACAGCCTCTCATCTGAAGCATCGATAACATGAGTAACGCAAGTCGTGTATTCTTCGCCATAATCATACTGGCCCTAACTGCTTTTGCCGGGTGGAAAACTTATAACGTCTTCTCATCTCATGAGAAAGCCGCCGCACGGCAGGCGGAAGAGCGTTTCTACGCCATCACCAATGGCGACATTAAAGAGGAAGTGACAGCGCAGGGCAAGCTTGAGCCCAAAGAATACGTCGATGTCGGTACGCAGGTTTCCGGGCAGATCCAGAAAATCCACGTCGATTTCGGCGACGAAGTGACCAAGGGCGAATTGCTGGTCGAGATCGACCCGCGCATCTACCAGACGAAGGTCGCGGCGGATGAAGCGCACATCAAAACATTGCAAGCGCAGCTGGCGCAAGCCGGCGCCAGTCTCGTCCTTGCGCAGCAGCAGTACGACCGCAACGCGCAACTGGTCAAATCCAGCGCCGTCAGCCGCGATATTTACCAGCAAAGCAAGGCGGCGCTGAACGTCGCCAAGGCCAACGTCGTCTCCTTCAAGGCGCAGATCGCCGAAACACAGGCGACGCTGGACGGCGACCAGACAAACCTCGCCTACACCAAGATCCGCGCGCCGATGACCGGCACGATCGTCGACATTCCGATGCGCGAGGGGCAGACGGTCAATGCCAGCCAGACGGCGCCGACCATCCTGCGCATCGCCAATCTCGACGTCATGACCGTGCGCGCGCAGGTGGCGGAGGCAGACGTCATGAGCATCAAAAAGGGCATGCCCGCCACCTTCATAACAATGGGGCAGATGGACCGCAAATGGCCCGGCAAGGTGCGGCAGATCCTGCCGACGCCGGAGATCGTCAACGACGTCGTCCTTTATGACGTTCTCATCGACTCGCCGAACAAGGCCCGCCAACTGATGACGGGCATGGACACGCAGGTCTTCTTCACCGTCGGCAAGGCGAAAAACGTGCCGCTTATTCCGGTTTCCGTTCTCGCGCACCGCCAGCCCGATGCGGACAACGCCAAGGGCGACGCCTACCTCGTCAGCGTTCTCGGTGACGACAGCAAGCCGCAAAAGCGCGTCATCCACGTCGGCCTGATGAACCGGACGGACGCTGAAGTGACCGAAGGGCTCATCGCCGGAGACAGGGTCATCCTTTCAGGCGCCGCTGCAAGCGAGGCTGAAAAAGCAGGCGGTCATTTCCGCTTCGGGCCGCGCCTGTGACACCGGAAGATGTAATGCCTGCGGAAGGGCCGCTTCTGAGCCTCTCGGGCATCGGCCGGGTTTTCCCGAGCGGCGAGCAGCAGATCAAGGTGCTCGACGACGTTTCCCTCGATATTTATCCCGGAGAATTCGTGGCCGTGATGGGGCAGTCCGGCTCGGGCAAATCGACGCTGATGAACATCATGGGCTGCCTCGACCGCGCCAGCGCGGGGCGTTACGCCGTGCACGGCAAGGACGTCTCTACGCTGGACAGCGACGCGCTGGCCGAACTGCGCTGCAAGACCTTCGGCTTTATTTTTCAGCGCTACAACCTGCTCCCCACCGTGACGGCGCTCGACAATGCTGAAATTCCCGCCGTTTACGCAGGCGCAGCGCGGTCGGAGCGCATCGCGCGCGCCAAAAACCTGCTGGAGAAACTGGGGCTTGCCGACCGCATGCACCACAAGCCGCCGCAACTCTCCGGCGGGCAGCAGCAGCGCGTCGCCATCGCCCGCGCGCTGATGAACGACCCGCCCGTCATCCTCGCCGACGAGCCGACCGGCGCGCTAGACAGCAAAAGCGGAGATGAAGTCATGGCGCTGCTCAAGCAGCTCAACGCCGAAGGCCGCACCATCATCCTCATCACCCACGACAAAAGCATTGCCCAGAACGCGGGCCGCATCATCCATATCTCCGACGGCAAGATCATCCGCGAGGAAAAACCGGCAACGGCGGGCGCGCTGCCGGAGATCAATCCCGTCACCCACGGCACGATCGATTTTCTGTCCAGCGTCAGCGAGGCCGTCGGCATGGCCTTGCGCGCGCTGCACGTCAATCTCTTTCGCACTGCGCTCACCTTGCTCGGCATCGTCATCGGCGTCGCCTCGGTCGTCGCGATGCTGGCCATCGGCGCGGGCAGCAAGCAAAAGGTGCTCGACCAGATCCACTCGATGGGCACCAACCTGCTATATGTGCAGCCCGGCGCAGGGAACGTGCACGGCGCCGACGCGACGGCAACGCTGACGCCGGACGACGCCAAAGCCGTCGCCGCGGTTACCGGCGTCTCCTACGTTCTGCCGATGCGCAGCGGGCGTGAAACCGTGCGCTACGGCAATCTCGACGACGCGACGCTGATTCAGGGCGTCGGCCCCGCGCTCCCCGTCGTGCGCGACTGGCCGGTGGCCGAAGGCAACTTTTTCAACGAAAACGACATGCAGCGGCGCACCGCCGTCGCCGTGTTGGGGCAGACGGTCAAAAACATTCTCTTTCCCGGCGGAGAGGACCCCGTCGGACGTTTTGTTCTCATCAAGAACGTGCCGTTCGAGGTGATCGGCGTCATGACGGCCAAAGGCGCCTCGGCCTTCGGCGGCGATCAGGACGACACCGTTTTCGTGCCCGTCCTGACGGGGCTGGTCCGCCTGTTCGGCCAGAACTACCTCAACAACATGATCGTCAAGGTCGACGACCTCGACAACATCGACGCAACGCAGGACGCCATCACCTCCCTTCTGAAGACGCGCCACCGCATCGAGGATTTTCACATCCGCAACATGCAGTCCTTCATCAACATGGCGACCGAGGCGCAAAACACGCTCACCGTCATGCTCGGCACGATTGCGGCGATCTCGCTTGTCGTCGGCGGGATCGGGGTCATGAACATCATGCTCGTCAGCGTCACGGAGCGCACGCGCGAGATCGGCATCCGCATGGCGACCGG
This sequence comes from Pseudomonadota bacterium, assembly GCA_021805245.1. Lineage (GTDB taxonomy): Bacteria > Pseudomonadota > Alphaproteobacteria > Micavibrionales > UBA2020 > PALSA-926. The sequence goes on along the minus strand of JAJZFS010000029.1, from coordinate 20,518 downwards.
CGCGCGCATGCGCGACATTCTTTTGCAGTTCAACATCGAAGCCGTGGTCGTCTGCGCCGTCGGCGGCGTGCTGGGCGTGCTCCTCGGCGTCGCGGCAGGGTGGACGGCAGAGATGCTCGGCCTGCGCGCCATCTTTTCCGTCGGGCCGGCAATTCTGGCTTTCGCCAGCGCCTTTGCCACCGGCGTCGTTTTCGGCTATCTTCCCGCCCGCAAGGCGGCGCGGCTCGACCCCGTGCGCGCGTTATCAACGGAGTAACGCCATGAAAAAAGCCCTTTCCTTTTTGAGCGTCTTGATCCTCGCGGGGTGTTCCTTCATCCCCCTTTACCACCGCCCCGCCGTGCAAACGCCGGCCTGGCGCGGCGCACAGGCGGCGCAAGCAACGAACCTCGCGCACTGGTGGCAGCGTTTCAACAACCCCGAACTCGAAAGGCTTGAAAAGATGGCGCTGGCGCAGAACCTCGACATTGCCGCCGCCGCGGCGCGCATCCGTCAGGCGCGCGCGGACGAAGCGATCGCCGCTGCCGCCCTGTTCCCCCAAGCCGACTTGTCGGGCAATGCTTCCGCAACGCCCAGTAAAACTGCCGGCCAGAGTACCAAGTATCTTTCCGCCGCGAGCGGCAGTATGAGCGTGAGTTACGAGCTTGACCTGTTCGGCGCCAACCGCGCCGCAGCGGCGTCGGCACGCGCCAGCGTGCAAAGCAGCGTCTTTGCCAGGAGAACGATCGCGCTGGCCACGGCGGCCAGCGTCGCCGACGCCTATGCCAACGTCCTCACCTTGCGCGGGCGTCTTTCCGTCGCCGAAAGCACCCGCAACAGCCTGCAAAAAACGCTTCGCCTGATCGAACTGCGTTTCAAGGCCGGTGCCTCCTCGGCGCTCGAGGTCGAGCAGCAAAAGACGGAAGTCGCCAACGCCAACGCCACCATCTTTGCGCTGCAGGACAGCTACGCCGTCGCGCTCGACGGGCTCGCCGTGCTCGTCGGCGAACCGCCGCAGACTTTTCAGGTCAAAGCCGACAGCCTGAGCAGCCTGCATATCCCTGAAATCGCGCCGGGGCAGCCCTCGACCCTGCTGGAGCGCCGCCCCGACATCCGTCAGGCCGAGGAAGACCTGATCGCCTCCAATGCCGACATTGGCGTCGCGCGCGCCGCCTTTTTCCCGAGCGTCAACATCGGGCTCGCGCCGAGCATCACCGTTTCGCCGCTCTTCAGCCCTGCAACCGCATCGCTGGCGCTGACATCCGCGCTCTCGGCGCCGCTGTTCAAAGGCGGCGGCCTCGAAGCGGGGCTCGCCAAAAGCCGCGCACGGGAAAAAGAGCTCGCCGCGGATTACCTCAAAACCGTCCTGACCGCCTTTCAGGAAACCGAGGATGCGCTCGCCAATTTGAAAAGCGCGAAGAAAACCGAAAGATCCTATACGGATGCGGTGCGCTCTGCGACCAAAGCGTACAACCTTGCCGAAAAGCAATTCAAAGCCGGCGCGATCGATTATCCGACGCTGCTGATATCGCAGCGCAGCCTTTATGCGGCAAAGGACAATCTCATCGCCGCAGAACTGGGGCGTTTCACCGCCGCCGTCAGCCTCTATAAAGCAGTCGGCGGCGCGTGGGAGCAAAAGACTCTCTTGCGGGAATAGGACGGGGTTCGTACATCAAGCAAAGATGAAGATAGTCCTTTATGCTGGCAAGGTCGGCATTGCCCTGAAGACCGAAGCTGGGGCAAAAACGTGCACCATTCCTATTCAGTTCCGAAAGTATGGCGGCAAAAAGATCATATTGGACGCCGACGGCAAAGACCTCATACCAGAGGCCTCCGACAAGGACCCCGCCCTTATCAAAGGGCTGGTTCGTGCCCACCGCTGGAGAAATGTTTTTTAGTGAAAAGGGGGATAACAGCCTTAAGACTACCGCAAAAGAAGCAAGGCTGGGACACAGGTACGTCGAAAAAATATACCGTCTCAATTTTTTATCACCGCGAATCAAGGAAGCCATTCTTGACGGCATCCAGCCCGCACCCTGACATTGTCCAGATTAATGTCAGACATTCCGCTGTCATGGGCTGCGCAAACACGGCTCTACGGCCTCTGGTTCCCCGAAGAGGGACTGCCCGAATTTTCAAAGAGAGATGAACGCCCGTAAAGGCCGGAAACATGCCCCGTGCGGGCGCAAGAGAGATAATAACGATGCGACGCCATTATCGCGCCATTTCCCGCCAAATCGCGGGGGTTTTAGCATTCCGCCATCGAGAGATGAGGTTCTGGGGGAATGTAATGGCGAGGGATGTCCGTCTAAATTTAATACTATCATATTGGTTTATAATAATAAATATCCGCGACTGAAAAAATACATTCACATATCTATCCCCATACGATCTGGCTTTCTTGCAAAGTGCTTGGAGCGTGCTGGACACGACGGTAGAAAACAGTAAATCCATAAGTTAATCGTGACTTTATTTTCCATTCGTCACCTGTGATGCATTCCACCCTCCGCCCAGAGCGCGAATAAGCGCAACACTCTCGTCCAGACGGCTTTGGCGCAGTTTCAACAGGTCAATTTTATTCTTGAGCCAGACTGTCCTCGCCTTCAGTTCTTTACGGTAGTCACCCGTGCCGCTCTCGTACCGCCGTTTCGCCAGTTGCTCGATGCGCCATGTGTGTCGAGTGGCCGCACTTTGTTCGTCACAGGCCTGACTTATAATACGTAGTGATGAAAGGCCGTCCTCGACTTGCCGAAACGCGGTCAGCGCGGTCTGGCGGTACATGGCGGCGCTGCGGTCAAATCCCGCTTTTGCCGCCGTGATGCGGTCGGACCGACGTCCGGCGTTGAAGAGAGTTTCGGTGAACCCTGCGCCCAACGCCCAGAAGCCCATAGGCGCTTGCAATACCTTGTCAAACGTCATGTCGGTATAACCTGCGGAAGCCGACAGTGTGATATCGGGAAACCATGCCGCTGTGGCAATACCAATCTTCGCGTTGGCTGCCGCCACCATGCGCTCGGCTGCGGCTATGTCCGGACGGCGCTCCAGCAAGGATGATGGTATACCCGCCGGAATGTCAGGCACATAACCGTTATACGGGCGCAGCGGAAGAAAAAAATCCGCAGGCGGATCTCCGACGAGGACGGCGATCGCATGCAGCAGGCGCGCGCGCCGGACACCGGTTTTTATGGCTTTTGCGCGCGCATTTTCGAGGCGTGTTTCAGCCAGCAGAGCATCATCAGAACTGCCTGTGCCGCTGTCGTATTGATAGCGCACGATTTGCAAGGACTTTTTATCTGTCTCGACGATGCGTTCCAATAACTGCTTCAGTTCATCTTGCGCACGCAAATCAAAATAATCCACCGCCAGCACCGCCTGCAGCGAAAGCCGCGCGGCGGCGAGATCGGCAGCATTGGCTTGCGCACGCGCTGTGCTGCCTTCTATTTCGCGGTGGATGCGCCCCCAAAGATCGGGTTCCCAACTCCCGCCGACGGTAAGGCTTTCCGGCGCCGTCGGGCGTGGCATGGTGCCGCGCATTTTTCCGACGGCTCCTTCAGCGGCGGCCGTGGGAAAAAGTGAAGAATGTGCTTCCGCCGCCATGGCGCGCGCTTCGTGATAAGCGGCTTCCGCCGCTTTCAGTTTCTGGTTGGAAACATCGACCTGTTTTTCTAGCCGGTTCAGGACGGAATCGTTATAAACCGTCCACCATGCGCCGTGATGAAACACATCCTGCGGACTGGCCTGACGCCATGCACCGTAAGCTTCCTTATAAAAGGCTGGCGTTTCGACTTTCGGCCTGTGGTAGTCCGGCCCGACGGTGCAGGCCGTCAGGACTATAACGGCGGTCAACACCGCAAGAGACAACACTCTCTTCATCATTTGGCCTCCGTTTTCTGCTTCACCAAGGCGTAGACCGCCGGAATCACCATTAGCGTCAGGATGCTCGAGGAAACGATGCCGCCCAGCATTGGAACGACGATGCGCTGCATCACATCCGCGCCGGTGCCATGGTTCCACATAATCGGCAAAAGGCCTGCCATGATCGCGCACACCGTCATCATCAGCGGGCGCACACGCTCGACTGTTCCGGCGACCACGGCGGCATGCACATCGTCCAGCGTGACCGCCCTGCCTTCAGCCGTCCGTTCCGTCCTTACTCTCTCGAAGGCGTTGCCGAGGTAGACCAGCATGATGATGCCGGTTTGTGTGGCGAGTCCGGCAAGAGCGATAAAGCCGACCGCGCCCGCCACGCTGAAATTAAAACCCAGCCAGTACATCAGCCACAACCCGCCTACCAGCGAGAAGGGCAAAGACAGGAACACGATCAGCGCTTCCGTCATGCGTCCGAAATTGAGATAGAGCATCGTGAAAATAATGACCAGCGTCAGCGGCACGATGACTTCCAGTCGTGCCTTGGCGCGTTGCATGTACTTGAACTGTCCGCTCCATTCCAGATGCACGCCCGTCGAGAGCTTGACCTTTTCGCGCACCGCTTTTTGGGCAGCTGCGACATAACTGCCGAGATCGCGACCATGGATGTCAATATAGACATAACCGACCAGTTGCGCATTTTCCGTCTGGATCATCTGCGGCCCCGACGACAATGAAATACGCGCCACCTGCCCCAGCGGCACCATGCCGCCGGACGCGATGGGCACGAGAATGTTTTCAGCAATGGCCTGCGGATCGCTGCGGAAATCGCGCGGATAGCGCACATTGACGGGATAACGCTCATTACCTTCAACGACAGTGGTCACTTTCATGCCGCCGAGCGCCGAGGCAATCACGTTCTGCACCTCGCCTATCGTGATGCCGTAGCGTGCCAGCGCGGCGCGGTCGGGGTCGATGTTGAGATAATAACCGCCGGTCACCCGTTCGGCATAGACGCTGGCGGTCCCGGGAATATCATGAACGGCGTTTTCTATTTCCTTCCCGACTTTTTCGATCTGCGCGAGATTTTTGCCGAATATCTTGATGCCAAGCGGTGTGCGAATGCCGGTCGAGAGCATGTCGGTTCGTCCGCGGATGGGCTGCGTCCAGGCATTGGTGACGCCGGGGAACTGCAACGCCTTGTTCATGGCGTTGATGAGCTTGCCCGTCGTCATACCCCTCGGCCATTGGCTTTGCGGTTTAAGATTGATGATAGTTTCGGCCATTGACAGCGGCGACGGATCGGTCGCTGTATCCGCATGACCTGCCTTGCCGAAGACGGATTTGACTTCGGGGAAGGATTTGATGATACGGTCTTCCATTTGCAACAGGCTTGCGGCTTCGGTGATCGAAATGCCCGGCAGTGTCGTTGGCATGTAAAGCAGCGTGCCTTCCTTGAGTTCAGGCATGAACTCCGAACCGATATGCAATGCCGGATAAACCGACGCCGCCAGCACCAGCAGGGCAAGAAAGACTGTGGTTTTGCGAAACCTGAGAACGGCGGCGATGACCGGCCGATAGAGGTTAATCAGGATGCGGTTGACCGGGTTGCGGCTTTCCGGCGCGATGCGTCCGCGGATCAGCACCGTCATCAGTGCGGGCACCAGCGTTATCGAGAGCAGCGCCGCCGACCCCATTGTGAAGGTTTTAGTCAGCGCCAAAGGCCGGAACAGCCGCCCTTCCTGCGCTTGCAGCGTAAAGATGGGCATTAGCGATACCGTGATGATAAGCAGGCTGAAAAACAGCGAAGGCCCGACCTCACAGGCGGCCTCGACCAGCACCGTCAGGCGCGTGTGGGCATCATCGTTTTCCGCGCGCTCCAGATGCTTGTGGGCGTTTTCGATCATCACGATGGCGGCATCCACCATGGTGCCGATGGCGATGGCGATGCCGCCGAGGCTCATGATGTTGGAACCGAGGCCGATCGCATACATGATGATGAAGGCGAGCAACACCCCGACCGGCAAAACGAAAATGGCGACCAGTGCGCTTCTTGCATGCAGCAGAAACAGGAAACACACCAGCGCGACGATGACGCTTTCTTCGATCAGCGTATGGCTGAGGTTATGCACGGCACGCAGGATAAGCTCTGAACGGTCGTAAACGGCCTTGACCGTGACCCCTTTCGGCAATCCCGTCTCCAGTTTCTTCAGTTGAGCCTTGACGCTGTTGATGACGTCGAGCGTGTTCTCTCCAACGCGCTGCAGGACAATCCCGCCGACAACTTCTCCGGTGCCGTTGTATTCGGCAAGGCCACGCCGTTGATCGGGGCCGATCCGGACTTGCGCCACATTGCCAAGCAGCACAGGCGTGCCGTTATGGCTACGCAAGGCGATGTCTTTCAGGTCGCTAACGCCGCGCAAATAGCCTTGTCCCTGCACGAGGTATTCCCGCTCCGTCATCTCGATGACGCGCCCGCCGACGTCTATGTTGCTGTTGCGGATGGCTCGGATCACCCCCGCCAGTGGAATGCCGTATGCCTGCAATTTGCGCGGATCGACAACGACCTGATACTGCTTAACGAAGCCGCCGACACTCGCGACTTCCGACACACCCTCCGCCCGTGACAAGCCGTAGCGCAGGTACCAGTCTTGCAGGCTGCGCAGTTCGGCGAGGTTTTTACCGGCCGATTGCAAAATGTATTCGTAGATCCAGCCCACACCCGTGGCATCCGGCCCTAGCGCCGGCGTGATGCCCTGAGGCAGGCGGCTACCGATGGAGTTAAGATATTCCAGCACGCGGCTACGTGCCCAGTATATATCCGTACCGTCCTTGAAGATGATATAGATGAAGGAATTACCGAACATCGAAAGGCCGCGTACAGTCACGGCTCCCGGCACGTTCAACAGCGCGCTGGTCAGCGGATAGGTTACCTGATCTTCAACCACCTGCGGCGCCTGCCCGGGATACTTCGTCCAGACGATCACCTGCGTGTCGGAAAGGTCGGGAATAGCGTCAAGCGGGATATGCCGCAAGGAATATATGCCTGCTACTATAATGAAAAAGGTCGCCAGCAGAACCAAAAAGCGGTTCCGCACCGACCAGCGAATGATGTGCGTGATCATTTTTTTCCTCCCGGCGCAAATTGCTGCAAGGCGGCGCGCAGATTGCTCTCGGAATCGATCAGGAAGTTGGCAGAGGTGACGACGCGATCGCCTGCCTTTAATCCGCTTAGGATAACGACCTGACCGTGGGCGCGCAAGCCGGTGGTCACTTCACGCGGCAGGAAACGCCCGCCGCCGAGGGCCAGCAACACCGTTTTTCGCACACCACCGTCGATCACGGCGGAGGTCGGAACCGTCAATACGGCTTTCTCTGATGTATCAGAAATATCCACACTCGCGTACATGTCGAGCTTCAGCAGACCGTCCGAATTGGGCAGCACGATCCGCACCCGCGCTGTGCGCGTCTGCTTATCGATATCCGGATAAATGAAGCTGACTTTCCCCTTGAATACTTTGCCGGGAAAAGCCGTAAAGGTAATTTCTACGGGCTGACCGATGGCAACGCGGGACAAATCACGCTCATAAACATCGGCAATCACCCACACTTGCGACAGGTCGGTGATGCTGTATAGCGTCATGCCAGGGGTGAACTCCATGCCTTCGATCGCTATTTTCTTCAGCACGGTGCCATCGGCGAGCGCGGTGAACATCATATGCGTGCTGACCGTATGCTTATCTTTTAGGCGCTCTATTTCAGCGGGCGGTGCGCCGAGACTTCGCAGTTTTTCAATGGTGCCGTTCGGCGCATGACCGCCCCGCGTGAAAGGATATTCCGCCTCGATTTTTGTGAGTTCCGGGCTGTAAAAAGTAAACAACGGTCCACCTTTTTTGACCGTCATGCCCGTTGCATCGACGGTGAGCTTCTCGATCCAACCGCTGAAGCGCGGCGACACGACACTCTCGCGGGTTTCGTCGGGCTGCACCGTGCCGACTGCATGAATAGTCCACGCAAGATCGCGGCGTACAGCAAAAGCTGTTTGCACGCCCAGTTGCTGGATGCGTCCGGCGCTCAACGTCACGGTATCCTGCGCATCTCCGGCACCGGCAGCATAAACCGGCACATATGCCATGCCCATGCTATCCTTCATGGGCACTGGCGACGTCGCGCCGCCCATGGGAGCACGGTAATAAAGGATTTTACCTTCCGCCTGCCTAGCGGGCGTTCTAACGGTTGCGGCGGAAACCATATGATTCCCCATCGCCATTAGTATGACGATTATAAAGACGGCCCTGACAGTGGTGAGCATTCGCATGCGTAACCCCCATATAAATACCAATAAAAGCGATGGTGAGGAAAGCCGTACGTGGGCATACCCGTTTCTGACGGGAATGATACGCCATGCGGCTTCTGGTTTTTAAGGGATCAGGCTTTGGGAGGCGGAGGATCGGGGATCAGTGTTTTTCCGGCAGCGTGCGTGTCCGGCGCACCTTCAAAACGATCGGCAACATATTGCGGCCATGAGAAAGACCCTGCTGACGGCATGTATGCGCCAACGCAGGGCGCACAGACGACGCAGTGCCTGCAAGTCGTCATGCCATGTGATGCGCCCCCTGTCATGCAATGGGCGCAGCAGTTACATGACTGCGATGACGCGGCTATGGAAACCGCCGTATGCGTCTGGCTTTTCTTCATGTGCGAAGAAGTCATAGTCATCGACATCGACGGCATCGTGCTGAAAACCAGTGCCAGCGTCAAAAGAAATGCCAGATAATTTTTAAAAAGGGATTTTCTCACAAGCGATTCTTCATTTTACCAAGTTTAATATTAACACTTAATCTTATTTTACGCAAGCGATGGCATGCGCAGGACAAAATTAGGCAACCTGTGCAAACGGTGAAATCTTCTACAGAGCCACAAAACTACATTTTAACCTCCGCTTTCTTCTTCATCCTTACCGCCGCACTGCGTTTGCCGAGCTCGGACATAGCTTGCCGGATCAGTTCTTTTTGCAGTTCTTCTTCGCTCATGGATTCATATGGATCGGAAACGTCCATTTTGCCCTTATTTGCGATTGGTTGAACCGTTGCCTTGGCCGTTGCGGAACCGTTCGGCAACCGTTGCACGGGCGTTTTTTCAGCCGCTGGTAATGTTTGTTTTTTATCCTTTTTTGCCGCCTGAGAAAAGGGCATATAAAGCCAGCCCCGCCAATAGTGCGGGTTGTTTTACCGTTTGTTGAATGCCGTTATTAATGCCGTTCATCATGATATTTTTCCTTTCAATATTAACCGTTAAAATCTGCGGATCGGCTTTGTTGGATGCGTTGCATCATCCATGCGTCAATCTCGCTTTCGAGCCAGCCGACAGAACGCAACCCCAGACTGACAGGACGGGGAAACAGCCCATTGGCTATGTTCAAATAGATCGTACTACGGCTTAAGCCCGTACGGGTTTTCACATCCGCCAGCCTTAAGAATCGTTCTTTATTTGCGTTGTCTATGTTCATAGTGCATATCCTAAAAGTTGTTAATCACGCTTTCAGGATATGACGGCTTCCGGTTTCCCACACTTTGGGTAAAAAAGAATAACATGCTTAAATGAAAATAATCAGGTTGTTATGCCATTTGCCTTAGTCTTTTATCGAATTCATGAACCGCTTCCGGCATGACTGCCGCCACAAGCGCGAAACATAGCACTATAAAAACGGTTAAAGCAGGCGGCTTTTTCATGTCTTTCTCTGCCAGAGGAAAAGTAAAACCCAAATCCGCCGCAATGCGTGTAAACAGAATTAAAGGATTCTTTTTCTGATATTGCAGGATTTCGTCTTGGTAATGGCGCAATACTTTTTCAGTGAACCGCCAGTAACCGTTGATCGTCTTTTGCATTTCGCCCTGCGAACGGACGCTTTTCTTTTTGAACGGCTCTAAAGTATCGGGATTAGCTCCCTTTTTAGACAAAGTTCCGTACAGCGCCGCCAGAACCAATGGCGGCGGCAACTCGTCTTTTAGTTTTTCACGCATGGTATCCATGCGGTCAAATGGCTTTGCAATTACAGATTCAGAATATTTTGTAAGATGCGCCGCCAGCCGCAAACCCTGCCTGCGTGTAATTTTCTCGTAATGTTGTAGCAATAAAACCAAAAATCCGGCGCATTCACGGTAAAGGTGATTAAACCCTTCATTGGCCTTTTTTGGCCTGACGTTTCTATCAATGATGGGCTTTGTCTGCTCATAAATATGCGGCGCATTTATTTTGATAAGCAGGCAAAGCACCATATTATCGATATAAGCCGGATCGAACGGTTGAAAATCCCCGATAAAACGATAATGCGCATCATCCTGCACAAACAGCCGCGCTTTTTCCGGCGCAATAAATAACGGCACAATAAAATCCCTGAAGGCCTGATAGGCTTCAAATCCGCTTTTTTCTTCAATTCCGGCCAGATGTTCGCGGACATATTCAAAAGCCGCCAGCGGGTTTCCGCCGGATTCAGGCTTTTTAGCGGTTTGAACGGTTGATTGAACCGTTAAGGAACCGTTCGGCAACCGTTGAAATGACGTTTTCTTAACGGTTCGCTTAACCGTTGGTTTAGACCGTTGAACAGTTGGTTTAGCCGTTCTCCTAGCCGTTGGCTTAACGGTTTTGGCCGTTGATTTAACCGTTAAATTTTTATTTTTTTCGGATTTTTTCATTTTTTTGTGCCTGTTTTTCCAAATTTTCCGGCAATAATATTTTTTCCTGCGGCCATAGCCTCCAGAATATCTGCATAGTCCTGCATCATCTTTTTACGCTCCGGTAGATATTCGGCGCGGTTGTATGCGGCGCGGATTTTGTCATCGTCGGCATGGGCAAGCTGGCGTTCAATCACGTCCGGCGGATACCCTTTTTCATTTAAAATAGTGCTGGCAAGGCTGCGGAAGCCGTGACCAGTCATTTTTCCATGATACCCCATGCGCTGCATGGCCATAAGCACAACGCCATTACTGATATGACGGGATTTACTGCGCAAGCTGTAAAAAACAAACGGCTTTTCACCCGTCTGCTCTTGTAATTCTTTGAGAATAGCCAAAGCCTGTTTTGACAACGGCACGATATGCGGGCGTTTTTTCTTCATGCGTTCGGCGGGAATATGCCATTCCTCGCGCTGCCAATCGATTTCTTCCCATTTTGCGCCGATCAGTTCTCCGGTACGGACGAACGTCAACGCCAGCAATTTCATGGCCGCCTTTGATATATTTTCACCGTTATAATCCTCTATCGCTTTCAGCAAAGCCGGAACCTCCGCCAAGGGCAGACTTGCGAAATGCTTCCGTTCGACAGTCGGAAGAATACCCCGCAAGTCGGCGGCGGGATTGTGCTGGCATAAACCACGGTAACAGGCATAGCGGAAAATCTGGCTGATAAGCTGTTTCATGCGCTTGGCGGTTTCGACCGTGCCGCGATTGCTGATTTTTTCAACCACGCGCACAATATCGGGAATGGTGATTTCCGTGACAGGCAGACTGCCGATCATCGGGAATACAAGCTGTTCCATGCGGGAAAGATTTTGCATGCGGTATTTTTCATTCAAACCCGCCTTTTTCAATTCAAGCCATTTCCGCGTCAGCTTCTCGAAGGTGTTTTCCCCCTCGGCCATGCGGCGCAACTTCTCGGCGCGCTTCTCGCGGGTGGGATGCTTTCCTTCTCCAACTAGCGCCCGCGCTTCATCGCGTTTTCTGCGGGCTTCCGCAAGGCTCACGGCGGGATATTTCCCCAAGGCCAGCAGTTGTGCCTTGCCATTGAAACGGTAACGCCAGCGCCAGAGCTTTCCGCCGGATGGCGTGATTTCTATGTGCAGACCGCCCGAATCGCTGATTTTATAAGCCTTATCTTTCGGTTTCGCGTGCTTGATGGCCAACTCTGTCAGCATGGGTTCGATTCCGCCTTTCATATCCACAATCAAATTTATTCAAAATCTACCCCTCAATATACCCACATCTCCGCCGGATTGCAAAGAATCCCAGTGGAACGTATAGGATCGAAAAAACACCGTTTTTATTGGTGTTTTACACTTCTTTAGGATGATTTAGGATTTTTTAGGAAGAATAAAATGGCGGAAGGGATGAGATTCGAACTCACGATACCTGTTACAGTATACCCGCTTTCCAGGCGAGCGCCTTAAACCACTCGGCCACCCTTCCGCAGATTCTGTCTGCAAGACAAAACAGAGCGCACCTTAACGGCTGCACATAAGAATCGCAAGCCTTGAAAGCACCCCCTCCGCACCCCGCGGCAGGTGAAAAACGGCCCTCATCCCACAAATAACCTATTGATTATAAGGATATTTTAAAAAAAAATGGGCCTGTGAATAAATGATTCATAATTATTATTTATAATACACAGGTCGATGCCTTAAAAGGGACGGAACACACGTGAAGGCCGAAAAAACACAAAAACTCTCGAATGCGGAAAAAATCGCCCTGCTCAAGCAGGCCGACAAAATCATGCCCTTCGCGCAGAATGTGGCCGCCGCGCCCTCCGCCGCGCCGCCGCCCGGCTGGAAGGTGCTCGCCAGTTCAGATCCGACACAGGGCAACAGCGGGCTTTTCGCCAAAATATACGAGCGCACAATGCCCGCTCTTCCGGGGACGCCGAAATACATCGTCGCTTTTCAGGGCACCAAGCTCAGCAATTTAAGCGATATTGGTTCCGACATGGAGATCGCTTTTCTCAAGATTCCCCGCCAGTACGGGCAGGCGCTGGCGTTCGTGCAAAACACCTGCCGCGAAAACGGCATCGACCCCGCTGAAATAGAATTCACCGGACATTCTCTCGGCGGCTATCTTGCCCGCACCGTCGGCACGACGCTCGGCGCGAAACATATCTGGACGTTCAACGCGCCCGGCCCGAGCCGCAAGATTGCGCGGCGGCTGGAAAAATCGATTCCCGGCATGTCCTCACCCCCCGGCAAGGGGCTGGTGCAAATCCGCATCGCCAACGACATCGCCAGCGTCTGGGGATACAAAGAAGGCATCACGATCAGCCTGGCCATGCAGGGCAGGCCGCACAATCTCGGCAATCTTGCCGCCGCCATCAAAGATACGATTAACGGCAAACCGCTCAAACCCGCCGCCTTGCCGCCGAAAGACTCTCTGACGTCCGTATTTGACGCGCTCGCCGGAAAAATCGCCCGCGCGCGCCTTGCCGCAAAAATTGTCAAAGATATTGTCGGCGGCCCGATCAAAAAATCCCCGCCGCCGCGCGCTTAAGGCCAATTTCAACGGACAACGACAGGAAACATCAGCGGAAGACGCGGGGCGTCCACAAACGCCGGCCGCGCGCGGCGAACACCGTTTTCAACACGAGCCCGCCGTCCGGCTGGAAATAAACCGCAACGGCGCCCGTGCGGCGCAACATCGTTTTATCGAGCAGCAACGGCACGGGGCAAGCGGCGGGCGCAATGGCAAAGTTGCCGACAACGATGTCCGCCTGTTTGCACTCTTCCGCCAATGCGGCGGGGTTTTTCACGACCGCCGCGACATGTCCTTGTGCGTGGTAGAGGCAGGCGTTCGCATCGCACGCAACCGGAGAGGACATTTCCCCGCCCGCGTGCGAAATATTTGCAGGCCCGCCTTCGCGGACGGCCCATTCATGGCGCACGAACCTGTCCGCCCGTCCGGGCGGCAGCCAGAGCGCGCCGTCGGGCGCCCGCACGGCGAAAAGATTGCCGCGCGTGGAAACCAGCATGTCCGCGCGCGGCGCGTAAGGGATCAGGCAAACCGCGATCAGAACCGGCGCCGCGCCCAGCCACCGCCCGCGCCCCCGCCAGATGCACATCCACAAGCCGCCGAAAGTGATCAACAACAACAAATATAAAGGCCAGCTGCCGGCATGCACCGCGGCGAAGGGCATATGCGCCGTTACCGCGGCAGTGACGAGAATCATTTTCACGCCCATGCCGGCGATTTTGAGCGGCACGGCGTCAAGCCCGAGCGGTATCAAAAGACAGCCGACGATGCCGACGGGCAAAACGATGAATACGGCGATCGGCACGGCGATCAGGTTGGCGATAAAGCCCGCCACCAGCGGCACGGCAAGAAAGTGATAGAGCGCATAAGGCGCGGTGCCGAGCGTCGCCGCCGCCGTCGTCGCCATCGAAGCCAGCACGAACAAAACAATGCGCATGTACCAGCGCTTGTCCTGATAGAGCTTGTTCCACCAGTTGCGCGTACCCTCGTAAAAAGCGATCAGCACGGCGACGGCGGAGAACGACATCTGAAAGCTGCCGCCGACCAGGCTCTCGGGACGCAGCAGCAAAATCACCGCCGCGGCGAGCGCCAGCAGGCGCAGCGAAAAAGGGTCGCGATCCATGATGATCGCCGCCATCACGACGCACACCATGATGACGGCGCGCATCGCGGGCAACGGCGCGCCGACGAGGTCGAGATAAAACAGCGCCGCGGGGATGGAAAAGGCGGCGCTGATCTTCTTCACCGGCCAGCGCAGCGCGATGTAAGGGATGGACGCCAGCAGCAGCCGCGTAAGAAAGAAAATCCACCCCGTCACCACGCCGGTGTGCAGCCCCGCGACGGCGAGCAGGTGCGCAAGGCCGGAGAGCCTGATGTTGTTCCACGCCTGATCCGAGATCGCCCCGCGCTGGCCGGTCAGGATTCCCGCCGTCACCGCCGCCGCGTCGTGATCGGGGATCGCCGCCGTGATGTGCCGGTAAATCGCGGCGCGCAAGGCGGCGAAGAAGTATCGTCCCCCGTGCGCGGGCGAAAGCGTTTTGACGGGGCCAAGCGCGTAGCCCGTCGCGCCAAACCCCGCAAACCACGCCGCGCGCTGAAAATCGTACGCGTCCGGCAAGACCGGCGGCGGCAGGGGCAGCAGTCTGGCCTTCACTTGCACTAGCGCGCCCGCTGGCGGCGGCGTCTGGTGCAGGCGCGTCGTGATGCGCGCCACGGACGGCATGGGATAGCTTTTTCCCCAGCTGTAGCGGATTTGCGGCGGCGATAGATCGCCAAGCATGAAACGAAATCCTTCGGGCCGCGATTCGACCGACAGGACGCGGCCCTGAAACAGGTTAACGGGCGTGCGGTACTGCAAAACCGGCGCGGCGACGGCATGCGCGCGCAGTTGCGCCGCGGCAAAGCCGAGCGCGATCAGAAAAAACGGCAGCCAGAGCAGCACGGCCTTTGTGTTGCGGGTAAACGGCGCGATCGCGGCGAGCAGCGCCGCCAAGAACAGGGCCCCCGACCAGACCGGCGGCTCGACCGGCAGCGCAAAATAGCCCCCCACGCCGATCCCCAACGCGACCGGCGCCCACAAGACCCAGCGCTCGCGCCGGGACAGGAAAAAAGCCCCTATCTGCCCGTTCGGAAAAGTCATTTGCCGCTCTTGAGTTGTGCTTACAAAAGACTTACGATACAACAGCTTGAATGACCAGAGGCTATATACTTCCATGAGCAAAGTGATTACCCGTTTCGCGCCCTCACCCACCGGCTACCTGCATATCGGCGGCGGACGGACCGCGCTGTTCAACTGGCTGTTCGCGCGCCATCACCACGGCACGTTTTTGCTGCGCATAGAGGACACGGACCGCGCGCGCTCGACCAAAGACGCCGTGGACGCGCTGCTCGACGGCGTCAAATGGCTCGGCCTCGACTGGGACGGCGAGCCGATCTTCCAGTTCGCGCGCATGAACCGCCACGCCGAAGTGGCGCACGACCTCGTGCGGCAGGGCAAAGCCTACTATTGCCAGTGCACGCCGGACGATCTTGAAAAAATGCGCGCCGAACAAAGGGAAAAAGGCCAGCACGTCGGCTACGACCGCCGCTGCCGCGACAAGGGCCATACTTCCGGCGCGGTGCGCATCAAGGCGCCGGATGGTGCGGGCGACATGCTGGTGTCCGACATCGTGCAGGGCGACGTGCAGGTGCCGCTTTCGCAGCTCGACGACATGATCCTGCTCCGTGCCGACGGCACGCCCACCTACATGCTTTCCGTGGTCGTCGACGATCACGACATGGACATTACCCACGTCATCCGCGGCGACGACCACCTCAACAACACCTTCCGCCAGCGCATGATCTACGACGCGATGGGCTGGAACACGCCCGTGTTCGCGCACGTGCCGATGATCCACGGCCCCGACGGCGGCAAGCTTTCCAAGCGCCACGGCGCCGTCGGGCTCGAGGCCTACCGCGACATGGGCTATCTGCCCGAGGCGATGCGCAACTACCTGTTGCGCCTCGGCTGGGGACACGGCGACACGGAGATCATCTCCACCGAAGAAGCGATCAACGTCTTCGCGCTCGAAGACATCGGGCGTTCGCCCTCGCGCATGGACTTCGCCAAGCTCGCCTCCGTCAACGCCCACTACATGCGCGGGCTGACGGACGACGGCCTGATGGAACGGCTGATGCCGTTTCTGGAACAGGCGCTGGGCGAAAAACCCGACGCGGCCGGACGCCAGCGCGTCAAAGCGGGATTGCACGATTTGAAAGAGCGCGCCGAAACGCTGATCGAGCTCGCGCACGCGGGATTGTTTTATGTGCGGAAGAGGCCCTTGCTGCCCGATGACGCCGCCGACAAGGTTCTCGATTCAAGCGCGCGGCAGCTGCTCGGCGACATGCACGGCGTCCTCTCCGGTCTGGCGGATTTCACCTCCGCCGGGATCGAGCAGGTGCTCAAATCCTTCGCCGCCGAAAAAGGCCTCAAGCTCGGCAAGGTCGCCATGCCGCTGCGCGCGGCCTTGACCGGCACGACCAATAGCCCGTCCATTTTCCATGTCGCTGAAATTTTGGGGAAAAATGAGGTTTTGGGCAGGTTGGGAGATGTTACGAAAATTATTTCGTAAAGTCTATTGACGCCATTAATATTACATATTATTGTTCACCCTTGATTTTTATTCATGATGAGGAATTCACGCCATGGCAGATCGCATTTCCGTGCCTTTTGAGCAATCCGGGCTCCCCGATACCAAAGACATCAGAAAAGCCTTTGAGTTGGTTAAAGACAACCCGCGGGCTATCGGAACGTCGCGCGTATTGGCTGACGTCTATCCCCGCCCGGAAGCCATTGTGGCGAATATGATCGCCTTTATAGAACCGCGCATGGCGCTTCAGGACATAGAAAGCACCTTTACCGACAAGCCGAAAGATTCCTATATGCCGTCTGACTATATCGCCCACGAGGTGCGGGATATTCGCAAGATCATTGATGAAGATCTCAGGCCTGTTCCTTATGGGTATAGCGATGAGATCCGCATCATTTTTATGGTGGCAGCGATTTACGACCTCGAAGATGCCGTTGCCAAATGGAAGGACAAACCTCTTGCGACACCGCTCATACAAACCTCTCGGCAAGGCGAAAAAACCGTCATGCTGCAGCTGACTCTGGAGCAACTGCTGAGAAAAGCCCGCCGCGAGGTCGAAGACAAAATTCTCCCGACGATCGAGTATGATCTCAATGAACCGCGGTTTGAAAAACTGACTGCACGTTTTAAAGAGTCATTCCGCGCCCTGGAACTCAAAATCGCCACGCCGGAAAAACAACCCGCCCCTTCCCCAAAAGCCAAGCCCCGCCAAACTCCCAAGTTTTAGCGTTGATGCGACCGTCTTCACAGACGCACCCGACAGCTCGTTAATTTATCATATCGCTGAAATTTTAGGGATTTTTTGAGGTTTTAGCACGTCTGGAATACATAACACAGATTAAATTGCTGTTGCACTGCAAAAATGTTTACTGCGCCTTTCCGGCATAAGCAGTAGAATGGGATACAAATACTTCAAAATTATGCCAAGGGCATAGACCTCAAGGAGAATCAAGATGGGCACCGCAACAAAAACAAAACCCCAAAATACCGTTACGCTGACCGACAACGCCACCGGCAAGACGATCGAACTGCCCGTGCTGGACGGCACACTGGGGCCGCGCGTGATCGACGTGCGCAAGCTTTATGCCGAAACCGGCATGTTCACCTACGATCCCGGCTTCACCTCGACCGCCTCCTGCGATTCGGCCGTCACCTTCATCGACGGCGACAAGGGTCTGCTGATGCACCGCGGCTATATGATCAAGGACCTCGCCGAGAAAAGCGACTTCCTCGAAGTCTGCTACCTGCTGCTGCACGGCGACCTGCCGAACAAGAAACAGAAGAAGGAGTTCGTCAACACCATCACCATCCATACCATGGTGCACGAGCAGATGCTGTCTTTCTTCCGCGGCTTCCGGCGCGACAGCCACCCGATGGCCGTGATGGTGGCGACGGTGGGCGCGCTCGCCGCCTTTTATCACGACAGTCTCGACATCGAAGACCCGAAGCAGCGCGAGATTGCCGCGCACCGCATGATCGCCAAGGTGCCGACCATTGCCGCGATGGCGTACAAATATCACGTCGGCCAGCCGTTCGTCTATCCGCGCAACGACCTCAGCTTCTCCGAAAACTTCCTGCACATGACGTTCTCCGTGCCGGCCGAAGAATATAAAGTCAGCCCCGTGCTGGCAAAGGCCATGGACCGCATCTTCATCCTCCATGCCGATCACGAGCAGAACGCTTCCACGTCGACGGTGCGTCTTGCGGGCTCGTCACAGGCCAATCCCTTCGCCTGCATCGCCGCCGGTATCGCCTCGCTGTGGGGCCCGGCACACGGCGGCGCGAACGAAGCGGTCTTGAAAATGCTCGCCGAAATCGGCGACAAAAAGAACATCCCTGAATTTATCAAGCGCGCCAAAAACAAAGACGACGGCTTCCGCCTGATGGGCTTCGGCCACCGCGTCTACAAAAACTACGATCCGCGCGCCGAGATCATGCGCAAGACCTGCAAGGAAGTCTTGGGCGAACTCGGCATCAAGGACGATCCGCTGCTCGACATCGCCATGGAGCTGGAAAAAATCGCGCTGCAAGATCCCTACTTCATCGAGAAGAAGCTCTACCCCAACGTCGATTTCTATTCCGGCATCATCCTCAAGGCGATAGGCTTCCCGACCTCGATGTTCACCGTTCTCTTCGCCGTCGCCCGCACCGTCGGCTGGGTGTCGCAGTGGAAAGAGATGATCGAGGAGCCGACCCACAAGATCGGCCGTCCGCGGCAATTATATGTCGGCCAGACCGAACGGCCTTTTATTCCGATTGAAAAAAGGAAGTAAAGGCATAAACCCTGCCAATAAAATCTTAATATTATCAATGAGTTGAAATATTTATTGCATTATTTTGACGGAATCTTAAGAAATATGTTAATATAATATATGTGAATATTTTGGTCATGCGGGAGAGGTGGGGATAATGAGCAAGTATAATGAGGTCTCGGTGAGACCGAGCAATGCCACTCAACCGAGCGGAATCATTCCAAAGAAGGGCGGGCTGATGAGCGGTTTTAACAGAGCAGCCGGACGCGGCCTGAACATGGCTTTCGGCACGGCCGAAGTCGTTGCGGGGTGGGGCACTCTCGGCATAGGTACGCTCGGCGCTATTGCCCTGACATGTGCAATACCCCTTGCCGGGATGATTGCTCTGCCGACAGCCATCATGCTTGGCTCCGTTCTGGTCAGTAACGGCATGAACCGCATACACGGCAATACAGGCAACAAGAGAGGACGTACCTCGGGACCCCAGGTTTCCAACAAGCCGGGCGGAGGCTCGGCCCACTCCGGTGGCGGGAGGGGAAGCAGATTCGTGCCCACACAGGAAACAGGTGCGAAGCAGCAAGAGTGGTACGACAAAGGCGCGCCTGCACAAGAGCAGGCTCCGGATCCGGGCCCGTTTAATCCGACACAGCCGGGTTCGGGCAACAACCCGTTCCCCATGTACGGCGGGCCGAAGTTGTCCTAGGACCAAGGCCGCGGCCTTGCCGCTCAGGCGGATTCTTTCAATAAATTGCCGTAGAGACGCGCATAAGCGCCGTTTTGCGCCAGCAGGGTGGCATGGCTGCCCTGTTCGATCACGCGCCCGTGCGCGAGGACATAGATAATATCCGCATTGATGATCGTCGACAGCCGGTGGGCGACGACAATAGTGGTGCGCCCCTTTTGCAGACGCTCGAGCGCCTCCTGCACGAGCTTTTCCGAGGTGGCGTCGAGCGCCGAGGTCGCCTCGTCGAGCAGCAGGACCGGCGCGTTCTTGAGCATGGCGCGGGCGATGGAGATGCGCTGGCGCTGGCCGCCGGACAGCTTCACGCCCTGCTCGCCGACGCGCGTATCGTAGCCGTCCGGCAGGGCCGAGATAAAGTCGTGCGCGGCGGCTTCCTTCGCGGCGGCGATGATTTCCTCTTCGGTCGCATCGCGGCGGCCGTAGGCGATGTTCTCGCGGATGGTATCGTCGAACACCGCGACTTCCTGCGTCACCAGCGCCATGTTCCGGCGCAGGCTTTCGAGCGTGACGGAGCGGACGTCCTGCCCGTCGATCGTCACCGCGCCGGAGGTGACGTCGTAAAAGCGCGGGAGAAGGTTGAGAATGGTGGACTTGCCCGCCCCCGACGCGCCGACCAGCGCGATGGTTTTCCCTGCGGGCGCCGCGAACGAGATGCCACGCAAAGCCTCGCTGCCGTCGGGATAAACGAAGCGGACGTCCTTGAAATCCACGGCGGCGCTGGAAACTGTGAGCGTCTTGGCACCGGCCGCGTCCTGAATGTCCGGTTCGATGTCGAGCATGCGGAACAGCCGGTCGATGGCGGCCAGACCCATCTGCATGGT
>JAJZFS010000093.1 GCA_021805245.1 Pseudomonadota bacterium | reverse complement strand
ACGATCCGGAGCTCAAAATCTCCATCGCCTTCGACACGGGCACGCGCACGGTGACCGTCACCGACAACGGCATCGGCATGACCAGGGAAGAACTGGCGGACAACCTCGGCACCATCGCGAAATCGGGCACGCGCGAGGCGCTGGCCGAAGCGCGCGACGACAAGGACAAGCTGAATCTCATCGGCCAGTTCGGCGTCGGGTTCTATTCCGCCTTCATGGTCGCCGACAAGGTGACGGTCCTCAGCCGCAAGGCGGGCGCAGAGGAAGCCTGGCAGTGGGAATCGGACGGCAAAGGCGCCTACACTTTGAACGAACACATCAAAGACGCGCGCGGCACGGAGATCACCCTGCACATCAAGGACGACGCCTCCGAATTTCTGCTCGAAGACCGCCTGAAGCAGGTCGTCAAAAAATATTCCGACCACATCGGCTTTCCGATCGAAGTTTCGGGCGCGACGGTCAACGAAGGCTCCGCCTTGTGGATGCGCCCGAAATCCGAAGTCACCAAGGAGCAATATAAGGAATTTTATCACCACGTCTCCGGCACCCTGCAGATGGACGAGCCGTGGCTGACGCTGCACTGGAAGGCGGAAGGCGCGTTCGAATACACCAGCCTGCTGTTCATCCCCGAGATGAAGCCCTTCGATCTTTACGACCCGCGCCGCCAGCACGGCGTGAAGCTCTACGTCAAGCGGGTCTTCATCACCGACGGCTTGGACGGCCTGCTGCCGCCGTTCCTGCGCTTCCTCAAGGGCGTGGTGGACAGTGAAGACCTGCCGCTCAACATCAGCCGCGAAATGCTGCAAAACAGCCCGATGGTCGCGAAGATGAATTCCGCCATCACCAAAAAAGTGCTCGACGCGCTGCAGGAGAAGGCCGAAAAGCATCCGGGCGAGTTCTACCAGTTCTGGTCGCTGTTCGGGCCGGTGGTGAAGGAGGGCCTGTACGACGCCCACGCCCACCGCCTGCAGCTGTGCAAGGTCGCGCGCTTCCACTCCACCTGCAACAAGCACGAGGGCAAGGACAACGTCGAGAGCCTCGTTTCGCTCGACGAATACATCAGCCGCATGAAGGAAGGCCAGGAACATATCTATTACCTTTCCGCGAGCGACCTGCAAACGGCGAAAAACAGCCCGCAGCTCGAGGCCTTCAAGGCCAAGGGCATCGAGGTGCTGTTCATGATCGACACCATCGACGAGTTCTGGATTCCGATGCAGAACGACTACCTCGGCAAGAAGCTCAAGTCCGTCACCCGCGGCGCGGCGGAGCTTTCGAAAGTCAAAGGCGGCGACAAAAAAGAGAAAAAAGAAGAGCGGGAAAAATCCGCCGCCGCCGCCGCGCCGCTGATCGAGACCTTAAAGGAAATCCTCAAAGGCGAAGTGAAGGACGTCACGCTCTCCGAGCGCCTGGTCGACAGCCCCGTCTGCCTCGTCGCGCCGGAAAGCGACGTCGACATCCACATGCAGCGCATCCTCAAAAAAACCGCGGACTACGAGAAGCGCCACCAGCACATCCTCGAGATCAACGCCGGACATCCGGTGATCAAAAAGATGGAAGGCCTTTCCGCCAACGACGCACTGTTGAAAGACACCGCCTTCCTGCTGCTCGATCAGGCCAAGATCCTCGAAGGCGAGCCGCTCAAAAACCCCACGGAATTCGTGCGGCGCATGAGCCAGGCGATCGAGAAGGGGTTGCTGGCGGGGTAAGACCTATTCCCACGGCAGCGGCGCGCCGGGCAGCGCAACGACCAGCCCGTCCAGCTCTTCGCTCATCAGAATCTGGCAGCCGAGGCGCGAGGTCTTTTTGAGGTCGAAGGCGAGATCGAGCATGTCCTCCTCCTCCTCTTTTTTCTCGGCGAGCTTCTCATACCAGTCGGGGCGGACGATCACGTGACAGGTGGCGCAGGAGAGGCACCCGCCGCACGCACCCTCGATATCCACGCCGTGCTTGTGCGAGATTTCCATGACCGACAGGCCGAGAGGCGCCTCCACCTCGAGCGCTTTGCCGTCTTTTTCGATGAAGGTCATTTTGGGCATTTTTTTCAAGCCGCCTTTTTGCCGATGGGGTGATAGCCGTATTCGAACGTGAACGGCTTAGGGTGCGCGTTTTCCTCCAGATGGATATAGAGCGATTTTTCCCGCGCAACCTCCTCCAGACTAAAAATATTCTCCACGTCGTGCAAGTAATCCTTATGATGCGATTTCCAGTCGAGAATCTTCTTCAGCGCCCGTACCTTGGCCTTCGATTCCGTCGGCGCGACGACGAAGACGTTTTTGTGCAGCTCGGTGAAATCCCCGGGGTCGTAGCCGCCGAGGTTGACAAAGTAAAGGCGGTTCGGATTGCCGGACGGTTCGGGCTTGAGGCTGATATTGTGGCCGTCGGCGCTGACGAGCTCGCCCCAGCAATCGATATGCAGGCTTTCCGGCTTGCCCCACCACGATTCCTTGAGCGCGGGATAGGTCTCCTCGAGGCTGTCGGCGATGACGAAGCGCATGTCATGCAGTTCGATCAGCGACGTGCCGGTCCTGCCGCCGATATAGAGGGCGAAAATCTTAGCCATGGGAGGCCCTCTTTTGTGTGCGTTGATACAACTCCGCCCATTTTTTGAGGAACATATCGGCATCGGCCTGCGTGGAATTCCAGCCGAAGCTGACGCGCAGCGCGCAAGACGCGATATCGTCCGCCACGCCCATCGCCTTCAACACGCGCGAGGCCTTGACCGTGCCGGAACCGCAGGCCGAGCCGTTGCTGACGCAGACCCCCGCCAGATCCAGCGCGATCATCTGCATATCGGCGGCAAGACCGGGCGCGGCGAACATCAAGGTATTGGCGACACGCGGCGCATCCCGGCCGAACACGATCACGGCGGGGGCGATCTTTTTCAATTCCGTTTCAACGTCATCCCGCAACACGGCAAGCTTTTGATATCGTTCCCTGTCCGCCACCGCCAGTTGCGCCGCAAGGCCGAAGCCGGCGATGGCGGGAACGTTCTCCGTGCCGGCGCGCATGTTCTTCTCCTGCCCGCCGCCGGCGATCTGCGGCGTCACCGAAACGCAATTGGCCATCACCAGCGCGCCCGCGCCCTGCGGCCCGCCGATTTTGTGCGAAGAGAGCGTCATGTAATCGACGCCGAGCTTTTGTATGTCCACCGGAATGCGCCCGACCGCCTGCACCGCGTCGCAATGCACCAGCGCGCCGCGCTTTTTGGCAATCTCCATGACCCTGTCGAGCGGCTGGATGACGCCGGTTTCGTTGTTGACCAGCATGACGGAGATCAGTGTCTGCGCGGTGTTGCCCTCCAGCATCCTGTCGAGCGCGGCCAGATCGGTCACGCCGTTTGGCAAGACGGGGATGATTTCGATGCCGTCGCGCGCCTGCAGCACCGAAGGGTGCTCGACCGCCGCCGCCAGTACGCGCTCGCAAGCCGCCCCGCGCACCGCCAGATTGTTCGCCTCCGATGCGCCGGAGGTGAAAACGATCACCGCCTGCGGCCCCGCGTTCACCAGCTTGGCGATCCGGTCGCGCGCCTGCTCGATCGTGGCGCGCGCGGCACGGCCCGCCTTGTGCGCCGCCGAGGCATTGCCCGGCGCGGCCAAAAGCGCCTGCATAACCTCCACAACGGCCGGTTTGAGCGGCGTTGTGGCGTTGTGGTCGAGATAGGTCAGGTTCTGCGTCATCGGGCTCCAAAACGGCGTTTTTATAGGCCTTTTACTATATGAGAAAAGAATCACAAGATACTGTTTTTACTCATAAAAACAAGATTTTTCTTGCTTTTCTATATCCGTTATGTATAGTTTCTGCGTCCATCGCGCCGCGAAGTCAATGTAAAAATTGAAAACGCCCCGTAAACCAACGTTCGAACGAAAGGTTTAAGATTTTATGCCAGAGATTATGATCACCGGCCCCGCCGGCAGACTGGAAGGCCGTTACAAACACAGCAAAACCCCTGGCGCGCCCATCGCGCTGATCCTGCACCCCAACCCGCAGCGCGGCGGGACGATGAACAACAAAATCTCCTACAGCCTCTTCCAGACTTTTGCCGACCGGGGATTTTCCACCCTGCGCTTCAACTTCCGCGGTGTCGGCCGCTCGCAGGGCGAGTTTTCCTTCGGCGAGGGCGAACTGTCGGATGCCGCAGCCGCGCTCGACTGGCTGCAGAACGTCAATCCCAATTCCTCCGCCGTCTGGGTCGCGGGCTTTTCCTTCGGCGCGTGGATCGGTATGCAGCTTCTGATGCGCCGCCCCGAGATCGACAGCTACGTCTCCGTTTCCCCGCCCGCCAACATTTATGATTTCAACTTCCTCGCCCCCTGCCCCAACGAAGGGATGATCATCCAGGGTGACAACGACCCGATTGTCAATATCGAGTCCGTCAATAAACTGGTCGAAAAGCTGCGCGAGCAGCGCGGGCCAAACGGCGTGGACTACCGCGTCATTACGGGCGCCGGCCACTTCTTCAATAACGAAGGCGAGACCGAAACGCTCATGAGCCACATCAGCGACTATCTCGGCCAGGCCCGCGAAGAGCAAAAAGCCGCCGCCTAAAGCCTGTCTTCAGTCTTTCATAGAAAAACGCGTATCCCGCGCGGGGAACACCCTTGCGTGCGCCATAAACGCGCCGCTTTAGCCCGCCAGCGCGCGCTTCAGGCTCTCGACATCCTCACGCAGGCTGCGGTCGGAGACGACCAGCTCCTCGATGCGGCGGATGCCGTGCATGATGGTGGTATGGTCGCGCCCGCCGAACTTGCGGCCGATTTCCGGCAGGGAATGCTCGGTCATCACCTTGGCAAGATACATGGCCACCTGACGCGGACGAGCCACGGCGCGCGCGCGGCGCGGCGAGTGCATGTCGGCAAGGCGGATATTGTAGTGCTCGGCGACGCGCTTTTGAATGTCCTCCACCGAGAGGCGGCGGTCGTTGGAGCGCAGGATGTCGGAGAGCAGGTCGCCCGCGACCTCGACGGTCAACGCGCGGCCCGTGAGTTCCGC
The DNA here is from genome assembly GCA_021805245.1 of Pseudomonadota bacterium. Lineage (GTDB taxonomy): Bacteria > Pseudomonadota > Alphaproteobacteria > Micavibrionales > UBA2020 > PALSA-926. Next base: position 10,062 of record JAJZFS010000093.1, on the reverse strand, counting down.
ATGGGCGACGAGACGGTTGAGCGCGCCTTCCAGCTCGCGAACGTTGGAAACGACCTTTTGCGCCAGAAAGGCAAGCACGTCGTGCGGAATGTCGCGCTTCAGCATCCGGCTCTTCTTTTCGAGGATGCCGAGGCGCAGTTCATAGGTCGTCGGCTTGAAATCCACCGCCAGGCCGCCGCCGAGGCGCGAACGCAGCCGTTCGTCCAAACCGTCGAGATCCGCCGGCGGACGGTCTGCCGTAATGATGATTTGCTTGTTCTGGTCGGCCAGCGCGTTAAAGGTATGAAAAAACTCTTCCTGCGTCGCCTCCTTGCCGCAAATGAACTGGAGGTCGTCGATCATCAGCACGTCAACGGCGCGCAAGGCCTCTTTAAAGGAAATCATATCCTTGGTGCGCAGCGCGCGGACGAACTGGTACATGAATTTTTCTGCCGACATATAAACAACGCGGCGCTCCGGCGCGCGGGCGCGGACGGCGTGCGCCACGGCCTGCATCAGGTGCGTCTTGCCGAGGCCGACATTGCCGTAAAAGAACAGCGGATTGAAGGAGACGCCATCGTTCTCCGCGACGCGGCGCGCGGCGGCATGCGCCATCTCGTTGGGGGCGCCAACGACGAAATTATCAAACGTAAAACGCGGATCGAGCGGCGAGGAAAGATTGTCTTCGGCGACCGCGGCAGGCGCGGACACCTGCACGGAGGCCGTCACCGCCGCCTGTATGGCGCTCTGCACTGCTGCGGACGCCTGCACGACGATATCGACGCGCACAATGGCCGCAAATCTGGCAGCCCATATATGACGGATGCGGTCGGCATAGTGCGTGCGCACCCAGTCGCGCACGAACCGCGTCGCCACGGCCAGCTCCAGAACGCCTTTCTCGAGCCGCAGCGGCTGGATCGGAGCGATCCAGCTCTTGCAGGCCGTCGGACCGAATTCTTTTTGCAGCAGGGGCTGGATCTCCGCCCACATATCCTGCAGCGCGGGCGCGGCAACAGGAAGATTAGCAGGAGCCGCCACGGGAATCGTTTCATGCACAGCCGTTTCGCTGCCGGCTGAATCTTGCATTTTCGCGGCTTTTCCTGTCTCGGTCATATCGTTCTACCCTGACTTACGTTCTAAAAAAAATCACTGAGCTTTGCTCTGCCTTGTGACGGCGATTCGAGCGGTGGTTGGTGCGTTCTCATGTGAAGAGAAGAGGACATTAACCTCGCCTGCAGTGAGTCGCAAGCTTTGAGTCAGCCTGAAGAGAAAAAGAAATAAACATTCTGAATTATGAACTTTTGTTTTCAAAAAAATAATTCTTTTTACTTGATTCAGTTTTTGCCGGACGATTCTGTTTCGTATGTTCTGCACGCTTTTTTGCGTGCGCATCGCGCAAAAAAAACAGCGTAAAAAAACAAAATAAAGAAAACGCCGTATATCTTTTTGCACGCCGCAAAAAAAAATCGCGCGCAAAAAAATCACCGTGAAAAAATCATATTAAAAGCGCGCACGCGAAAACGCGCTCTAAAGAAGCGGGCGAGTTTCAGAAGAATTGCTGGAAATTATTTCTTAAGCGTTTTGACTTGCGCGGAGAGGCGCGAAATTTTGCGCGATGCGGTGCGTTTGTGCAGCAGACCTTTGCCGGCGCTGCGCTGGATTTCGGGCTGCGCGTTTTTGAGAGCTTCCGTGGCGGCGGCGTAATCGCCCGCTTTGACTGCTTCATCGACTTTCTTGATCGCGGTGCGGGTGCGGGAAAGGCGCGACGTGTTGATGTCGTTGCGGCGCGCGTTGCGACGAATACGGGTCTTGGCGGACTTATGCATAGCCATGGTGCAAGGTTCTCTTTCGAATCGTTAAAATGTCATGCCCGCATCCGGCGGGAACGGGTCTTTTTAAAGCCCTTTCCGGCCAAAGTCAAGCGCACTGTGCATAACTCGGAAGCGCCTTATAAGCTATTGATTTACTTACCTTTAAAAGAGGCTTTACGCTTCTCTCCGAAGGCTTTCATGCCCTCTTTCTGGTCTTCGGTCGAAAAACTGGCGTGAAACAGGCGGCGCTCGAATCGCAAGCCTTCGGCCAATGTCGTCTCGTAAGCGCGGTTGACAGATTCCTTGACCATCATCACGGCGAGCGGCGAGAAGGAGGCGATGTGCTCCGCGATCTTCAGGGTTTCGGCCATCAGCTCCGCCGCCGGAAAGATGCGCGCGACCAGACCTGCGCACTCCGCCTCTTTCGCATCCATCATGCGTCCGGTCAGGCAAAGGTCCATGGCTTTCGACTTGCCGACCAGTCTTGTCAGTCTTTGCGTGCCGCCTGCGCCCGGCAAGGTGCCGATGGTGATCTCCGGCTGGCTGAATTTTGCCGTATCCGCCGCGAGAATGAAATCGCACATCATGGAAAGCTCGTTGCCGCCGCCGAGGCAGTAGCCCGCAACCGCCGCGATCACCGGCTTGCGGCAGCGCGCCACGCGCTCCCAGTTTTTGGTGATGAAATCTTCCTTGTAGGCATCGACGAAGGTTTTCTCCGCCATCTCCTTGATGTCCGCCCCCGCGGCAAAGGCTTTCTCGCTGCCGGTGATGACGATGACTTTGACGGCGTCGTCGCTCTCGAAATCGTCGACCGCTTGCGTCACCTCGTCCATCAGCGCGGCGCAGAAGGCATTGAGCGCCTGCGGGCGGTTGAAGGCGAGAACGGCGACCGCGCCTTTCTTCTCGACAATGATGTTTTCAAAAGCCATGGCATCTCTCCTCTTTTCCGACGCATGCTCAGTCATTGGGCGTCAAGGCAAAACTGACCAGCGTTTCATCCATCTGGCGGCTAAAATCCATTTTCAGCTTTTCATGCGCGCGGACGAACACGCCTGTCTTTAACGGCTTCCAGCCAAGCGGCGGCAGGCTTTCGCCGTAGAACTTCAGGACGGCGCGCGGCGGCTCCGCCGTTCGCGCGCTGAACTCGACGATGCGCCCCGCGGGCTTGTCGAAGATGACGGTGTCTGCCGGCAGCTCGACCATGCCCCGCATCATCGGCAGATCGTTCATCGCGCTGAAGTACGCCGTCTTCGCCGCATGTGCCGGAACGGCGAAAAGAAGGGCAAACGCAGAGATCAAGAAAAGCTTTTTCAACATGCCATTATCCTAGCCCCGCCTGTCTGACAGGGCAATAGAAGGTTGAGCGTCCGCCTTGCGTAATCCGTTTGACGCCGCCGGTCTTCTTGATATTGCAGGTGCAGCCTTTGCACTTTTGCCCTTCTCTGTCATAAACCGCGAACTGGTGCTGGAAATAGCCGAGCTCGCCGTCGGTCTGCACGTAATCGCGCAGGCTGCTGCCGCCCGCCGCAATCGCGCGTTTCAAAACCGCCCTGATCTCCGCCACCAGCTTTGCGACGGCGGCGGGCTGCAAGGTTCCCGCCGCGGCGCGCGGATCGATATGCGCGGCGAACAAAGCCTCCGACGCATAGATATTGCCGACACCGACCACGACGCGCTGATCCATGATCGCGAGCTTGATGGCGACTTTTTTACCCTGCAGCTTTTCCGCGAGGGATGAGGCGGTGAAATTCCTGCCCAGCGGCTCCGGCCCCAATGCGCGGAAGAACGCGTGGTTTTCGAGCTCATCCGTCTTCGCCAGCACGGCAAGGCCGAAACGGCGCGGATCGTTGAGAACCACGCGCGCACCGTCGTCGAACGCCAGCACCATGTGATCGTGTTTCGAGGGAACATATTCGTCCTTTTTGCCGAAAATCAGCAGCCGTCCCGACATGCCGAGATGCAAGATCAGCGTTTGCCCGTCACCGAGGTGGACGAGCACATATTTGGCGCGGCGGGACACGGATTTCACTTTCACGTGCGCCAGCTTTTTGAGCGCGGGCGGAAACGGCACGCGCATGCCGTCGCGGTTGAGCGTGACGGATTTGATCTTGCGGTCCACCAGCGTTTTTCTGAGGCCGCGGCAGACGGTTTCAACCTCCGGCAGTTCGGGCATGTCGCCTTCCTTCTCTCTTTTGAGCGCCGGAGGATACCATGAATCCCTCTCCCTTCATAAAAGAGGCCTACGGCCTAAAATATTTGTTTTTTGTAATTTTATTATAAAATAAGGCCAAAATTCATTCTAAAAATTGATTTATTATGATAAACATGGTAGGGTGTACATACTTCAACAGGGAGAATCAGCCATGCGCAAACAAAACAAAAAACAGGGGCTCTCATCATATTTCAATGACAATGTTCAAAGCGTCCTGCAATCAGCCGCCGCGGGTGTGGCGATTACCGCAGAATTTTTGCACATTGCCGGAACGGTCGGCCTCTTGACGGCCACGGCGCCGATCAGCCTCACGGCTCTCGCGGTTGGCTCCGCGCTCCTCGCGGGCGGCCTTGTCGCCACTGAAGCGTTCAACAAAGCCGCAAAAAGAGAAGAATACGGGCAGTTGCGCCTCGCCCCCGTGCATTCTTCTTTCGGTCCCAAATAATAAAGTTTCTCCGTAAGTAACAAGCCCCGGCTCTGAAGGCCGGGGCTTCTTTTTTTAAGAGATGTGCCGCTAACGCAAAAAACAGGTTGTTTCCTTGCGATAAGATAATTACATATATTTCCCTCGCGCAGAATTTCAAGAGGAACGGACATGACATATCAGCCCACAGCGAAAGATTTGTTCTGGAGGGAACAAATGCACGGCCTGCCCCGCGAAGAACAGCAGCATGCAATCGCCGGCATGGTTGTTGCGGGCAAAGTCTGGCATGTCGGGCAATTGCTGGATATGGGCGTGGCCGTTGAAACAGAGGGCTGCCTTGATGACTGGATAAAAGGCGAATCCAACATCCATGAATCCCTGCTGCATTTGGCCGTGCGCCGCGGGAACTGCGAGATGGCGGAATTTCTGCTCCAGCGCGGGGCGCCCGCCGAAGAGCTCAACGAAAACTGCGAATTGCCGCTGGTCATGGCGGTGGAGCGCGAGAACAAGGACATGATCCGGTTGCTGATGAAATACGGCGCCGACCCCGATAATAACGACGATGAATGGGGCAGCGCGATCGACGTCGCGTACGGAAAGCCGGATATTCTGCAACTGTTGCAAACGCCGCAAAAGCCCTCCGGAAAAAATCCCGACGCGCCGCGCTTGTAATTTTTACGATTTTCTTTTTCCCCTGAAGAGAAAATAGCCCTACGCTTTTAAAAAGCGATCGCATAAAAAAAGACCCGGCTTTGACACCGGGTCTTTTCTTTGTTTAGTGCGAACGGGGAGAGATTACATCATCCCGCCCATGCCGCCCATGTCGCCGCCGTGGCTGTGCGCCTCTTCCTTCTTGGGAAGCTCGGCGATGGTGGCTTCGGTCGTGATCAGCAGGCCGGCGACGGAGGCCGCGTCCTGCAGCGCGCAACGGACGACCTTGACGGGGTCGATGATGCCCGACTTGACCATGTCGCAGTATTCGCCGCTTTGCGCGTCGTAGCCGAAGTTGGTGTTCTTCTGCTCGAGCAGCTTGCCGACGATGATCGACCCTTCGACGCCCGCGTTATAGGCGATCTGGCGGATCGGCGCTTCGATGGCGCGGCGGATGATCTCGATGCCGACTTCCTCGTCGCGGTTGGCCGCTTTCAGCTTGGCGAGCGCGCCCTGCGCATAGAGCAGCGCGGTGCCGCCGCCGGCGACGATGCCCTCTTGTACCGCAGCCTTGGTGGCGTGGTAAGCGTCGTCAACGCGGTCTTTCTTCTCTTTCACTTCGACTTCCGTCGCGCCGCCGACGCGGATCACGGCCACGCCGCCGGAGAGCTTGGCAAGGCGTTCTTCCAGCTTTTCCTTGTCGTAGTCGGAGGTCGTTTCGGCGATTTGCGCGCGGATCTGGGCGATGCGGGCTTCGATGTCTTTCTTCGCGCCCTTGCCGTCGATGAAGGTGGTGTCGTCCTTGGTGATGCGCACCTTCTTCGCCGTGCCGAGCTGGCTCAGCGTGACGTTTTCGAGCTTGATGCCGAGGTCTTCGGAAATGACTTCGCCGGAGGTCAAAATCGCCATGTCTTCCATCATCGCCTTGCGACGATCGCCGAAGCCCGGCGCCTTGACGGCCGCGACTTTGAGGCCGCCGCGCAGCTTGTTGACCACCAGGGTCGCCAGCGCTTCGCCTTCAACGTCTTCCGCGACGATCAGCAGCGGCTTGCCCGTCTGGACGACGGCTTCCAGCACCGGCAGCATCGGCTGAAGGTTGGAGAGCTTCTTGTCGAAGAACAGAATGTAGGGGCTTTCCATCTCGCAGACCATCTTGTCGGCGTTGGTGATGAAATAGGGGGAGAGGTAACCGCGGTCGAACTGCATGCCTTCGACGACGTCGAGTTCGGTGTCGAAAGATTTCGCTTCCTCGATCGTGATCACGCCTTCGTTACCGACCTTTTCCATCGCCTTGGCGAGGTACTTGCCGATTTCGGTGTCGCCGTTGGAGGAAATCGTGCCGACTTGCGCGATCTCGTCGTTCTTGGAGACTTTCTTGGCGCGGGACTGGATGTCCGCGACGACGGCGGTGACTGCTTTGTCGATGCCGCGCTTGAGGTCCATCGGGTTCATGCCCGCGGCAACCGACTTCACGCCTTCGCGGAAGATCGCTTGCGCGAGAACCGTGGCGGTGGTGGTGCCGTCGCCGGCGAGGTCATTGGTCTTGCTCGCGACTTCACGCACCATTTGCGCGCCCATGTTCTCGAAATTGTCCTCGAGCTCGATTTCCTTGGCGACGGTGACGCCGTCTTTGGTGATGCGCGGCGCGCCGAAGCTCTTGGAGATCACGACGTTGCGGCCTTTGGGACCGAGCGTCACTTTGACCGCGTTGGCGAGGATGTCGACACCTTTAAGCATTTTCTGGCGGGCGTCGGCGGAGAATTTTACGTCTTTGGCTGACATGGTTTTATTTCCTTTCAATTTCAAAAATTATTAAGCGGCTTTCGAAGATTTCTTTTTGCCGCCGGTAATGCCGAGGATGTCGGATTCCTTGACGATCAGCAGCTCTTCGCCGTCGATCTTCACTTCGGTGCCCGACCATTTCGAGAACAGCACGATGTCGCCCGCGGCAACGGCCAGCGGTTGCAGCTTGCCTTGTTCGTCACGCACGCCCGTGCCAACGGCCATGACTTCGGCCTCGGCCGGTTTTTCCTTGGCGGTGTCGGGGATGATGATGCCGCCAGCCGTTTTTGCTTCGCTTTCAAGGCGGCGCAGCAGCACGCGGTCATGTAAGGGTTTAAATTTCATGGTTTGTTTCTCCTTCTATATTTAAGACAGGTTGCGGCAGGAGAATCAGGTCATTAGCACTCTCCTGCCTTAAGTGCTATTTTCTACTGCCTTGTTGGTTATTTTTCAATTAAATTCAAACAGTTCCGCCAAAATTAGCACTCTTCTAAAAAGAGTGCTAAGCATTTGATTTTCAAGTTTTTTACACGTTTTGCGCAATATATGATTAAATAAAGATAGGGGATTGTTACGAAGTAAAAACATATCCCGCCAGATTCGTAACGGGAGTTTTAAGAATATGGCAAGTTTGATACTGCAATTGCAGGACTACCGCTTGACGACCGCCGAGATCCTTTACCACATGCCCGATCACCCGACGCTGCTGCAGACCTTCCTGTGGCAGGAATATGACCGCGCGCCGGAATTTCCCGAGCTGCTGCGGTTCCTCAAGTTCTGGACGCGGGAGATTGACGGCAAACTCCATTCGGTGCGCGTGGGCAGCAAAAAGCTGATCACTCCGGAGGACATCTCCTATTGCCGGACGGAATATCTGATCAACTGACTTTAAAACAGCTTGTCGAGCGTATTGGTCTTCTGCCGGATCGTCGGCGTCATGTCGGCGTTGATCGGCTTGCCTTCGGCCTCGACCTTCTTGATGCGCTCGGCCTCGGCCTCGGGATTGATGACGGCCTCGGGAATGTCTTTCGCCGAAGGCGTCGTATCCTGCCAGAAGATCAGCTTGTCGGCGACCGGCTGGTTTTTGAGCGCGATATAACCGTTGTCCTGATCGATCATCTGGCGGATGTCGGGGTTGGCGTGTTCCACGCCGAGCTTGTCCATGAACGCCATGGCGGCGGGATCGGCCTGCTTTTGCGCCGCAGACGCGTTCCCCGACGACATATTCTCGCCCATCAGTTCGTTCTTCACCTGCGCGGAGGTGTTGGCGGTCGACCCGACTGCTGCGGCGCCCGCGCTCTCCGGCGGACGCAGCGCGTAATCCGGCGGCAGCGTCAGCGGCGCGCGCGTCACCACGTCGAAAGCGTTGGGCGAATGGCGCCCCACACCCATCTCCTGCTTGACGCTGGAACAGGCGGAAAGCATCAGCGCGCCGAGCAGCAGAACGCCTCCCGTTATCAGGCTTTTCTTGACTTCGTTTCTTCTCATGTTGTTCCCTCCGTGCCGTCGCCCCCGAACAGGGAGCCCAGCATTAAAATGCCCGCGCCGATGACGATGCAACTGTCGGCGACGTTAAAAGCCGGCCAATGATGATGACCGACATGAAAATCAAGAAAATCCGCCACGGCATCGAAGCGCACGCGGTCGATCACGTTACCGAGCGCGCCGCCGATCATCAGGCTCATGGCTGTGGCGGCGTCCGCCCGCTTGGCGAACGCGAGCCCCATCAGCAAAAGTACGGACACCAGCAGCGCGAGGCCGATCCAGACCAGCGCCATGTGCTCCGTATGCTTATCGAACATGCCAAAGCTGATGCCCTGGTTCCAGACCATGACGATGTTGAGGAACGGCGTCAGCGTCAGGTGATTGAAATGATGGCGCAGGATGATAAAAATCCCGATTTTCTTTACGGTGACGAGCCAGCGCCAGAACGTTACCGCCGCCACGCCGTGCGGACGCAGGAATTTATTCAAAATCAGCCACTTGGTATACTGGTCGCTGGCGATCACGCCGAAGATCAACACCAGTCCGGGTAAAAAATATGTTCCCCTGCGGGACGGGACGGCCATGATTTTTCCTTTTACTGCACGTCCAAGGATTTCAGCACAGCGGCGGCATTGATGCAATCCTCTTTCATTTGCGCGACAAGCGCGTCGAGACCGTCAAAACGCGCTTCGGCGCGCAAATGCCGCACGGGGCGCACCCGCGCCGTTTTTCCATAGATTTGATCCGCAAAGTCGAAAATAAACGTCTCGAACAACGCCACGGGCGTTTCGAACATCGGCCGGGTGCCGAAATTGGCGACGCCGTCGCGCCACCGCTCTTCACCTTCAATCATCACCCTGACGGCATAAATCCCGTAAGGAATTTGCACGAGATCCGGCACGCGCTGGTTGATGGTCGGAAAGCCGAGTTCGCGCCCGCGCTTGTCGCCATGTTCGACGGCGGCCTCGATCTGCCACGGCCAGCCGAGCATCTCTTCGGCCAAATCGAATCGCGCCTCTTTCAAAAACCCGCGCACGGCGGAAGAGGAATAAACCTGATGCGCAGGCGATAAAACCGGCGCGACCGCCGTGTAGCCGAATTTGTCGCTTGCGGCGAGCGTACCGGCATTTCCGGAGCGGCCTTTGCCGAACATGAAATTCTCGCCCGTCACGACATGCCGCGCCCGCAAATCACCCGCCAGCACCTGACTGACAAAGGTATCGGCGCCCATATCCGCCAAAGCGCGGTCAAACGTCAGCTCGAAAATATGTTCCGCGCCGGCCTCGAACAACAACCTTTGCTTCATCGGCGGCAAGGTCAGACGAAAGGCTTCAGCCTCGGGCTGAAAAAAACGCCGCGGATGCGGCTCGAAGGTCACGACGCCGAGCGGCGCGTTTTTCTCGCGCGCGATTTTGGCGGCCTGTGTGATCAGCGCGCGGTGGCCCTTGTGCACGCCGTCGAAATTGCCGAGCGCCAGCACACAGCCTTGCGCCGCGGGCGGAATATTCTTGCTATCACGATAAAGAGTCGCCATGAAAGCTGAAAGTTTTAAAATCAGGCGGCGGCGCGCGTGAGGCTCAAGCTCTCCCACACTTCGCACAGGGCCTCGGCCAGCGCGTTCATATCCTCATCGGTATGGAACGGCGACGGCGTGAGACGCAGGCGCTCGGTGCCGCGCGGCACGGTCGGGTAGTTGATCGGCTGCACATAGACGCCAT
>JAJZFS010000105.1 GCA_021805245.1 Pseudomonadota bacterium | reverse complement strand
TGGGCGATGGCGTCTGGCTTTTCGAGGTGGTGATATCGACCTGATCGCCATTGACCAGTTGTGTATTCAGGGGAATGATACGCCCGTTGACCTTCGCGCCCACCGTCTGGTCGCCGAGCGTCGAGTGCACGGCATAGGCGAAATCGATCGGCGTCGCACCGCGCGGCAGCGCAATCAGATCGCCGTTCGGCGTAAAGCAAAATACTTGGTCCTGAAACAGTTCCAGCTTGGTGTTCTCGAGAAATTCCTCGGGCTTGCCGGTATGCTCGACAATGTCCATCAGCTCGCGCAGCCAGCGGTATTGCCGCCCGTCGGTCTTGCCGCTCTGCCCCGCGCCGTTGGCCTGCTTGTAGGACCAGTGCGCGGCGACGCCGAGCTCCGCTTCCTCGTGCATCTCCGGCGTGCGGATCTGCACCTCGATGCGGTGGTTTTCCGGCCCGATGACCGTGGTGTGCAAACTGCGGTAGCCGTTGGGCTTCGGCAGCGAGATATAATCCTTGAAGCGTCCCGGCACGGTGGGATAAAGCCCGTGGATAATACCGAGTGCATGATAGCACTCCGCAATATCCTTGACGACGATGCGGAAGGCCATGATGTCGGAGAGCTGCTCGAACGAGATGTTTTTGCGCTGCATCTTCTTCCAGATCGAATAGCGCGTTTTTTCCCGCCCGTGAATGTCCGCCGTGATGCCCGCGTCGGAGATTTTTTTCTTCAATTCCCCGATGATGCGCCCAACGACCGCCTCGCCTCCTTCGGCGCGCAGATAGTTCAGGCGCGTCTGGATGCTTTCGCGCGCCTCGGGGTTCAGCTCGCCGAACGACAGGTCTTCCAGCTCCTCCTTGATGCGGTGGATGCCGATGCGCTCGGCCAGCGGCGCGTAAATCTCGATCGTCTCCATGGCGATGCGCTTGCGTTTTTCCGCCTTCTGGATGTATTTCAGCGTGCGCATGTTGTGCAGCCGGTCGGCGAGCTTGACCAGCAGCACGCGTATGTCCTCGCTCATGGCGAGGATCAGCTTGCGGAAGTTCTCCGCCTGCTTTTCCTGCGCGCTCTGGAACTCGATTTTCGAGAGCTTGGTCACGCCGTCGACCAGCCGCGCCACTTCCTCACCGAACAGGCTGCGGATTTCGTCGAGCGTGGCGAGCGTGTCCTCGACTGTGTCGTGCAGCAGCGCGGTGCAGACCGCCGCCGTGTCCATCTTCATGTCGGTCATGATGCCCGCGACTTCGAGCGGGTGCGAGAAGTAGAGGTCTCCCGACGCGCGCTTTTGCGCCCCGTGCATCTTCATGGCGTAGACATAGGCGCGATTGACGATATCCTCGTCCATATCCGGATTATAGGCCTTGATGCGGTCTATCAGCTCGTACTGCCGGATCATGGTTTATTTCTTTCCGGACTCATCCTTGAAATAGCGCAGGAACGCGCTCGACGGCGACAGGAACAGCGTCGTGCCGTTGCCCGTCAGGCTGTGGCGGTAGGCCTGCATCGTGCGGTAGAACGCATAGAAGGACGGGTCGCGGTTGTAGGCAGTGGCGTAGATCTTGGACGCCTCCGCGTCGCCTTCGCCACGCAGCACCTGCGCCTGCTGCTCGGCATTGGCCAGTATGATGGTGCGCTGTTTGTCCGCCTTGGCGGTGATCTCCTGCTTCTGCTCCCTACCCTCGGCGCGGAATTGCGCCGCCTGCCGTTGACGCTCGGTGCGCATGCGCGCATAGATTGCCTCGCTGGTCTGCGTCGGCAGATTGGCCTCAACGATGCGGATGTCGACGATCTCGATACCGTAATTTTTCACCGTCGCGCTGACTTTCTGCTTCAGCTGCTGCATCAAGGCGTCGCGCTTGGCGGACAAAACGTCACCCAGCGGCACGTCGCCCAGCACGTTGCGCAGGTTGGAGTTGATGATGTTGTCGAGCCGCGCATTGGCCTGGTCTTCGGTCGAAAGAGCCCGGTAAAATTGCAACATATCATTGATTTTATAGCGCGCGAACGTATCGACGACGAGGCGTTTCTGATCCGAGAGGATAACCTCCTCCGACGGCGTGTAAACATCGAGCACGCGCTTGTCGAAAAACATCACGTCCTGAACAAGGGGGATTTTGAACTTCAGGCCGGGCGTCGTGTAATGCGCGACGGGATCGCCGAACTGCAACACCAGCGCTTGCCCGGTTTCCGGCACGATAAAGGTCGACTGCGTCACCGCAATCAGGCCCACCAGCGCGACGATCAGGAAAAAAAGCTGTCTTTTTGGCATGTCAAAAACTCCTGAAACCTGTTATTGCGACCCGCCGCCGGACGACAGGGCAGCACCCTGCCCCGAAGACGTGTCAGCACCGGCAGCCGGCATCATCTGCGGCAGCGCCCCCAGCGGCATGTAAGGCATAATGGAAGCACCCTTGCCGTCGCTCATCAGCACCTTGCGGCCGCTTTTCATGATGTCTTCCATCGTCTGGATGTAAATGCGCTTCTCCGTGACGGACGGCGCCGTGCGGTAGGCGTCATAGACTGACGTAAAACGCGCCGCGTCACCTTTGGCCTTGGCGATCGTCGCCGCCTTGTAGGCCTCGGCGTCCTGTATGATCTTCTGCGCCTGACCTTGCGCCACCGGCAGGATATTGTTGCTGTATGTCTCGCCCTCGTTCTTCTCGCGCGCCATGTCCGCGCGGGCGCGCTGCACGTCGTCGAAAGCGTCGATCACTTCGGGCGGCGGGTTGACGCTCAACAACTGGACGCTGTTGACGACGACGCCCGACTGATATTCGTCGAGCATCTTCTGCATCAGTATCTTGGTGCGGGCCTCGATGTCGGCGCGGCCGTTGGTCAGGACGTCCTGAATATCCGACTGGCCGATGACCTCGCGCATCGCGCTCTCGGCCACCTTGCGCACCGATCTGTCGGGATCGCGGATGCGGAAAAGATACTGCTCCGCGCTGCCCACGCGCCACATCACAACAAAATCAACATCCACGATATTTTCATCGCCGGTCAGCATCCGCGAGGAATTCACCGCGTTTCTGCCGCTGCCCTGGTCCGAAGAGGGGCCGCCGCCAATCTCGACGCGGCGGTCGAACGCGACGTCCACCGTCTGCACCGTCTGCACCGGCCACGGAATATGATAGCCGAGACCCGGCTGCGCGCGCGTGCTCGTCAGCTTGCCGAAGGTCAGCAGTACGGCGTTGTCGCCAGGCTGCACTCTGTAAAATCCAGTGCCCAGCCAAAAGCCCAGCGCCAGCAAAAGAAGAATACCCACGCCTTTTTTGCCTTCTTGCGACGAAGGCTGGTTGCCGAAAAGGCCGCCGAACTTGCCGTGTGCCTGACGCAACAGATCATCCAGATCGGACATGCTGGCTTGCGGCTGCGGCGGCTCCCACGGGCCTTGCGGCTTGTCTTTGTCGGGCGTGCGCGAGCCCCACGGACCTTTACCGCCCTTATCGTCTTCATCGTCCCACGCCATCGATTATACCCTTGTTATGACATACCAAAACCGTTATAAAGCATCTTAGTACAGCCCCACATATAAAGAAAGAAGTTGCATCCAAATATGCGTGCCCTGACTGCAGAAACCGTCCTTGACAGTCTGAAATCCGTTAACGGTCTCGCGCCGGAAATGGTTTCCGGCATTGCCCTTGATGCGGGCAAGGTGGTTTTCGCCATCGAGATCGACCCTGCGCAAGCCAAGACGATGGAGCCCGTCCGGCAGGCCGCGGAAGACGCGGTGAAAAAAATCTCCGGCGTCGTTTCCGTGACCGCCGTGCTGACCGCGGAAAGAAAAGCGCCGCCCAAAATGCAGATGAAACAAGCGCCGCAAAAAGCGCCGCAACGCCCCGTCGCGCCGCAAGTGAAACACATCATCGCCGTTGCGTCCGGCAAGGGCGGCGTCGGCAAATCGACCGTCGCGGCCAACCTCGCGCACGCTTTCAAAGCCATGGGCAAGACGACGGGATTGCTTGATGCCGACATTTACGGCGCGTCGCAGCCGCGCATGATGGGCTTGCGCAAAAAGCCGGGAACGAATGCCGAAGACATGATCGTTCCGCCCGAAGCGCACGGCTTAAAGCTCATGTCCATGGGTTTTTTCGTTGAGGAAACCGCACCCGTCATCTGGCGCGGGCCGATGGTTCATGCAGCGATACAACAGCTTTTGCGCGATGTCGCATGGGGCGAACTCGATATATTGGTCATCGACCTTCCACCCGGCACCGGCGACGCGCAACTGAGCCTCGTGCAGAACGTGCCGCTCTCCGGAGCGGTGATCGTGTCGACGCCGCAGGACGTCGCCCTGAGCGAAGCGACCAAAGGCTTGCTGATGTTCAGGAAGGTAAACGTGCCGGTTCTCGGCATCATCGAGAACATGAGCTATCACGTCTGTTCGAATTGCGGGCATCGCGAAAATATTTTCGACCACGGCGGCGCGCGCAGCGCAGCGGAGAAAATGAACGTGCCGTTCCTCGGCGAAATCCCGCTCAACGCCGACGTGCGCATCGCCTCGGACGCGGGCGCGACCTTGAAAAACGCCGCCATCGAAGAAGCGTTCAAGAACATTGCCGCGCGCATCTGGACGACCCTGCCCGCGGAAAAAACCACACCGCGCCCGCCGAAAGCCTCCTGATTTATTCCGTAATGCGGGATTTTTCTGTCCGCATTTGTCTGTATCCGGTCCATATTCGACCGTATTTTTTTGAGTGGCGGGGGGATTAAAAATGACACAAATGATGAATGCATAATTTTCTTCCATATATTGACTTTTCTATAATCCTGTATTATTCTACCTCCCCCGAAAGGAAAACCGGAACATGCCACAGGATTTTAACGGCAAGGGCGCAAAAGCATTCATCGACAATATTAGAAAACGCCATCCCGACAATGGCAGAGAGAAAGTCGTTATGAATACTTTAGAAGGAATAATAGTCGAAATGATACGCAGCGTGGCGAAAGGATTTGCGCAGAGCGCTGAAGAGAATCTGAGTACGTCAGTCAATAACTCCCGTATAAAAAGTGCCGAACTCCTCAATGAGCAGCATGTCATCCGCCAACTCATCAAGTATATCGCAGACGCCAAAGGTGACGCGGTGCATCCGGTCATCAAGGAAACCTGCAAGACCCTCGCAGAGTTGTCGGATGCCGATTATAACAAGCCGCATAATATCTTTAAGGCCTGGATCAAAGGCTGCGTAAAAGCGAATGAAAAACCGGAGCAGATTGATCGCATGGCAGACAAAGCGGTGAAAAAGTCCGGCAGGGCCAACCCTGTGCAGGGAGAAACGACGCCCTCCTCCAAGCCGTCGCGGAAAAAAGGCCACTGGAAGATCTGATCTGCCGGAAAGAAAACAGCAAGGGCGCGCTCAGTAAAGCCAAAGCTGAAATATCACAAAAAGAGCCTTTTTCCTTTTGGAATCAGGCTCTTTTTTTGCCGGTTGTTTTGTGCGGCGCAAAATTGCTATTCTTTCGGCACATTATTTAAGCCTGTATTTATTGAAGGAGAGTCGCCATGACCGATTCCACAACCCACCCCGTCCAAATTTTCCCCGTTCCCGACGCCATCGCCAAGCGCGCGAAAATCACGCCGGAAAAGTATGCCGCGATGTACAAGGAGTCGCTCGAGAACCCCGACAAATTCTGGGGCGAACAAGGCAAGCGCCTCGACTGGATCAAACCCTACACCCAAGTGAAAGACGTCGATTTCGCCGACAACGCCCGCATCCGCTGGTTTTACGACGGCAAGCTCAACGCCTGCTATAACTGCATCGACCGTCACCTGCCCAAACGCGCCAGGCAGGTCGCGCTGATCCGCGAAGGCGACGAGGCGAACGACAGCTCCGCCATCACCTACGCCGAGCTGAAAGACGAAGTCTGCCGCCTCGCCAACGCGCTGAAAGAGCGCGGCGTGAAAAAGGGCGACCGCGTCACCATCTACATGCCGATGGTGCCGGAAGCGGTCTTTGCCATGCTGGCCTGCGCGCGCATCGGCGCGATCCACTCGGTGGTGTTCGGCGGCTTCTCGCCGAACAGTCTGCGCGACCGCATCCTCGATTGCGATTCCACCATCGTCATCACCGCGGACGGAGGCCTGCGCGGCAAGAAGAAAATCCCCCTGAAAGCCAACACCGACGAAGCCTTGAAGGACTGCCCGAACGTCCACACCGTCATCGTCCTGAAACGCGCCGGCGACAAGGTCGCGTGGAACGATACCCGCGACGTCTGGTATCACGACATCACCGGCAGGCAATCCACCGACTGCGCGCCGGAAGAAATGAACGCCGAAGATCCGCTGTTCATCCTCTACACCTCGGGCTCGACCGGCAAGCCCAAGGGGGTTTTGCACACCACCGGAGGCTATCTGGTTTACACCGCGGCGACGCACGAATATGTGTTCGATTATCACGACGGCGACGTTTACTGGTGCACGGCGGACGTGGGCTGGGTGACGGGTCACTCCTACATCGTTTACGGCCCGCTCGCCAACGGCGCGACGACCCTGGTCTTCGAAGGCGTGCCGAACTACCCCGACTGGGGCCGCTTCTGGCAGGTGGTCGAAAAGCATAAGGTCAACATCTTCTACACCGCGCCGACCGCGATCCGCGCGCTCTTGCGCGAAGGCGAAAGCTGGGTCAGGAAATACGACCGCAGTTCCCTTCGCTTCCTCGGTTCGGTCGGCGAGCCGATCAACGAAGAAGCGTGGATGTGGTATTACAACGTTGTCGGAGAAAAGCACTGCCCCGTCGTCGATACCTGGTGGCAGACGGAAACCGGCGGCGTGCTCATCACCACCATGCCCGGGGCGGGCGCGCAAAAACCCGCATGGGCGGGCAAGCCGTTCTTCGGCGTCAAGCCCGCACTGGTCGACAGCGCAGGAAAAATCCTCGACGGCGAGGCGGAAGGCATGCTGGTCATCACCGACAGCTGGCCGGGGATGATGCGCACGGTTTACAAAGACCATGCGCGCTTCGTGCAGACCTATTTCTCGACCTTCAAGGGCATGTATTTCACCGGCGACGGCGCGCGGCGCGATAAAGAAGGCTATTACCGCATCACCGGCCGCGTCGACGACGTGATCAACGTCTCCGGCCACCGTCTCGGCACGGCGGAAATCGAGGAAGCGCTCAACGCCCACGATAAAATCGCCGAAAGCGCGGTTGTCGGCTATCCGCACGACATCAAAGGCCAAGGGATCTACGCCTACGTCACACTGATGGAGGGCGAAGAGCCGAGCGAAGACCTGCGCAAGGAGATCGTCGGCCACGTGCGCAAAGTCATCGGCCCGATCGCCACGCCGGACGTAATTTTGTTCACGCCCGCGCTGCCCAAGACGCGCTCCGGAAAAATCATGCGCCGCATCCTGCGCAAGATCGCCGAAAACGCCTTCGAGCATCTCGGCGACACCTCGACCCTCGCCGACCCGGGCGTCGTTGCCACCATCGTCGAAAGCCACAAGAAGCTGTTTGCGAAGGCGGCGTAAGTCTTTGCGTAAATATATAACCCTGTTCGCGGCAGCACTGCTGCTTTCGTCCTGCATCCCCGTGCAGGACTTCGGCGGGTATTGGAACAGGGGAACAGTGGATTCATCCTTGCTGGGCAAATGGCCTGCCAAAAACTCACAGGACTACGAACTGGTGACCGAACGCAAAGGCGTCTATTACATAGACGAGGTTAAGAAAGGTCGCAAACAGCCGGAAGATGGCATGGTGGCTAAGACCCTGTACGCAGGAAAATATACATTCCTAATGCTGAAAGACCCCAAAAGTGACATCAACGTTGGTATAGCAAGATATAAAATCAAGCATCGGACATTGCAGTTCTACGCGCTATCCACAAAAGCGATGAGCATCTTTCTTAAGAAGAAGTATCCGAATGTAAAAAATATTCAGATATTAAAATGTAAAAAATGTTTCTTTAACGGCTCGTTAGTAATCCACACCCTTGATAAAAGCGTATACACAGTTCTGAAGAATATACCGGATACCAAAAAGTTCTGGATGCCAGACGGAGAATTGTGAAAAGCACGGCAATAAACGCTTAACCCCACGGCCCCGCCAGCGCAGCGAGACCTACTGCACCGCTTTTAATTCCTGTCTGTACGCTGCCTCTACCTGTTCGTACCCTGCCTCCGCCTGTTTTTTCAAATTTTGCAGTTCCGCAGGCGTCAGATGCGCGGCGGCCGCGCTCAGCTCCGCGCCTTCCAGTCCGTTGTCCTGCTGCGTCACCATGCCGGCATAGGCGGCACGCCACAGCCAGTAATATGTATTAGAGTAATTACCGTCTTCAAAATACAGCTTTGCGATCGTCGTATAAATACTTATATCCCCCACCGATACCGCATAGAGATCCCATTCTATCGCCTTACTGTTGCTCTGTTTCACGCCGATGCCGTATTCATACATGATACCAACGTTCTCCAGAGCAAGGACATTATAGCTCTGCACCGCCTTGCCATACCAAGAGATGGCCTTGGAGAAATCAGACGGCATGCCCAAACCGTACACATACATCGTCCCGAGGTCGTTTTCCGCATCGGAGTTCCCCTGCGCCGCCGCGGCTTGAAACCACTGCACCGCAACGGCATAATCCTTGTTCATCATATAATAATAGCCGATATGGAGTTGCGCCTCCGCCACGTTCTGTTTGGCGGCCTCGATCCACCATTGAAACGCCCTGGGGCTTTGCGGGTTCCCGCTGGAAAGCATAGATTCTCTATAGTAGTAGTTCCCGAGCAGCAGGGCGTCCTCGCCGTCCCCCTCGCTCGCGCTTTTGACAAAGTTGTTAATATTGTTATTGTTGATAGCATGACTGCCGGCGAGCCTGAGGAAACTTTGACCGAGGCGCATCGGGGGTAAAAACGCCCGCGCGGTACCTACCTTTTCGCAGATATCATAAACAATCTTCGCGATCTTATTTCCGTCCGCAACGGATTTCTGAAGCCACGTCAGCGCTTTCTGCGTGTCGCGCGGCACGCCGTGGCCATAGACGTAGCTAACAGAGAGAAGAAACTCCGCCATGTCATTTTTCTTTTCCGCCGCTTTGAGAAACCACTGCAGCGCGGTTTTGTAGTCCAGCGTCACGCCGTATCCCATCATGTAGAGGAATCCGAGCCTGACTTGCGCGCCGTCATTTCCTTGCGCCGCGGACTTGCTCCACCATTTGGCCGCTGTCCTGTAACTCTGCGGCACGTCTGTTCCTGACGCGTAAAGCATACCAAGAAAAAGCTGCGCTTCGGCATCGCCCTGCGCGGCCATCTCCCTCCACATTTTTTCCGCCTTCTTGTAGTTCTTCGGCACGCCGAGTCCGAGCACATAGAAAGCGCCGAGCATATTTTTTGCCCCCATGTACCCCTTCGAGGAGGCCTCGGGCGCCCACCATCTCGTCGCTTTTTTAAAACCGGGAGAAGCGGCTACACTTTTATCATACTTCAAAGCGCGGTGGTACTTTGCAACGGTATCCCCCTGCGCTTTTGCCCTGCGGTACCATTTGACCGCTTCTTTATAATCCTTTTTTACGCCGTACCCCACTGTGTATGCAGCGCCGAGGTTAAACATCGCATCGGTATCGCCCTGTCTGGCTGACTTGAGATACCAGGCGACCGCCTTCTTGTCGTCCTTCGGCACGCCATCTCCCAAATGATATGAAATGCCGAGGTTATTCTGCGCGTAGGCGTTTCCCTGTAACGCCGCTTTGTGCCACCAAAACGCCGCTTTTTTCGAATCTTTCGGCGCGCCCCGACCCATATGATAAAGCTCTCCGTACCAGAACTCGCCCTCCACATCTCCCTGCAGGGCCGCCTTGTGCAACCATTTCAGCGCTTTCTTGAAATCCTGCTTTGCGAGTTTTCCATTCTCATAGATTGCCGCGAGCTCAACCTGCGCCTTGGCGTTTCCCATTTCAGCACGCAGCCGGCACAACGGCACGCCTGCCCTGAAAGTGCAATCCATATTCGAAGCGTTGTCCGCCACGCCCAGCAAAAAAACCACGAAAAGCAATATCAGGGCATTTTTCATCCCCACGGGCCCTTTTGTGCCGCCTGCATCGGCTGCGTCGGGACGGGCGCGGCGGGCGGTGGGAGGGTCGGGATGGGGGTGTTGGTCATTTCGGAGATCGTTTTGATGCGCGCCTCGATCGGCGGGTGGGTCGCAAACATGCCGACGATGCTGCTGTGGCTGTTCTCGATGCACATCTGCTGCATCTCGTGCGGGAAGTGCTGCAATTCGTCATGCCCCGCGATGCGCAGCAGCGCCTTCATCATCGCCTCGGGATTTTTGGTGAGTTCGATCGAGCCCGCGTCGGCGAGGTATTCGCGTTTGCGCGAAAGCGCGAAACGAATCAGCATGGCGAGCGCGTAGCCGACCATCAAAATCGCCAGCGCGATCATCATCATCGCGATGCCGCCCGCCTGGTTGCTGCTGTCGCGGCGGGAATAGAAGTTCGGCCGCCCGCCGAAAAGGATCGTGCGGTAAACCATCTGCGCGAGAAAGCTGATAATGCCGACGAAGATAATGGAAATGACCAAAAGCCGCACGTCGCGGTTCATGATGTGGGTCAGCTCGTGGCCAATGACGCTCTCCAGCTCGTCGTCCGGCAGATGCTCGACGAGGCCGCGCGTCAGCACGATCTTGAAACTCTTTTTGTCGATTCCCGTGGCAAAGGCGTTGAGCGCGGGGCTGTCGATGATCTCGAACGCGGGCATCGTGAGGCCGCGCGAGATGCAGAGATTCTCCAGCAGGTTGTAGATTTTCGGATATTCCTTGCGCGTGACCGGCTGAGCGCCCGTCGCCACGCGCATGATTTTGTCGTGAAAGAAGTAGGCGATGACGAACCACAGGAACGCGCCGAGAAACGCCCACTGGCCGTAATTCAAAATGCCCAGCCAGCCGGCATGAAACGCGGACGCCCAAACGACATGCGCGCCCGGCACCGACGACTGCATCAGCGCGCTCATGACGACGAAGAAGCTGCCGATCATCCCCATCAGTAACAGGGGGAAGCCCGCCAGCAGAATGGCGGATTTTATATGGTTGTTGTAAATCTGGGTTGTCAGTCCAAAGGCGGAGGACATTTAGAAGCCGCCTTTCTAGAAGTTGACCTGCGGCGCTTCCTTAATGGCCTGTTTCTCGCTCTCGTCGACTTCAAAGAAGCTCTCTTCATTGAAGCCGAACGTGCCGGCAATCAGCACGGCGGGGAACTGCTTGATCGCCGTGTTGTATTCCTGCGTCGCGTTGTTGTAGAAGCGGCGGGCGGCGGCGATCTTGTTCTCGATGTCGGAAAGGTCGGACTGCAACTGGCGGAAGTTGGCGTCGGCCTTCAGTTGCGGATAATTTTCGGCCACGCCCATCAGGTTCATCATCGCGCCGCCGAGAATGCCTTCAGCCTTGGCGCGGGCGGCGACATTGCCGGCGCCGCCGGCCTGCATCGCGGCTGCGCGCGCCTCGGTCACTTTTTCAAACACTTCTTTTTCGTGGCTCGCATAGCCTTTCACGGTATTGACGAGATTGGGGATCAGGTCATGCCTCTGTTTCAATTGCACGTCGATGTCGGACAAAGCCGTCTTACGCGTCTGCGCGAGGAGAACGATGCGGTTGTAAAGAAGGATGACGATAACGACAACAAGGCCGATGATACCCAGAATGATCCACGTCATGTGCATAATAAAAAAACTCCTTTCCAAACCCGATCAGCCTTGATTTTCAAGCAAAATGCAGTGTCGTGCAAGCACGAAAAGAAAGAACGTACAAAAGACAGCCGGCCGGGCATTTAACCCGGCCGGCTTGCGCTTTACAAAAGCAGGACAGAACAAGAGGTCATCCCGGAAAGAGGGATGGAGCCTGTCCTGCTCCGCCGGTTTCCGCCATATGTCGGCTAAGAACCCCGGCGCAAAGTCTCCCCCACCCAAGTCTTAAAAGCATATTATTTCAGCTTCAAGACCAGAATATCATGTTTAGGTTAACATTTTATAAAGGGGTGTTTTACCCGCCTTTACAGGAGGTTACCAATTGATGGTCGAATCCGGTTGGGGCTGCCATGTGTTGACGGACGCGCGCGCCTGCGTCAAATCATTCTCCTTCATAGCGTTCGCCACCGCGATACGCTGCACCACAGCGTCACGTTGCTGCTGACTGCCGGGCGGCAATCCTTGCGCCGCCAGCGCCAGCCACATGTAGGCCTGTCCAAGATCCTGCGACACGCCGGTGCCGGTTTTGTAAAGCATGCCCAGCTCGTACTGGCAGAGCGAAATGCCGGTGTTGGCACATGCCTGATACAGGGCCGATGATTTTAGGACATCGCGCGGGACGATCTTGCCTTGCAGATAGATGCGCGCCACCGACATCAAAGCCGGCATATAGTGGCCCTTGTGCATCGCCTCCGTATACCATTTCAGAGCGGCATTGCCGTCCTGTGGCAGGCCGTAGCCGTTCTCGTAAATAAAGCCCATGCGCATCTGCGCCTCGGCGCTGCCCTCTTTCGCGGCTTTGTAATACCACAGCGCGGCGTCGGGCGGCCCTTTGGTCTTGTCGCCTTCGCCGAACTCGTACATGCGCGCCAATGCCAGCTCTGCCGGAATATGCCCCTTTTCGGCCGCGGCGCGATAATAGCCGAGCGCGCGCACGGGATCTTTCTTGACGCCGACGCCGTTGCGGTACATGTAGCCCATCGCGGTCAGCGCGTAGACGTCCCCCTGCTTGGCGGCATAGTTGTACCAGTAAAGCGCGTATTGCGGATTGGGCTGCACGCCGTGCCCCGTGAGGTACATCTGTCCGAGATCGGCCTGCGCGCGCGCGTTGTTCTGCATGGCCGCCTGCTGAAACCATTGCGTGGCGAGCTCATAGTTTTTCTGATAGCCGATGCCGTCGCGCAGCATCGTGCCGAGAGCTTCCTGCGCGTCGGCGCTGCCCATCCGTGCGGCCTTCGTATACCATTTCATGGCCTGTTCATTGCTCTGGATGACGCCGTGTCCGGTAAGATAGTTATACCCCATGGCGGCCATCGCCGGCAGATAATCCAGACGCGCCGACTGCTCATACCAGCTGGTCGCGCCGTATATGTTTTGTCCCCCGTAGAGGCCGTGGTCGAGCATGTAGCCCATATAAAACATCGCTTTCGGATCGCCATCCGCGGCGAGCGTGTTGAAATCGTTATAGGCCGTCTGCATGTCGCCGCTGTTCAGGGCGCTCATGGCATCGTCGATCGTGACGGTCTGGTTGTTTTGGTAGCCGGAATTTGAATCCGATTGATCGCCACCGTTGACCACGATGCCTGTGTCCTGAGTGTCGGACCCCGACTGATTGCCACCGTTCTGCTTGACCGGCACGAGCTGCGCACGCACCGCAGAAGTCATGGCTCCGTAAGACAACATCAGCACCGCCAGCGCCGCAAACCCCGCCCGTCCCAGTCTCCGTTTCGTCATTCCGTCATACCTATCGCTGACATGTAAAGTTCAAGCAATTCCTGCTCCTCGCGGCGTTTTTCAAGGTTGGTTTTGCGCAAAGAAATGATCTTGCGCATGATCTTCGGGTCAAAACCGCTGGCCTTGGCCTCGCCGTAAACGTCGCGGACATCCTCGGCGATCGCCGCTTTCTCCTCCTCCAGACGCTCGACGCGCTCGATGAAGGATTTCAGCCGGTTGCCGGAAACGCCGCCAACGTCGGTGGCGTCATTCGCCGCTGTTTTCTTGTGTTTCACGTTTTCTTTCGCCATAGCTTATTTTCCGTCCCACAAACTTATCAGGAAACAATAAAGGCTTCCTAAACAAGGTCAATCTTTGAATCTATACGAACAAAGTTCGTAATATGGAATCAGGAAACCGCGTCGTCCGCGAGCCTGATCTCGATTGTGCTGGATTCATTGCAGTTTTTCAACACCTCCAGCATATCTTGTGCTTTCAGACCGACGCAGCCTGCCGTGGGCGTAAAGTCCGGCCTTGCCAGATGTATGAAAATCGCGCTGCCTTTGCCGGGAACCGGCGGATCGTCATTATGACCGACGATCACCGTATAATCATACAGCGCGTCCGCGCGTGTCATATGATCGGTGGCGCCGGGATGCGGCAAAACGACCTTTTTATTGTAATCGGGTGAGGACGGATCTTCGCACCAGCCCATATCCGGCGCGAGGATTTCCGCCTTGAGTCCCGTTTGCGGTTTCTCCACGCGGTCGGCGCGGTAATAGAGCGCACGCAACGGATAAACGCCGAGCGGCGTTTTGCCATCGCCTTCGGTTTTCTTGTCCGCCGCGATCACGCCGGAACGCCCGAGCGTGCAGGGATAGGTTTTGCCGCCCACGGTAAGCGTGCCAGCCGTGGCGGTCAGGGAGGCGGCTTCGACCAGAAGATTCATCTAGAAAACCCTGTCCCAGCTGCGGCGCAGCGCGGCGTCGAGGTCCGCCATCGTGGCCGTGACGCCGAGCTTTGCGAGCGACGTCACGCCGTATTCGCGGATGCCGCAGGGCACAATGCCGTTGTAATGCGACAGGTCGGGGTCGAGGTTGAGCGCGACGCCGTGATAGGTCACCCACTTGCGCACGCGCACGCCAATGGCGGCGATTTTGGCCTCGGTGTTCTGCGTTTTCACCCAGATGCCGACGCGGCCTTCGCGCCGTTCGCCCGTTACGTCGAAATCCTTTAAGGCGAGAATCATCCATTCCTCGAGGTCGCAGATATAGCGGCGGAGATCGCTCCCCCGCTGGTGCAGGTCGAGCATAACATAGCCGACGCGCTGGCCGGGGCCGTGATAGGTATATTGCCCGCCGCGCCCTGCCTCATAAACAGGAAAATTATTATTTATCAAGTCTTTAGACTTGGCACTGGTGCCCGCTGTATAGAGCGGCGGATGTTCCAGAAGCCAGACCAGCCCCTTTGCCCCCTCCTCGCGGATGGCCCTGACCCGCTCTTCCATGGCGCGCACGGCCTCTTCATACCCCACGGGGATTTCGGCGGCCTGCCAGTCGGTCAGGGGGCGATCGGGCGCTGTTTTAGGCATTGTTTGCATGGGATCAGCCTATATAAATTACATAAGCCTGTAAAGCCTCTACAAGCCCACCGAGGCGCTTGCCTTGGCGTGGGCAATCTGTTATTGAAATATCCACCTCAGATGACTGAAGCCTACACGATGTGCGGTCGTGGCGGAATTGGTAGACGCACTACCTTGAGGTGGTAGCGGGGCGACCCATGGAAGTTCGAGTCTTCTCGACCGCACCATTAAAAAAGC
>JAJZFS010000078.1 GCA_021805245.1 Pseudomonadota bacterium | reverse complement strand
GCCACGAAAACAAAAAAACGCCGCGATGCGGCGTCGATCATCAGCCCACCCGCATGAAAAAATCAGACAAACATCCCAAAAGATGCGAAACCTCAGCAAAAAAGAGGGTTTTTCAGTGGACTGCTAGGCAAAGTTTTTGGATATAAAATTCATTTACAATCTATTTCAGTGGCTGAAGAAAACATTTTTTATAACTATGATGATGCGGAACCAGCGATTGTTAATTTCACCCTATCAAATAAAAATGAATTAACACTATACTTTCCTGAACACGGCACATGTCACCTCATTGCGGACGCTCAAGGAAAACAACAACATTCTCCGAGCAGCTTTAAAAAAAATTATAACTGCCCAATTGGCTTTGTACCAATTCTAGGCCCCGTAGAACATCACGAAGAATTATTTGGGAAAGAAGCAGCAAGATTAGCGTTATATAATTATAAGGCCGCACGTAACTTTAGAAATATTTGGTACCATTACCCAGAGAAGTTTAAAGACTTCCAAGCCCTATTAAAGCGAACTTGGCCTGGCATGGATATCCAGCCGCCAACAATAGAACACTTCCTAGGAAAAACCAGACTTCACATGTTTTGCCCAGAAGATCGTATTCCAAGGGAAATATTCTGGGCCGGTTTTGGCTTCCAAGTCTGGTGCCAAATGCTAACACACCTTATTCAGTCAAATGATGCTGCGCTTTTCCTGATTGATGAACCTGATATTTACCTACATTCCGAACTTCAACGTCAATTACTCAGCATTTTACGCAATATGGGTTCAGACATTCTGATCGCGACGCACTCTACCGAAATAATTACCGAAGCAGAGCCTGACGATATCATTCTTATTAGCAAGAAGAGGATATCTTCACGCCGTATAAACAATCCAATGCAATTAGAAGATGTTTTTAAAACTCTAGGCACAAACCTCAATCCTATTTTGACACAACTCGCGAAGACAAGAAGGGCTTTATTCGTTGAGGGTAAAGATTTTCAAATCCTTGGAAAATTTGCACAAAAGTTAAAGGTCAATAACGTAAGCAATAGAAGTGCTTTTGCTGTCGTTCCAGTTGAAGGCTTTAATCCGGAACGAATTCGCAGTTTAAAAGATGGCATGGAAGAAACACTTGGCGGAAAAATTCTGGCTGCAGCTATAATGGATAAAGACTATAGATGCGACGAAGAATGTTCTCATATATCTTCAGACATAAAGACTATCTGTAGCTACGCTAAAATTCATGACCGAAAAGAAATAGAAAACTTTCTACTTGTACCCAGTGCAATCGATCGTGCGATTACCCGCAAAATAGCCGATAAAGCAAAACGAGAAAATTGCGATATAAAATATGACATGGATATTAATGAATTTTTGAATACTTTTGCGGAGGAAAAAAAGGAATATGTAACAGCACAGTTCCTAGATGCAATAAAAAACTACCGCAAAAAATATCCCTCATATATTAGTGAAGCGCAGGCCAATGAAGAGGCTTTGAAGAAGTTTGGGAAACGTTGGAAAAATTACGAATGGAGACTATTAGCAATACCGGGTAAGCAGGCCATTAGTGCTATTAATGTACACCTGCAAAGCAAATATGGGGTTAATATAACGCCTACCGCAATTATTGATGCAATGCATGTAGACGAAGTTCCTCAAGAAATGTCTGACCTTATAAACGATATTTGTGTTTTCTCTGCAGCGAAAGTATCCTAGGCCAATGACCGTATTTATATATATGTCTTGACTCTCACCACAATCCATGATTGAATAGAAACCGCTCATGTGGTGGGTTCGTCCCATCTTTGTGCTAAAGGTAAGGACCCAGTCTGGCATCGCGCCGACGGGTCCTTTTTTATTTTGACGCGAACGAAAGGAGGCGCTTTTGCGTTTCGCCGCCCGCGCAACATTCCGCACCCCTCGCCCGCCGTTTGTCCCCGTTACGCAAGGCCTGAAACCGTTTCAGGCCGTTTCGCCCCGTTTGGCGGAACCTGCGGTTTTGTGCGGGGCCATACGGGGGCGATGCGGTGCGCTTGCGGGTCCATACCGGCGGAATGCGGGGCGATACGACCATGAAAAAGACCGATCTGACCCCCTCAACCCAAGATTGCGACCCAAGCGGCGGGAGCAAAGGCGACGCGCTGCATCCCGTCGCGGTGGAGATCATCTACTGGCTGAAAAGGAAGCAAAGCCTGACGGCCAAAAAGCTCGCCTACGAAACCTGCACCAGACGCGATACGATCAAGCGCCATTTGCGCAAGCTCGTCGCGGACGGGATCGTCCGCCGCCACGGGCGCGGCAAAGGCACATGGTATACGCTGTGAGATCAAACGGCGTCGGGATTGCGCGCCCACTCCTTGCGGATGCGCATCACGTCCGCGTCGCGGACGGTGTCGAAGTATTTCAACGCCTGCGCCATCTCCAGCTGGTCGACCACCTTGTCCTCGGTCCGCGCGGGGCGGCTGAGAAGATAGATCGAGGCGAACTCCGTCTTCATCATGCCGATCGAACGGCAGGCGATCGCAAAGGGCTTGCCGCCTTCCTTGCGGACGATATGCAGCGCGGCATCGGGCGGCAGCTCCAGCTTCACGCCGAGCAGCGCGATGAAAAACGATATCTGGCCGCGGCGCAGCGTCTTGATCATCTGGTTCGGCGAAAGCTCGCCCCGCTCCTGATAACGTTGCGCCAGCGCCGTCATGGCATGCGTCACGTGCACGCTGCCCCGCGATTCGCGGCACAGTTCCTCGACCAGATTGTCGAGCGCCAGCTCGATGCTCTCGGCCGGAATCTTGAAACGCTGCGAAATTTCGTATCTCAGCTTTTGCGAAACGCAGCCGTACAGGTCCGCCGCCAGATCGCTGTCGACCTCCGGACGGCGCAGCAGGGATTCCTGCAGCTTCTCGTACGTCACCGCCGTCTTGACCAGACGCTTCATGCTGTTCTTCGGCAGCATGACGTTCGGGTTCTCCACTATGTTGACCGCCGTGCCCGCGTCGCCCGTATCGATCAGCCGTCCGACCACCACGGGGCTGATCTGCTGGCGCTGCGCGATCGAGCGCCAGTATTCCGCGCTCTTCGAAGATATGATGCAGACAAGGTCCACGTCGTTCAAAACCGTGCTCTGGCGCAAAATCGGCCGCGCCACGGAAATCTCGTCATTGGCAAGGAAGATCACCACCTCCGGCGGCACGTTCGACAAAACCGCCAGCCGCTCCGCCAGCGCCTCGCGCAGGTCAAGCTCCGCCTGCCGGATCAATTGCATCATGATCTCGACAACAAGACGGTGTTCCATCTCGTTCAGTTCGTCATTTTCAAAAAAACCGGAAACCGCATTAGCCAGCACATAACGCCCCTGAGGTGTCGTGTCTTGCGCCAGTTGCAAAAGTTGCCTCGAGTCCATCCCGCCAAATCTCCCCGCTTGAGCCGCAGCAGCACTAATCTTCCAAAGTTCGTCTACCACCCCTATACTCCTTATTATAGCAACGTTTCACGAATTATGTATATAGTTATTTCAATTACCAGTAAAACTTTATACAAATTATGTTAAAAAATAATTAAATTATGAAAGAGGTGGAAAAAAATGTTAATTATTATGAAAATACAAAGCGATAAGGACCATTTAAAGACTTAATAAATGCGAAAAAAAACCTTGCTAAAGGGCCTCTCCAGGCGGTATAAACCTGCTAAATCCCAAGCTGATATAGGTGATATGCCTGTAGTCGGCATTAACAAAAAGGGTGGGCTTCAAAAGAGCCCGCCCTTTTGCTTAGGAAATTTTATAGACGTGAACAAACCGCCGCTTATTCAAAAGATCGAACACGCCATCACCCCGACTGCCGAATCCATGGGGTTTGAACTGGTGCGCGTACTGATCACCGGCTCGGGCAAGCCGACCCTGCAGATCATGGCGGAAAGGCCATGGAATCCGGAGACGAAAGACGGCGGCACGATCACCATCGACGAGTGCGGCAAGCTGTCCCAAGCCATCTCGGTGGTGCTGGACGTCGAGAACGTGATGGAAGACAAGCCCTACTTTCTCGAGGTCGGCTCGCCGGGGATCGACCGCCCGCTGACCCGCCTCAAGGACTTCGACCGCTTCGCGGGGCAAGATGCGAAAGTGGAGATCGAACCCGCCATCGACGGCCGCAAGCGCTTCCGCGGCATACTGAAGGGCACGAAAGGCAAATCCGTTTTGATCGCCACGGAAGACGGCGAGACGGAGATCCCTTTCAACAGCATTGAAAAAGCCAAATTGACTATCGTAGAAGAACTTTTAAAACCGAAACAACGCAGCAAAAAAGCCAACTAGGAGAACAGGAAAACAAGAGATGCAGGAATTACTTCAAGTCGCAGACGCCGCCGCTCGTGAGAAGAACATCGACCGCGAGATCGTCATTGTCGCCATGGAAGAGGCGATCCAGAAAGCCGGCCGCTCGAAATACGGCTACGATCACGACATCCGCGCCACGATCGACCGCAAAACCGGCGAGATCAAGCTGTACCGCTACCGCACAGTCGTCGAGGCCTTCAACCCCGAAACGCCGGAACTCGAGCCGCAGCAAATCCTGTTCAAGGACGCGAAGAAGATCAACAAAGAAATCCAGCTCGGCGAATTCATCATCGACGAACTGCCGTCATTCGACTTCGGCCGCATCGGCGCGCAGACCGCCAAGCAGGTCATCTTCCAGAAGGTGCGCGACGCCGAACGCGAAAAGCAATACGAAGAATACAAGGACCGTGTGGGCGAAATCGTCTCCGGCGTGGTCAAACGCGTGGAATACGGCAACGTCACAGTCGATCTCGGCCGCGGCGAAGCCTTTATGCGCCGCAACGACGCCCTGCCCCGCGAACACTTCAAGACCGGCGACCGCGTCCGCGCCTACATCTACGACGTCCGTCAGGAGCCGCGCGGCCCGCAAGTCTTTTTGAGCCGCACGCACGCCGACTTCCTCGCCAAGCTGTTCAAGCAGGAAGTGCCTGAAATTTACGACGGCATCATCGAGATCAAGGCCGTTGCCCGCGATCCCGGCTCCCGCGCCAAAATCGCCGTCATCTCCCGCGACGGCGGCATCGATCCGGTTGGCGCCTGCGTCGGCATGCGCGGCAGCCGCGTGCAGGCCGTCGTCGGCGAACTGCAGGGCGAAAAGATCGACATTATTCCGTGGACGCAGGACACGGCGACTTTCGTCGTCAACGCGCTCTCGCCCGCCGAAGTCACCAAAGTCGTCATGGACGAGGACAACCGGAGACTTGATGTCGTCGTACCCGACGACCAGTTGTCTCTGGCGATTGGCCGCCGCGGACAGAACGTGCGCCTCGCGACGCAGCTTTCCGGCTGGAACATCGACATCATGACGGAAGCGGAAGAATCCGAACGCCGCCAGAACGAGTTCAAGACGCGCTCCACCCTCTTCATCGAGGCGCTGGACGTGGATGAGGTGATTGCCCACCTGCTGGTGGTCGAAGGCTTCGTTTCCATCGAAGACATCGTCGAGACCTCCGACGCCGAAATCGCCCGCATCGAGGGCTTCGATGAAGATATCGCAGTGGAACT
The DNA here is from genome assembly GCA_021805245.1 of Pseudomonadota bacterium. Taxonomy (GTDB): domain Bacteria; phylum Pseudomonadota; class Alphaproteobacteria; order Micavibrionales; family UBA2020; genus PALSA-926. The sequence continues at coordinate 55,321 of JAJZFS010000078.1, read as the reverse complement.
GAAACGCCGCGCTTCCAGCTGGCTCAGCGCCAAAACAGACGCTTTTGAAAAGCGCGCCAAGGAAATCGGCATCAGCGCGGAGCTTTCCGCCGTCGACGGCCTGACGCAGGACATGATCATCGTCCTCGGCGAAAAAGGCGTGAAGACGATGGACGATCTCGGTGACCTTGCCGGCGACGAGCTGCGCGAAATCGTCGGTGAAGACAAACTGACGGAATCCCAGGCAAACGCAGTCATCATGACGGCCCGCGCCGGATGGTTTGCCGACGAACCCCCTGCTGACGGCGCCAATGGTGACGACGCCAAAACCGCGAGCAACGGATAATCTCTAGGAAAGTGAAACGGCTTACAATGACGGACAAATCTGAAAAAGAGCAAAAGAAACCGGACAAAAAAGGAACGCTGAGCCTAAAGGCGCCCCTCGGCGCCGGACCGAAGCGGCACAATGTCGCGATGGGACGCTCTTCGAAGCCTGTCGCCGTGGAAGTCCGCAAGAAGCGTGGCGCAAGCGCCGACACGACGCCCAAACCTGCCGCCTCCGATACAGACTTGCATTTGACGGATGCCGAACGCGAAAGCCGCGTCCGCGCGCTGCAACAGGCCAAGGAGTCGCCGAAGGAAACGACGACGACCCCCTATCAGACCAAGCTCGTCATCAAGACACCGGAAATCGAAGAAGAAGAAGCCGTCTCCGAAAGCATAGAGACGAATACGGCCGAAACCGCCGCCCCCGGCGCCGCGGAGGCGGCCGTGGTCGCGCCGCCCGCGGACAAAAAGCCCAGCGGGCGCAAGGTCGATTTTTACAGCCGTCCCGCCGCCGACACGCAAGATGATGCCGGCGCTTTCGGCAAAAAACGGCCGGGCCTGCGCAACAGCACTACGCGCAACCGCCGCAACAGCGGAAAACTGACCGTTCATCAGGTCATCAACGACACGATCGGCGACCGCGAAGGCCGCACGCCCTCCATGGCCGCGCAACGCCGCGCCCGCGAGCGCATGCGCAAGCAGGCCGCCGCACAACAGGAAAAAGTCAAGCAGTTCCGCGAAGTGGTCATTCCCGAAGTCATCACCGTGCAGGAACTCGCCAACCGCATGACGGAAAAGCTCGGCGATGTCGTGAAAAAACTCATGAGTCTCGGCATCATGGCAACGGCGAACCAGTCCATCGACGCCGACACGGCCGAGCTGATCGTTCAGGAATTCGGCCACACCTTCAAGCGCGTGCAGGAATCCGACGTCGAACTCGGCGCGCACAGCGTCGAAGACAAGGAAGAAGAGCTCAAATCCCGACCGCCGGTCGTCACCATCATGGGCCACGTCGACCACGGCAAAACCTCCCTGCTCGACGCCATCCGTTCCGCGGACGTCGCCGCGCACGAAGCGGGCGGCATCACCCAGCACATCGGCGCCTATCAAATTCAAACCAAGTCCGGCAAGAAGATCACCTTCATCGACACGCCCGGCCACGCCGCCTTCACCGAGATGCGCGCGCGCGGCGCCGACGTGACCGATATCGTCGTCCTCGTTGTCGCGGCGGACGACAGCGTCATGCCGCAGACCGTCGAAGCGATCAGCCACGCCAAGGCCGCGGGCAAGCCGCTCATCATCGCCATCAACAAATGCGATCTGCCCGACGCCAACCCCAACAAGGTGCGTCAGGAACTGCTGAGCTACGAAGTCGTCGTCGAGCAAATGGGCGGCGATAGCCAGTGCGTCGAAGTGTCCGCCAAGACCAAAAAAGGCCTCACCGATCTGGAAGAGGCGATCCTGCTGCAGGCCGAAGTCCTGCACCTGCGCGCCAACCCCGACCGTACCGCCATCGGCTCCGTCGTCGAATCCCGCCTCGATCAGGGCCGCGGCCCGGTGGCCACTGTGCTGGTGCAAAATGGCACTCTGAAACAGGGCGACATCTTCGTCTCCGGTACGGAAACGGGCCGCGTCCGCGCGCTCATCAACGACCGCGGCCAGCAGGTAAAGGAAGCCTTGCCCGGCCAGCCGATCGAAGTGCTCGGCCTTTCCGGCACGCCCGAAGCGGGCGACGATTTGACCGTCGTCGAAGACGACGCCAAGGCACGCAACATCGCCGACTTCCGCCTGCGCAGGAAGCGCGCCCTCGCCGCCGCCAAGACCAAGAAAGGCCGCGGCGGTCTGGACCAGATGATCAGCGAGATTCAGGCCGGTGTCGCGCAGAACCTGCCCGTGCTTATCAAAGGCGACGTGCACGGTTCCGTCGAAGCCATCGCATCCGCGCTCAACAAGCTGACCGAAGAAAACAAGGAAGTTCAGGTGCAGGTGCTGCATTCCGGCGTCGGCGCGATCACGGAATCCGACGTCACGCTCGCCAATGCGTCCAAGGCACTGATCATCGGCTTCAACGTCCGCGCCAATCCGCAGGCGCGCGACCTCGCCAAGCGCGACGGCGTCGAGATCCGCTACTACTCGATCATTTACGAAGTCATCGACGAAGTGAAGCAGCTGCTCAGCGGCCTCCTCTCTCCCGACGTCAAGGAAAAGTTCATCGGCTACGCCGAAATCCGCAAGGTCTTCAACGTCAGCAAGGCCGGCAAGATCGCGGGCTGCTTCGTTACCGAAGGCCTCGTCCGCCGCGGCGCAAAGGTCCGCCTGTTGCGCGACAACGTCGTCATCCACGAAGGCACGCTCAAAACGCTCCGCCGCTTCAAGGACGAAGTCAAGGAAGTGCAGAAGGGTTATGAATGCGGCATGGCGTTCGAAAACTACGACGACATCAAGGAAGGCGATGTGATCGAAGCCTTCGAGATGGAAGAAACCGAACGCAAACTGGCTTAAAGAAGGCGCAGCAACACCATGAGAAGAACGCGATCACACGCCAGCCGGACGCCGCCGGGGCAGCGCCAATTGCGCGTCGCCGAAACAATCCGCCACCTGCTGGTTGAAACGCTCCAGCGCGGCAGCTTTCACGACCCCGCATTGCTGGACGCGCATCGCGTTACCATCACCGCCGTCGAGATCGGCCCAGATCTCAAGAACGCCACCGCCTTCATCATGCCGCTCGGCGGCAAGGACGCGGAAGCAACGCTCGACGCGCTCAACCGCTCAGCCGGCTACTTCCGCAGCGAAATCGCGCCCAAGATCGACCTGCGCTACATCCCGCGCATTACCTTCAAGATCGACCGCAGCTTCGACGAGGCCGAACGCATCGAAAACCTGCTGAAACAGGAGCGCGTGCGCCGCGACATAGAGAAAAAAGAAGAATAAATGGGCCGCAATAAAAAAGGCATCGTCGTCAACGGCTGGCTGAATATCGACAAGCCGCAAGGATTGACATCGACACAAGCCATCGGCCGCATCCGCCGCATCCTCAACGCGAAGAAGCTCGGCCATGCGGGCACGCTTGATCCGCTCGCCACCGGCGTGCTGCCGATAGCGCTTGGCGAAGCGACCAAGACCATCCCCTTCGCGCAGGATCGCGACAAGGTCTATGAATTCACCGTAACGTGGGGCGAAGCGCGCAACACCGACGACGGCGAAGGCGAGGTCACCCAAACCTCGGACAAACGCCCGACGGCGGAGGAAATCACCGCCCTGATCCCGCAGTTCATCGGCGACATAGAGCAGACGCCGCCCAAGTTCTCCGCCATCAAGATCGATGGCCAGCGCGCCTACGATATTTCCCGTGCCGGCGCGGACGTGGAGATCAAATCCCGCATCGTTTCCATTTACGATTTGCGCCTCACCGGCACCACAACCGACACGGCGACCTTCGAGATGGAATGCGGCAAAGGCACCTATGTCCGTGCCCTCGCCCGCGATATGGGCTTGATTTTGGGCTGTTTTGGCTATGTTTCGTCGCTCCGGAGGCTTGCCGTAGGCCCTTTTGAGGCTGAAAGCGCGATTTCGCTGGACGTATTCGAGAAAATGGTGCAATCTGCCGACCCTGATCGGTACCTGTTGCCTGTCGAGACAGTGCTGGACGACATCCCGGCCCTCGCCCTGACGGACGACGAGATCAGCCGCATCAAGCAGGGCCAGAGCATCAGGCTTCTGTCGCGTCAGGATATTGGCCGCCTCGATATCGCGGGCATCGACGACATGACGGACCTCATACTGGGCATCGGCGATAACAAGCCGCTTGCTCTCCTCGAAAAGGACGGCATTCAACTGCATCCGGTGCGCGTGTTCAACCTCTAGCTCTTAAAAAGGAGTATGCGATGTCGATTGAGAAGAAAGAAAAGCAGGCGCTGATCAAGAAATACGCGACCACGCCGAAGGACACAGGTTCACCGGAAGTGCAGATCGCCATTCTGACCGGCCGCATCAAGAACCTGACCGAGCACATGAAAACACACAAGAAAGATCTCGGCAGCCGCCGCGGCCTCCTCACCATGGTGAGCAACCGCCGCAGCCTTCTGAAATACATCAAGACGGTCGATCCGAAGCGCTATGAAGGGCTGATCGACAGCCTCGGCCTGCGCGGCTAAAAAGCCCGGAGCGCTCAAGACAAAAAGGCCGCCCCCTGTCAAAGGGTGGAGGTAGAGTGTAAGGCCAGAGAGTTCCGGTTTCTGGCCGTACACCCAAAGATTGAGAAACAGCCCTTACCTTCACTGGTAGGGGCTGTCTTCTTATATGTACATGAGAGTGCTGAAAATATATGGTTTTCACATGCGCATACATAAGAGGATGTGTAACGTGATATACGCCCTAGGCAAGAGAAGGTTCAGCTATCGTCACTACCTCAACGGTCACATGAGATAATGACTGAAAACCTGAAAGCCGCGTTTTAAAGTAACCAGGAGACTTTTGGGTAGCCGTCGCTACCGACAGAATAGCCCCCATATGCCCCGGCCCCAACCGCCACAAATGCAAGTCGGTCAATCGATCACCCTCGGACTCGATGACTGCACGTATATTTTTAGTCATGTTCCGGTCAGGGTTTCGGTCGAGCAGAATGCCAGATGTGTCTCTCATGAGGCCATAAGACCAACTGGCAATGACGCATGCTCCCACCATACCCGCAAGCGGATCCATCCAAAGCCAGCCAAAGAAATAGGCTAGACACAGTCCAATGATAACCAGAACAGACACAGCGGCATCAGCCATGACATGAACAAGAGCAGCACGCATGTTATGATCGGCATGTATACGTCCATCCTCTGCACCGTGGCTATGCTCTTCAAACTCGGTTTGATAAACTTGAGACCCCGTCTCACTTGTAAGATGTATTTTTGCCGAAAACTCATGAGGCTCGGGAATTTCAGTACGGGATTCCAGGTACCCCCCCTTATCCACAAAGGTAAATATTTCACGTTTTCCATCCGCGCGCACTGTTTCGATTGCCAAGTCTTGGGCTTGCACTCTCATATTTTCTGTGCGTACCCTGAAGTGCGGTGGTATACCATCTTCAAAGATTTCAAGGATCAACATTCCTTGATCAATGCCGATACGGCGCGTCTCGTCGTGATGGTCATGGCTGCGATCATCGTCATGATGATGCCCATGACCGTGGTGATGGTGTCCGCCGCCAGCACTGAGGAGCCATGCGCTTCCAACATTAACGGCAAGGCCAAGAACGGCAATTGGAATAGCTTCGCTAAAGTGAATTACAACGGGGTTCAAAAACCTCATGACAGCTTCATAGCCGATCAGCAAGGCAATCGTAGCCAGAATGATTGCACTTGTATATCCTGCAAGATCGCCAACCTTTCCTGTACCGAAAACATAATTATCATCGTGAACGTGTTTACGCGCATAAGTGTAAGCCAAGGCCGCCAGTAGCAATGCACCCGCATGAGTGGACATATGTAAGCCATCAGCAATCAAAGCCAAAGACCCGAATAATTTTCCACCAATGATCTCGGCGGCCATCATAATGCCGCAAAGCCAGATTACCGACCATGTCCGACGTTCCGAGCCTTCGTGCTTCTCACCCAGGAAAGCATGACTATGAATTTGTGGGAAAATTGGTAATTCTACCTCAGGCTGGGGTTCCATATCAGTCATAGTAATCTCCTACTTTAAATATGCGCGAATGACTTCAAGCAGTTCTTCAGTGGCCTCTTGATCAAGCGCTTCAGGATGATGCTTGATATCAACAAGATGGGTTTGGATATATTATCATTAAGAAAACAGCCCCTGCCAGAGAAGGTAAGGGTTGTTTTCTTAATCTTTGGGCGTGTGGTCAAAAATCGGAACTCTCTGCCCTTACACTATACCCCCTGTCAAAGGGAGCGGCTTTTTATGCGCAACGCACTATCTAAACAGGACGAAGAACAGCAGAACGGCGAAGCCCGCGCCGACGAAAGTAAAATATTTCTCATTCCTCACGACCCAGGCGGCGAGGTTCGCCAGTTCCTGAAGGATGGCGGCATTTACCTTATCCTTGTATTTGACAACGGCCTTTTCGACCACGAACGGCAATATCATCAACGCGGCCACCACGTTTGCGAAAAATCGGATGAGCAGACCCTGAGGGTCCAGCGGCAGCAGCAGCGTGAAAAGCGCAGCCGCAATGGCATATATAAAGAACGCCGTCAGCGCATCGCAGTGGATGGTTTTCCTCAAAAAATCATCGAATTTAGTGAGATAACCGTCCGATTTGTCCACCAGATTGAACAAAGGGTCATTCTCTTTTCTAACCGTCCACCGTGTCATATAAAGCAGCGACAGGGCGATAAGCATAGCCAAAGTGATCAGGGACATGACAACATCCTTCTTTCAAACATAAACATCTTATAAATCATACCTTAATCTCCGTTTTTTGTCAGCCGGCGAGTTGCCCCTTAATCAAGCGATGCTTTTATTTGCTGTAATAATAAGTGCGCCTGCTGTTTTTCGCGCGCATAGGGCGTTTTGGCAATATAGGCTTCAAGAGCTTCCACGGCCAGTGCGCCCTGCCCCAGCTTGGCGTAGAGCACGCCCTTGTCGAGATAAATACGGTATTCATCCGGTGAAAAGGCGCCGATCGCCTCCACAGCGCGGATAGCCTCGGCGTACTCCTCGCCGTCGATCAGGCGCTTCTTGAGGTTGTTTTCCAGCCGCACCAGGATTTCGCGGTTGGAAACGGCATCGTAATAGTTATGCGAGAGTTCCGCTCTTGTGCCCACGATGGACTTGAGGAGCTCGCGCAACGCCGCAGCGTCCATCTCGCGGCCCTGCTTGAACGGATCGAGTATGACGCGCTCTCCGTCCATTTCCATCCTCACCAGAAAATGCCCCGGAAAATTGAGGCCTTCGCAAACCCACCCCATCCCGCGCGCCAGAATAATGTAAAGAATGCCCAGCGATATAGGCAATCCCTTGCGCCGCTCCATAACGCGGATGAAGTTGACGTTCTGGAGGTCATCGTAATTTTTATCGTCGCCCTGATAATCGTTCATCTCGTGGACGATCTTGCGCAGGACCTGCACACGCAAGGCGAGCGTGTCCTTCTCTTCCAAACGCAGCCGCGCGTGGTATTCCTCCCGCACCTGTCCGGAAAGCTTGGCCAAATGCTGGCGGTAACGGTCAACGTGCACGCCGGGCAGGAAAATCAATCCCAACGCCAGCGCGGCTTCGGCAAGGACGATATCCTCGTCCGCAAGGTCGCCGATCTGCCGGAGATAGGAAAGCGCCTCGTCCGCCGACTGAAAAGGGGCGGAATCTTCCGCGTCCGCCTCAACCATTATTACCCGATGCCACGCCGGGCATTTGGTTCGGGTCCTGATATTTCAGGCGGACATAGCTGATGACGTTGCGGACATGGTTGGTGTTGCGCGCATAGGCCAGCACGCGCTCGAGCTCGCTCTGATCCTGCGCCACGCCCATGACATAGACATTGCCGTCCACCGTATCGATGTTGTAGTTGATCGACTGCACGTATTTGTCGAACATCAGGCGGGTCTTGATATTGCTGGTGATCCAGCCGTCGACAAGGGCACCGGAAATGCCCTCGCCCCGATTGACCGCAATTTCGTTCAAGACCTGTTTCACGTTTGGTGCCTGCCACGCAAGGCGCACCGCCTCGACCCGCATGTCCGGATTGGGCACGGATCCCGTCAGCAGGACGCGCCCTTCCTTGACGGTGACACTGAGATCGCGGAACAGGTTGAGATTATGCTGGATGTAAGCATCGACAATTCTAAGCTGGATGGCATCGTCTTTGACCGCAGCAGTGACGCCGCCTTCCTGCTCCGCCGCAACGCCGATCGACGCGGCGGATCCGAACGCCATACTTGTCGGGCTGCAGCCCGCGGCCAGCAGGCAACAAGCCGATGCCAGCAAGACTGATAAAAAACGCATACGCTTTTGCTGAAGCATTTCTCCCCCTCGCGAACGACCTTCCCCAAGGCCTTTTGAACGATGATTTATCAAAAAGCGTCCGGAATATGCTCTGGCCAGGCACCAGGCGCGAGGATCAGGGCATCAAACCGCATCTCGAAGTCATTGTACTCCGGATGCTGCTGAAGGTAAAGTTCCGCCGCGTTGCGCACGCGTTTTTTGTTCTTCTTATCAATGGCTTCCGCTGCCGCTTCCTTGGTTTTGCGCAGTTTCACTTCAACGAAGATGAGAATCTTGCCATCTTGCGCAATAAAATCAATTTCCCCAAGTGGAGTTTTAAATCTTTTTGTGAGGATACGGAACCCCTTGGAGCGCAAGTAAGATCTTGCTTTAAGTTCAGCCAATAAGCCCTTGCTATGAGATGTTTCTGCCATCAATTATCTTCCTTTTTGTTCAGGAGCAGCGCGCGCTGGTAAACGTCGCGTTTTTTCAGGCCGGATTTCGCGCTTACATAAGCAGCCGCGTCTTTAACGCTCATGTCCTGTCCTTTGATCATGTCAAGCAGTAGCGCATCGATATCTGCCTCCGTCCATGCCCCTGAGCTGCCTTCTTCCGGCGCGCCGACGACAATGACGATCTCGCCGCGCGTCTCTCCGCCGCCCGCATAAATTTCTAATAAATTAGATAAAGTATTTCTTTTAACTTCTTCAAATTTCTTTGTTAATTCTCTCGCTACGGCAGCCGGACGATCTCCCAGAACCTCCAGCATATCCTGCAAACTTTTTTCCAGCCGCGGCCCTGTTTCGTAAAAAATCAGCGTGGCCGGCACGCCCTTGAGTTCGGCCAGAGCCGTACGCCGCGCCGCCGGTTTCACCGGTAAAAATCCCGCAAACATAAACTTGTCCGTCGGCAACCCCGACAAAGCGAGCGCGGCAAGCGACGCAGACGCTCCCGGAACGCAGGTCACGGGAATACCCTCCGCCGCGCAGGCCGCCACAAGTTTATAGCCGGGATCGGAAACCAGCGGCATGCCGGCGTCCGAAATCAATGCAATCCGCTTGCCTTCGCGCAGCATGGCGAGCAGCTTTGGCCGCGCCGCGTCGGCATTATGGTCGTGATAAGGCGTTTTCGGCGTGGAAATATCGTAAAAAGATGTAAGCTTTCCGGATACGCGCGTATCCTCACAAGCGATGAGATCCGCCTTTCCTAATATCCTCAGGCCACGTAAAGTGATGTCTTCTATATTGCCGATCGGCGTGGCTATAATGTACAGCCCCGCCGGCAAGTCCGAATCTGTGTCTAAAACCGTCTTACGCACCATGGAGACCTTCCTTTGTTGAGAGTATACGCAAAAACCCGCCTTGTGATCACCCTTTTCTCCGCCCTGTTGCTGAGCGGTTGCGCCAGCAACAGCTACTACATGCCATGGGGAGCCGCCGCCAACACGGGCATCGTCACCAGCAATCCCGCCGTAATGCCCAACATCAGCTGGCAAACGCCGGGGCAGCGGCAGGTTCTCTCCGACCAAAGCAAGGCCGTGGAGGCGCAGGCCACCGTACCCGCGGCTCAGAATGCCCCCTCTGCCGCGCCAATGCCGAACGCAGCGGCCCCGAACGCGCCTGTAACGCCGCCGGTCACGGCGCAGCCCATCCCTGCCATCCCCGCGGCGCCTCATAAAATCATCGTTTCCATTCTTCTGCCGCTGACCGGAGCGCAGTCCCGCCTCGGCCAGTCGATGCTCAACGCGGCGCAGATGGCCTTGTTCGATATCGGCAGCGCCAACTTCGAGCTCGTCCCGCGCGACACCAAAAGCACCTCCGCCGGCGCGATCGCCGCGGCGCAGGCAGCCATAAACGCGCACAGCGCGCTCATCCTCGGCCCTATTTTCGCGGGCGACCTGAAAGCCATCAAGCCGGTCGTCAATCCCACCAACACGCCGATCATCTCCTTCACCACCGACTGGACGCTCGCCGGAGACGATACCTACGTCATGGGCTTCCTGCCCTTCACGCAGGTCATACGCGTCGCGCAATATGCCGCCGGTCAGGGCTTCGGCAAGATTGCCGTCTTCGCGCCCGACACCCGATATGCCGACATCGTCATCAACACGCTGCAAAAGAGCAACGCCGATCTGGTGCGCATTTACCGCTATCCCGCAACCCAGATCGAGCTGACGTCTTATGTGCAGGATTTCGCCAGCGAGAGCAAAAGCGGCGGCGGATTTGACTTCAACGCGCTGGTGCTGCCGATCGGCAGCGAGGGCCTGCGCTCTCTGGTCACCACGCTGAACGACAACGGCATCTCGCAATATCTGCCGCTGCCGCGGGGCGCGCCGCCGTATCAACAGCGCACGCCGAGCGGCATCAAGTTCATTGGCACCGGCCTGTGGGACGATTCAACGCTGATGAACAGTCCGGGACTTTTCGGCGGTTTGTTCGCCGCGCCGGACCCGAAGCTGCGCGCCAATTTCGAGAAGCGCTATCAGGCCGACTTCGGCACGCCGCCGATGCGCCTCGCCTCGCTCGCCTATGACGCGACCGCGCTCGCCGCCGTGCTGGCGCGCTCGGCGCCGGACGATGCCGACGCTTATACCGCGTCACGGATCACCAACCCGCGCGGCTTCGCGGGCATCGACGGCATCTTCCGCTTCCTGCCGAGCGGGCTTTCGGAGCGCGGCCTCGCCGTGCTGCAGATTGAGGAAGGACATCCTGTCGTCGTCGACCCCGCGCCGACCGCCTTCACCCCTGTCACGGGGAGCTGATATGGGATTGGCCGACGTCAAAGCAGACATTATTTCGGCCTGCAAGGCGGCGGACCGCAAGCCGGATTCCGTCACGCTGGTCGCGGTCAGCAAGTTTCAAACGGCGGACAAGGTCGAAAACCTCTTAAAAGACGGCCAGCGCGTCTTCGGCGAAAACCGCGTGCAGGAGGCGGAAGAGAAATATCCCGCCTTGCGCGAACAATATCCCGATATCCAGCTGCACTTCATCGGCCATTTGCAAACCAACAAGACCAAAAACGCCGTCGCGCTTTTTGATGTGATCGAGACCGTCGACCGCGAGGAGCTCGCCCAGGCGCTCCGCAAAGAAATGGACAAGCAAGGCCGCGAGCTGCCCTGCTTCATTCAGGTCAATACCGGCGAGGAACCGCAAAAAGGCGGCGTCGCGCCCAAGGATCTGCCCGCGCTGTACCAAACCTGCAAAGAGTTGAAGCTGAACATCATCGGCCTGATGTGCATTCCGCCCGAAGAAGACGTGCCCGACCTGCACTTCGCCCTGCTCGCCAAGCTGGCGGGCGAAGTGGGGTTAAAACAACTCAGCATGGGCATGAGCGCGGACTTCGGAACCGCCATCAAATACGGCGCAACGCACGTGCGCGTCGGCACGGCGCTGTTCGGCGACCGGCAGGAAGCGGCTTGAAAAAGCTGGCCATTTTCCCGATTTAATGCTACAAGTCCTGCGCGAACCAACGAGGGCAATATGACTGAACCAAGCCCTGCGCCGCAACGGCAAATCCACAAACGACACCCCCTTTTTGGCGTGCCGGAGGGGTACGATTCTGTCTTTTTGGGGCGGCTGGCGAAAAAAGCCCCTCATCCCGTCATCCACATCGCTTCCGACGACCTCCGCTTCGAGCAGATGTACGAGACCTTGCGCTTCTTCGCGCCGGATGTGGAAGTCTTGCGCTTTCCGGCATGGGACTGCCTGCCCTATGACCGCATCTCGCCGACGTCCGACGTGGTGGGCGAACGGCTGAAAACTCTCGCCCGCCTCATGCACTGGCAGGGTAACAAACCGCTGATCGTCCTCACCACGGTTGCCGCAGTCATCCAGCGCGTGCCCACGCGCGACCTGCTCAAAAACTCTGCATTTTCGGTCAAAAGGGGCGAACGGCTCGACGTGCGTCATCTGCAAACCTTCCTCGCCGCCAACGGCTATCACCGCACGGAAACGGTGCGCGAAGCGGGAGAATTCGCCCTGCGCGGCGGGCTGATCGATATTTTCCCCGCCGGTTCCGCGGAGCCGCTGCGCATCGACCTTTTCGGCGACGAGATCGAGCATATCCGTGCTTTCGATGCTTTAAGCCAGCGTACGACAGAAGACAAAGACACGCTCGATCTTTACGCCGTCTCCGAAGTGCTGCTCACGCCGGAGGCAATCGAAAACTTCCGCACCAAATACCGTGAACTGTTCGGCGCGGTGCGCAAGGAAGACGCGCTGTATGACTCCGTCAGCGAAGGCCGCAAATACGCGGGGCTGGAACATTGGCTGCCCCTCTATTACGACCGCCTCGAAACGCTGTTCGACTATATGCCGGAAGCGACAATCACGCTCGACAATCAGGCCGAACAGGCCCGCGACATGCGGCTGCAACAGATCGAAGACCTTTATCAGGCACGGCTCTCCATGCTCAAGGCCGAGCAGAAGGATACGCCCGCGCAATACCGCCCCGTTCCGGTGGCGCTGCTCTATGTGCCGCAGGCGGAATGGGAGAAAAAACTCGGATCTTACGACACCATCGACTTTTCACCGTTCGCGCCGCCCCCTGAACAAGAGGACGCGGGCGGACGCAAGGGCCGTGATTTCGGCGATGTCCGCGCGCAGTCCGGCGCCGACCTTTATGCCGCCATCGCGGCGCATATCAAATCGCTGGGCAAGAAAGTTTTGATCGCCGCCTATAGTCTCGGATCGCGCGACCGCCTGAAGCATCTGCTTGAAGAGCAAGGACTTTACACCTCGCCAAAATACGACCTCGCCATCCTCGGGCTTGAACACGGCTTTGAAACCGCCGACCTCGCCGTCCTGACCGAGCAGGATTTGCTCGGTGACCGCCTCTCGCGCACGACCAAGAAAAAGAAGAAGAGCGACGCCTTCCTGTTCGAGATCAGCCAGCTGCATGAGGGCGATTATGTCGTCCACGAGGATCACGGCGTCGGGCGGTTCGACAAGCTGGAAACCGTCGTTGTCGAAAACATTCCTCATGATTGTCTAAAACTGATATACGCGGGCGGCGACAAACTGTTCGTGCCGGTAGAAAACCTCGACGTTCTCTCGCGCTACGGCTCCGCGGAAGCCGGTGCGGTGCTCGACAAGCTCGGCGGCGCGGCGTGGCAGGCACGCAAAGCCCGCGTCAAAAAAGACCTGCTCGCGCTCGCCAACGAACTGCTCAAAATCGCGGCGGCGCGGATTTTGCGCCATTCCGACCCCATCCAGCTTGCGCCGGAAATCTACGAGAAATTTTCCGCCGGATTCCCCTATCCCGAAACAGAAGACCAGCAACGCGCCATTGAGGACGCGCTCGGCGATCTCGACAAAGACGTGGCGATGGACAGGCTGGTCTGCGGCGATGTCGGCTTCGGCAAGACGGAAGTGGCCTTGCGCGCCGCCTCCGTCGCTGCTTTGAGCGGGCATCAGGTCGCGCTCATCGCGCCGACCACGCTGCTCGCCCGCCAGCACTATCAAACATTCGCCAAACGCTTCCACGGCTTCCCCGTCAAAACCGCCCTGCTCTCGCGCTTCGTTTCCGCGAAGGAGGCCGACCAGACCCGTGAAGACCTCGCCAAAGGCGATGTCAACATCGTCATCGGCACCCATGCGCTGTTGAGCAAAAAAATCAAGTTCAGCAACCTCGGCCTGCTGATCGTCGATGAAGAACAGAAATTCGGCGTCAAACAAAAAGAACGCCTGAAACAACTCAAAGAAAACGTCCATGTGTTGACGCTGACCGCGACGCCGATCCCGCGCACATTGCAAATGGCGCTGACGGGCGTGCGGGAACTGAGCCTCATCGCCACCGCGCCGATCGACCGCCTTGCCGTCAAAACCTTCGTTCTGCCTTACGACCCCGTCGTGATCCGCGACGCGCTCATGCGCGAGCATTACCGCGGCGGGCAATCTTTTTATGTCTGCCCGCGCATCTCCGACATTGCCGAGCTTGAGCGCGACCTGCGCACGCTGGTGCCGGAACTCAAAATCGTCGTCGCGCACGGACAGATGGGCGCAGAGGACATCGAGGAAAAAATGACCGCGTTTTACGACGGCGCGTTCGACGTTCTGCTTTCGACCACCATCGTCGAATCCGGCCTCGACATTCCCAATGCGAATACCATGGTCATCCATCGCGCGGAAATGTTCGGCCTGGCGCAGCTTTATCAGCTCCGCGGGCGCATCGGCCGCGCCAAGCAGCGCGCCTATGCCTACCTCACCTACGCGCAGAACAAATCGCTGACAAAGTCAGCGATACAGCGCCTCCATGCCATCGAGCAGCTCGACTCCCTCGGCGCAGGATTCCAGCTGGCCAGCCACGACCTAGACATTCGCGGCGCAGGCAATCTTTTGGGCGAAGAACAGTCCGGCCATATCCGCGAAATCGGCGTCGAGCTGTATCAGGAAATGCTGGAAGAGGCCGTCGCCGCCGCCAAGGAAGGCGGCAAGATTATTCCCGAAGCCGATCACTGGTCGCCGCAAATCAACCTCGGCATGCCGGTGCTCATTCCGGAGAATTATATCCCCGATCTCAACCTCCGCCTTTCCATTTATCGCCGCATCGCCGAACTTGCCAACAAGCAGGAGCTCGAAAGCTTCGCCGCGGAGCTGATCGACCGCTTCGGCCCGCTTCCGGATGATGTGGAAAATCTGCTCAAGCTTGTGGAAATCAAGCAGCTTTGCCGTATCGCCGGCGTAGCGCGCATTGACGCAGGCCCGAAAGGCGCGCTCATCTCCTTCCATCAGTCCACAAAGGTCAATATTAATAAGCTGGTGCAGTATATTTCCAAACAACCGGGGACGGTCAAATTGCGGCCCGAAGACCAGAAACTCGTCATTATCAAGGCCTGGGACGAACTGCCGCAACGACTGCGCGGCACGCACAAAATTTTGAAGGAATTGACGGAACTTTGCTGATATGCCACTCTTGATTGAGCGAGTTTAAGGGAGGGTTTTATGAGTAGAGAATACGCACTGTCACGGGTCAAGGACGCGCTGGAAAAATCCGGCGGCAACCACCTCAAGGCGCAACGCCTGTTGATGTCGTGGCTGGAAAAAGACCAAAGCCTGCTCTACGGCCTCGTCAGCCCGCACATGCACAGCATTATCGTCCATGCCCTCGCCCACATCGACAAACCGGAGCAAAGATCAACACCGAAAAAGATCAATCCGAAAGACCACGACATTGACGAATTCGGCGACGCGCTGCTCGAAAGCCTGCGCGGAAAAGGCGAACCGACCGGCAACTTCGGCGAAGCGACGCCGCGCGGCGTCAAAAAGCCCGGCAAAGCCTCCAAAGCGCATGTGGACGCGATCAACACCCTCGTCACCGCAAGCCGCGACAAGGGTGGAAAACGCAAGAAATAAAAGCTCTAGACTCATCCTCGCCCGCCGTGCATCCTAGTGTCCATGATCAGCACATATGCACTCCGGAAGGCGGCGCCCATGGACGAAAACGACCGTAAAAACGAACTGTTTCTCATCGACGGCTCGGGGTTTATCTTCCGCGCCTATCACGCCCTGCCGCCGCTCACCCGTGCTGACGGCACACCGGTCAACGCCGTGCTCGGCTTCACCAACATGCTGGTCAAACTCATTACCGACATGCACGTGCCGAACATCGCGGTGATCTTCGACGCCGCGCGGAAAAACTTCCGAAATGACATTTACCCCCAATACAAAGCCAACCGCGACGAAACGCCGCCGGAGCTGATCCCGCAATTTCCGCTCATCCGCGCAGCGACGGAGGCGTTTTCCATCCCCGCGATCGAGATGGAAGGCTTCGAGGCCGACGATTTGATCGCCGCCTACGCCCGCCTCGCGAACGAAAAAGGCTACCCCGTCGCCATCGTTTCCTCCGACAAAGACCTGATGCAGCTTGTCCGCCCCGGCGTGCGGATGATCGACCCGATGAAATATAAAGATATCGGCGAAAGCGAGGTGCTGGAAAAATTCGGCGTCACGCCCGACAAGGTGGTGGACGTGCAGGCGCTCGCGGGGGACAGCACGGACAACGTCCCCGGCGTGCCCGGCATCGGCATCAAGACGGCGGCGCTGCTGATCAACGAATATGGCGATCTCGAAACGCTCTTGAAACGCGCGGGCGAAATCAAACAACCGAAACGCCGCGACGCACTGCTCGAAAACGCGGAGATGGCGCGTATTTCAAAACAACTGGTAAAGCTCGACGACCATGCCAAAGTGCCGCTCAAGCTCGCCGACCTCAAAGTCAAAAAGCCGGATACCGCCAGACTCTTCGCCTTTTTGCAGGAACAGGGCTTCAAAAGCGTGCTGACGCGGATGGAAAAGAAATTCGGCGCGGCGAACGATGAAGCGCCGGCCGCGCCCACACCTGCCAAACACGAAAAAGCGCAAGCGCAAGGCTACGAACTCGTGCAAACCGAAACCGCGCTTAAAAAATGGATCGGCATGGCGATCGAGGCGGGCTTCGTCGCGGTGGACACGGAAACGACATCGCTGACGCCCGCGGGGGCAAAGCTGGTCGGCATTTCGATGTCCACGGCGGCGGGCAACGGCTGCTACATTCCGCTGCAGCACCGCAACCCCGAGGGGTATAGCGAAAGCTTCGACTTTTCGATGAAGGAAAAAGAACCGGAGCCGGAGCTCATCCAAATCCCTATCGTAAAGGCCATGAAGCTCCTGAAGCCGATGCTGGAAGACCCGAGCGTGCTGAAAATCGGGCACAATATAAAATACGACATGCAGATGTTCTTCCCTTACGATATCAAAATCGCGCCGGTCGACGATACGATGCTGCTCTCTTATGTGCTGGACGGCACCTCGCACGGCCACGGCATGGACGAGCTGGCAAAAACTTTTCTGGAACATGACACGATCAAATACGAAGACGTGACCGGCAGGGGCAAAGCGCAGGTGACGTTCGACCTTGTGCCGCTCGACAAGGCGCTGGATTACGCCGCCGAAGATGCCGACATCACCCTGCAACTGCACAAAATGTTCAAGCCGCGCCTCGCGCAGGAGCAGATGGTCACGGTCTATGAAACGCTGGAGCGCCCGCTCGCCGCCGTGATCGCCGAGATGGAATATAACGGCATCAAGGTCGATGTGGCGGAACTGAAAAGTCTCAGCAACTCCTTCGCCAAACAGATCGTCGAGAACGAAAAGCAGATTTACGACATCGCGGGGCAGAGCTTCAACATCGGCTCGCCCAAGCAGATGGGCGACGTGCTGTTCGGCGCGATGGGGCTGGAAGGCGGCAAGAAGACCAAGACCGGCGCATGGTCGACAAGCGCGGACGCGCTGGAGCAGCTCGCCGGCAACGAGATCGTCGATAAAATCCTCGAATGGCGCGAACTGTCGAAGCTGAAAAGCACTTATGCCGACGCCCTCCCCGCCGCGATCACGCCGAAGACGGGGCGCATCCATACTTCTTTTTCCATGGCGGGCACGAACACGGGGCGGCTGTCGTCGTCCGATCCGAATTTGCAAAACATCCCCATCCGCACCGACAACGGCAAGATGATCCGCGCCGCCTTCATTCCCGAAAAGGGCTATGAACTGCTATCGGTCGATTATTCTCAGGTCGAATTGCGCCTCGCCGCGGAACTCGGCAACATCAAGGCGCTCAAAAAAGCGTTTCATGACGGCGTGGACATTCACGCCGCGACGGCCTCGCAGGTGTTCGACGTGCCGCTGAAAGACATGACGCCGGAAATCCGCCGCCGCGCCAAGGCGGTCAATTTCGGCATCATCTACGGCATCAGCGGGTTTGGATTGGCCAAGCAACTCGGCATCAGCCCCGCGGAAGCGTCGGACTACATCAGGAAATATCTCTCGCGCTTCCCCGAGCTGCAAAAATTCATGGACGACGCGAAAAATTACGCGAAAAAGCACGGCTATGTGAAGACGTTCTACGGCCGCAAATGCTTTATCCGCGGCATCAACGACAAGGGCCCGATGAAGAGCTTCGCCGAACGCCAGGCGATCAACGCGCCGCTGCAGGGCACGGCGGCGGACATCATGAAGCGCGCCATGATCGCGCTCCGCCCCGCGCTCGCCGAGGCGAAACTCGGCGCGAGGATGCTGCTGCAAGTGCATGACGAATTGCTGTTCGAGGTTCCGGTGCAGGAGAAAGCCGAGACCGAGGCGCTGGTGAAAAAGATCATGGAATCGGCGGGATTGGGCATCGGCGTGCCGCTCGAAGTCGGCACCGGCTGGGGCAAGAACTGGGCTGAGGCGCATTGAAGATTAATGAACACTCTAGAAAATAAAATTTTATGGGGAGTAATAAATGGTTTAATCACGACCATTATCATTTCTTTTCTCTATGAGAAAGGACGCCATTTCAAAAAACTTACTATACGAAAATTTAACGAGACAAAGGCCTGCTTTCTTGAAAGAAACTTTCCAAAACCAGATGTTAAATATACAGGCAAAAATTATATAACCCTGCCAAAAATATCTTTAACGCAAGATCAACAAACATGGTTTGATACAGTATATCAGGCTTTTCTTAGAGGAGAACAAATCCCCGCACATGTCCTCAAAAAGGATCTTGTAAAAAGTGAGGGGATTTCTGAAGCCTTTGATTATAAAAATATAGATCACCGTTTAATAAAGCTTAAAAATCCATCTATAGGAACATCAGAAGATAACGTCATAACATTATTCGGAATATATAATGCCGACCTCAAGACACATATCCCAGAACAGCTTGATGTTATTATCCGCTATATAAAGCAACTAATAAATTACAATCCTCATATAACAAGCGTATCAGCTAAAACTTTACAAAGAAAATTAGGCATCAGTGAACGAGATATTTCCACTGCAATTATATTAGGAAGGGATTGCAAGGGAATGCATTATTTAACAGGGGGCGGCAATAAAGACCCGTCTCATTATTTAGGATTAGTAGTAAGTATAAATCTCGACAGTGATATTTACTTTAAATTCTATGATGCGTATGAAAATATACAAAAATCTCTTGAAGCCGCATATCAAGCAATATAATAACATCTCACTCTATAATAAATCGCAAAACGTTCTTCTTCCGGCACATTCCCCCAGCATAAAATCGCGCCATTGATACCCGTCAAAGCGCAAAAGGCCGCAATCGCTTTTCCTGTTTGCAGGAGAAGCCATGAAAATATTGCCGCCGCCTGCCAACAATTTTCTGATGAGACAACAGCGCACCTCGCTGGTCATCGTCAAGGTGAAGCCGAGCGGCGCGCCGGATACGGTCAGTTATTGGCAATCCCCCGTCACCAAAGATACGTATGTGTGCAAAAGTTATAAAGTCGGCATCCTTTTAGACATCATCGTATAGCCCTTTTGCCTTGCCCGCCCGAAATGTATAGCTATTATAAATGGCGACATTGAAGGAAAGGCATGCACATGAAAGGCTTCTGCAGAAATATCGAAAAACTGACCGAGGACAACACGGATTTCCGCCGCGTGCTCTACACGGGGCATAACCTCCAGCTCGTCCTGATGACCCTGCCCGCCGGATGCGATATCGGCGCGGAGGTGCATGACGACCGCGACCAGTTCTTCCGCATCGAAAAAGGCGAAGGCGAAGTGTGGATCGACGGCGCCCGCCACAAAGTGGGCCCCGACGACGCGGTGATCGTTCCGCAGGGCGCAGAGCATAACGTCATCAACACCGGCACCGAACCTTTGCACCTTTACACCATCTACGGCCCGCCCGAGCATATCGACGGCACGATCCACAAAACCAAAGACGACGCCGAAGCCAATCACGAACACTTCGACGGCAAAACGACGGAATAGAGATTTCAGGAGAAAGACATGATCACCATCACGGCACAAGACACGCAAATCCCCGCCCTCGGCTTCGGCACCTACAAGCTGACCGGCGACGCCTGCCAGACCGCCGTTTCCAAAGCGCTCGAGGTCGGCTACCGCCATATCGACACGGCGCAGTTCTACAACAACGAAGCCGACATCGGCACGGCCATCGCGGCGAGCGGCGTGAAACGCAAAGACATCTTCCTCACCACCAAAATCTGGCCGGACAACGCCGCCGAAGGCAAACTGCAAAAATCCTTCGACGAAAGCCTGAAAAAGCTCAAGACGGATTACGTCGATCTGCTGCTCATCCACTGGCCGTCGTCGCCCGCGCCCTTCGCCGAGCAGATGAAAGCGCTGCAGTCCGTGAAAGACGCCGGAAAAGCCAAATTGATCGGCATTTCCAATTACACCATTCCCCAAATGAAGGAAGTGGTCGAGAAGATCGGTGCGCCCCTCGCCGCCAATCAGGTGGAATATCACCCGTATCTCTCGCAAAAACCGCTGCTCGATTACATCCGCGCGCACGGGATGTTCCTCACCGCCTACTGCCCGCTGGCGCAAGGCAAGATCGCGGGCGACCCCGTGCTCGGCAAAATCGCCAAAGCCCACGGCAAGACGACGGGTCAGGTCGCGCTGCGCTGGCTTATCCAGCAAGAGCGCGTCGCCGCCATCCCCAAGGCCGGCAGCGAGAAACACATCCGCGAGAATTTCGACATTTTCGACTTCGCCTTAAGCGACGGGGAGATGAACGAGATCTTCGCCCTCGCCCGTCCGGACGGCCGCATCGTCAACCCCGCAGGCATCGCGCCGAAATGGGATAAGGCCGCCTAACCCGCCAGCAGGTACACGGAAACCATCGCCAGCAGCGCCGCAACCCACTGCCAGCGGGTCAGCTTTTCCTTGAGGAAGATCCGCGCCAGCGCCACGCCGACGACGGGATACATCGCCGTGATGGTCGCCACCGTCGCGACCGGACCGCCCCGCAGCGCGATGTAATAGCAAAAGATCGCGACGATACTGAGGCTGCTGCCGAAGAGAACGAGGCTGATGCCTTTTTTATTCCGCGACAGGCCGCCCTTGATGAACAACAGCAGCGGCAGCGCGACCATCACGCCGCCCGCGGCTTCGTATAAAAGGACGCTGTTCGGCTGCATCGACTGCATCGCCATCTTGGGAAGAAACGACCAGACCCCCCACAATACCAGCGCCGCCAGCGGCAGCAGAAAGCCGCTATGTGCCTTCAGTTTTGCGATCACGCGCCTTCACCATCAGCAAAAGGGACAAAATACCGAGCGCCACGCCCGCCGCCTGACGCGCGCTCAGCGTTTCACCGAGAAACAAATAGGCCAGCAGCGTCGCCACGACCGGATAGAGCGAGGTGATCACGACGTTGTATGTCAGAGAGTTCGTGCGCAGGGAAATATAATAGAGAATCTGCGCCAATGTGCCGGTGACCCCCACAAGCACAGCCAATAGCACGCCGTGCGCGTTGAACTGCACATGGAAGCCGTAAAACGCCTGCAACGCAACGCAGCCCAGCAGGAAAAAACAATTGGAGTAAACCGTCATGTGCAACGGCGGCAACTGCCGCAAAGCCAGCTTCGGCAGAAACGCCGACACGCCCCAGAGCGCGACCGCCAGCATGGACGGATAAACCCAGGGGGTTTGCGACGACAACATTTCCAAAGCCTCATTGACTCAAAAACGATATTGCGCCGCAGCAATTTTATGGATAGATGCGGTGCGCCTAAAGCACTTTTTTGACTTTACGCGATCTGAAATATATTTTCTATAGCATTGATATCGTACGGATAATTACCCGTTAATGGCATATTAATGTTATTATGTCATATTATAGTTGTACCCACAGGTTTTTTAGTGAGGGAGTATGCGGGAACAAACCGTAAACGTATGTTCTACAAATAAAGAGGCAAGGATTCTATTCAATAAAATCAGAGTATTTGCCGCCGCTATTCTTGTACTTGCTTTGACCTCCTGCATCCCGGTCGGTGACCAGCACATCAATTCGAATCTCTTCAAAAGTAAAGAGGATATGGAACAGCGCGCCGCCGAGCTTCATCCCGGCATGACCGAAGCCGCTGTCTTCAAGGAAATCTCCATATCAAAGGATAAATTCTCGCGCATGAGCCTGCCCGAAGTGCAAACCAGCCTCTACGGCAACTCGATCGTGCAAGGATCGCCCGCGCAACTGGATAAATTCAGACATCAGCTTATGAAATATACCGGCTATTATCTGCCCTACTCCAATCTCAACGACAGCGGCTCGCTGGGATTCGGCTCGCTGCGCGTTAACAAGACGGGATACGTCCTCAAGCTCGTGCTGATCTTCGATCATGGCAAGCTGCTGCAGGCCGAGATCGACGGCAATCAGGACGTCAACCAGTACGAGGACAAATCGCTCTTCAACGTCCTCCTGCAGCGTACGACGGGCGTCAGCTTTTAAATATCCATAACACAAGAGCGACCCCATCTGCCGCACATCCGCTCCGCTATAAATTTTATTGACAATTCAAGCCGCTATTTGTAGGTTGCGGGCGCCTGTCCAAGCAACCGAAGTGCCGAGCCGCAAGAGTACCATATGAGCCAGTCTCCAGAGGAACTCGCCCGCAAAATCAAGGAAGCCAAAGACAGGCCGCCGGCGGAATCTCCCCTGCCCAAATCGGGCATGTCGATGGAAAGCAATGCCGGGCTGCGCATGGGAACGGACTTCATCGCTTCTATTGCGGTTGGCGTATTTTTAGGGTATTGGATTGACCGCTGGCTTGGCATCCAACCTTTCGGGATGATTGCCTTTCTGTTTTTAGGCTTCGTCTCCGGCGTTATGAGGATGCAAAGACTGCAAACGCAGGAAACTGCGAACGAAGACAAAAAGAGCAAAAAAGAGCCGGAAAAGGCCGAAGATACAACCAAGGACCGCAGTTAGGGATTAATATTTTGTCAGATAATATTCTCGAGCAGTTTAGCCTCAAGACCCTCGTTCCGCTGCATGCCGGATCTCTGAACATACCTTTCACGCAATCCTCGGCGTTCATGATCGCCGGCGCGTTGCTGACGATCGCGCTCATGACGTTGAGCGTCCGCCGCAAGGCGCTGGTTCCCGGCCGCTGGCAAAACGTCAGCGAAATTCTCTATGAGAGCATTTTCGGCCTCACCAAAGAATATTTGAATGACGAGGCGCGGAAATATTTTCCCTTCGTCTTCACGGTGTTCATGGTGGTGCTGATGGGCAATCTTTTCGGGCTCATTCCCTTTGCCTATACCTACACCAGCCAGATCATCGTCACCGGCGCGCTGGCGGCGCTGGTCGTCGGCTTCGCGACGCTGCTCGGCTTTGCCAAGCACGGCCTGCATTTCTTCTCCCTGTTTTTCCCCAAGGGAACGCCGATCGTGATGGCGCCCTTCATCATTCCGGTCGAAATCATCTCCTACCTGTCGCGCCCCGTCAGTCTCTCGATACGTCTTTGCCTCAACATGGTCATGGGACACATGCTGATGCGCCTGATCGGCGGCTTCTGCGTCACGATGATCGCCCTCGGCATCGGCATGAAATTGTTCACCGCCGTCACCTTCAGCGTCAACACGCTGCTGATGGCGCTGGAATGCCTGGTCGCGCTCATTCAGGCCCACGTCTTCGCCGTCCTGACCTGCGTTTACCTCAAGGACGGTGTGGAATTACACTAAAGAAAAACAACCAAAAAGGAGAACTATCATGGACGTACAAGTAGCAAAAATTCTCGCCGCGGGCATCGCAGCCGTCGGCGTTCTCGGTTCCGGGGTCGGTCTCGGCATCCTGTTCGGTAACGTCGTTACCGCGCTGGGCCGCAATCCTTCCGCCGCGCCCCTCATCAAAAAGGACGTCATCCTTTACTTCGCGCTGATCGAATCCATCGCCATTTACGCGCTCGGCATGGCGTTCTTCGTCGTCTACGGCATCAAGTAAAGGCCGGGAAGATGAAGCGTACGGCCTTCATAGCGCTGTCGGTCACGGCCGGCTTGCTCCCTGCCGCGCAGGCGTTCGCCAGTGATGGCGGTGCCGGCGGGGGCGGCGGCTTGCCGCAGATGGACGCCAGCACCTATCCGGGCCAGATTTTCTGGCTGGCTGTCAGCTTCGCCCTGATCTATGTCGTGATGGCGGCAATCTCCCTGCCCCGCGTACGGGAGACGCTTGACCGCCGCCAAGCCCACAAGGACAGCAACCTCGACAAGGCGGGCCAGTTCAACGACGAAGCGGAAAAGGTCAAAAAGGCGTACGAGAAATCTCTTGCCGAAGCGCAGAAAAAGGCCGCCACAGCCATGGCCGCCGCAGCGCGCGACGCAAGCGCCAAAGCCGCGCAAGAGCAATCGGCCTTCGCCGAAAAAGCCCGCAAGCGTCTGGCCGATACGGAACGCAACATCGCCAAGGCGAAAACGGAAGCGCTCGGCTCCATGACCGAGATCGCGACCGGCATCGCCGCCGACATCACGCAAAAGGTCGCCAATCTGAGCGTCGACGAAGCGGACGCAAAGCGCGCGGTCGAAACAGCCCTGAAGGAGCATGCGGCATGAACCCGGAAATATGGATCCTGTTTTCGGCGCTTCTGGTCTGGGGCGCCCTCTGGGCAAAAGGCAGGAAGCCCCTGCTCGACGCGCTCGATAACCGCACCGCGCGCATCAAGGCAGATCTTGAAGAAGCCGAACGCCTGAAAGCCGAAGCGGAACAGCTCCTTGCCGATTACAAAAAGAAGCAAGACGATGCCGTCGAAACCGCGAAAAAGATCATCGAAAACGCGGAAGAAACCGTCAGTGTGATGAAAAAGAAGGTCGAGCAGGATATCGCAGACAGCCTGAAACGGCACGAAACGATGCTGATGGAACGCATCTCCCGTGCAGAGGCCGCCGCCGTGCAGGACCTGCGCCATCAGGCGGCAGACATCGCCGCTGCGGCTGCGGAACACCTGCTGACCGGCGCCATGGCCAAACACGGCGACAAGCTGGTCGACCAGGCGATCAAAGACCTCCCGCAAAAAATGAACTGAAGACCGTTACGGTTTCGGACGCTTGCCGCCGTCTCCGTGCTTTGAAGCCATATGGCCGCCGGACGGCATGTTGTCCTGTTCTTCCGGCTGCGCCTTTTCCCCAAAACGGCTGCCCAGCGTGGCAGGAGGCGTTTCTCCGATCAGCTTGTGGGCCTTATACATGAGGCGTGCGCCATAGGTCTTCGCCACGTTTATAACGATGTCCGTTTTGTAATAAACGCCGATCTCGGCCTGATTCCAGCCCGCGACCATTTTGCCGTCAGCCACATACTGCGCGCACAGCTTCCAGAACGTCTGCATCTTCTTGGCGTCCGCCGGTCCCTCTTTATCCGGCCAGGCCTCATCCAGCGCCGCACGCAGCGGCGCATATAAAGTCTCCTGCACCTCCGCTGCATCCTGCGCCTCCTGCGCCAGCGCCTTGGCAACAGGCTCCGCGCTTTCCGTCAGCGCACAGACGGCCAGCCTGTCGATCACGACCGGCATGCCCTCGGGAAACCGCTCCGTGCAGACGGGAACACGGCCGATATTCACCAGCCACCTGTCCCAGAAATCGATACGCTGCTCCTCCAGGCGTTTCTTCAGATAATCGATTTTCCGCGCGTCTTGCTCGAGGTTGCAGCCGGGGCAGATTTCCACATGCGCATGGCCGGCCTCGATTCCCGCCAGCGGGCGCAGAACCCATCCGCTGTCATCCACCCTGCTCCAGCCAAAACGGCCGTTTTCAGGGTCGGAATGCTCGATGCGTATGACCAGCCCGTATTGATTGAGAAACACAAGGCCGCCCTCCGCGCCCGCCAGAAACTCCTTGCCGCTGCGCGGCGCAGGCAGGCCAAGGCGGTCGAAGACCTCCAGCACGTTATCCGCAGACGTCTTCCCGAACAATTGCTGCAAATAACCGGAAAAGGTCATTTTCTGCAATTCCCGCGCATTTTTGTCATGCGGTTGCGGTTTTGATCGAGATGGCTTCTTCATTGTATTTCTTCTTATTTTTCGTAAATTAAGTTTGCATAAAATATAGCACAAGTATTTATAAATAAGCAAACTTTTTTATGAAATCCACGTAAGAATAGTACATTTATTTACATAATCATACCATGGTCAAAGCCAAATAAAGGGAGTATAAATACAAACAACCCGCACCGCAAAAAATGAGGTTTCCCATGAAACATGCAGGAAAAGAGCAGCCAGCCATGAATGATCTCTCCGCCTTGATGACGCGTATGAACGACGCCTATCACCTCGACGAAAACGCCGCCGTGAAAGAATATCTCGCCGCCATCCGCTTTGACGACAACGCCAGAACACGCATTAACGGCACAGCCAGACAACTGGTCGAGAATGTCCGCGCCAAAAGGAAATTATTCGGCGGGCTCGACAGCTTTTTGCAGGAATTCGGCCTCACCACCAAGGAAGGCGTGGCGCTGATGTGCCTTGCCGAAGCCCTGCTCCGCATTCCCGACAAAGAGACCGCCGACCTGCTGATCCGCGACAAGATGAGCGGTGCCGACTGGAACCAGCACCTCGGCAAAGGCCACGACCTCTTCGTCAACGCCTCGACATGGGCCCTGATGCTGACCGGCAAGGTCATCAGCGACGTCGAAGACGAAGCCAGAGGCCTGATCCCCCGCATGGGGGAACCCGTTATCCGCAGGGCCATGCTGCATGTCATGAAGATCATGGGCCAGCAGTTCGTCATGGGCCGCACGATCGAGGAAGGACTTTCCCGCGGCGCTGACGCCGAGAAGATGGGCTACCGCCACTCGTTCGACATGCTCGGCGAAGGCGCGCGCACGATGGAAGATGCGGAGCGCTATTTCAAAAACTACGCCATGGCCATCGACGCCATCGGCAAGGCCGCCAACGGACGCGGCGTGGTCATGTCCCCCGGCATCTCGGTCAAGCTCTCCGCCCTGCACCCGCGCTTCGAATATGCGCATCGCGACGTTTGCGTGCCCGCGCTCTCCGCGAAAATTCTGGAACTGGCCCGGAAGTGCGCCGGTTACGGCATCGGCATGACCGTCGATGCGGAAGAAGCGCACCGGCTTGAAATCACCCTCGACATCATCGGCAACGTTCTCCCCGATCCCAAACTCAAAGACTGGGAAGGCTTCGGCCTCGCGCTGCAGGCCTACCAAAAGCGCGCCGGCCGCGCGCTGGATTGGCTCATCGGCCTCATCGAGAACAGCAACCGCCGCATGATGCTGCGTCTCGTCAAAGGCGCTTACTGGGACAGCGAGATCAAGTATGCGCAAGTCAACGGCCTGCCCGGATATCCCGTTTTCACGCGCAAGAACGCGACCGACGTCGCCTATCTCGCCTGCGCGGCGAAGATGATGGAACGGCGCGACATTCTCTACCCGATGTTCGCCACGCACAACGCCTACACCGTCGCGGCCCTGATCGAACTTGCGGGCAAAAACAAAAAAGACTTCGAATTCCAGCGCCTGCACGGCATGGGCGAGCCGCTCTATCACCAGATCGTCGGGCTTGAAGACGGCAAGTATCCCTGCCGCGTCTATGCCCCCGTCGGCAGCCATCAGGACTTGCTGCCCTATCTCGTCCGCCGCCTGCTCGAAAACGGCGCGAACTCCAGCTTCGTCAACCGCCTGCAAAATGACAAGGTGCCGGTGGAAGACATCATCGCCGATCCGGTGCTCTACATGGAGAAGCTGGAGAGCAAGCCGCACCCGAAAATCCCCCTGCCCGCCGACATCTACGGCACGGCGCGCAAGAATTCCAAAGGTCTCGAATTCGCCAACACGAACGTCAGCGCGAAGTTCCTGCAGGACGTCGAGACGTTTGCCAGCCAGCGCTATGCCGTCGCGCCGCTGATCAACGGCATGACCAAAATCGGCAGCTCGCAGAAAATCCTCAGCCCTGTCGACAACCGCCGCGAAGTCGGCACGGTGACGATGGCGACGAAAGAGGACATGAAACTGGCACTCGCAACGGCGCATGATGCCTTCCCCGCATGGGACAGCGCCCCCGCGGACGACCGCGCCGCCTGTCTTGAGCGCATGGCGGATCTGATGGAAGAAAATACGGCCGAGTTCGCCTCGCTTTGCGTGCGCGAAGCGGGCAAGTCCCTGCCCGACGCGATTGCCGAAGTCCGCGAGGCGGTGGATTTCTGCCGCTATTACGCCGTCGAAGGCCGCGCACACTTCGGCGCAGCTCTCACGCTGCCGGGACCGACGGGCGAGGCCAACCTGCTCTCGTTCCACGGACGCGGCGTGTTCCTTTGCATCAGCCCGTGGAACTTCCCGCTGGCAATTTTCATGGGGCAGGTTTCCGCGGCATTGATGGCAGGCAACGCCGTCATCGCCAAGCCCGCGGAACAAACCTGCGCCATCGCGCAAAAGGCCGTCGAGCTGCTGTACAAGGCCGGTATCCCCAGGAATGTTCTCTCCTTCGTGCCCGCCAAGGGCGAACTCGCGGGCGAAGTGATGGTCGCGGACGAACGCATCACCGGCGTCTGCTTCACCGGCTCGACCGAAGTCGCGCAACTGATCAACCGCACGCTCGCCAGCCGCAAAGGCGCCATCGCGACACTGATCGCCGAAACCGGCGGACAGAATGCGATGATCGTCGATTCCAGCGCCCTGCCGGAACAGATCGTCGACGACGTGATTACATCCGCTTTCCGCTCGGCGGGACAGCGTTGCTCCGCCCTGCGCGTATTGTTCGTGCCTGAAGACATCGCCGGCAAGGTCATCACGATGCTTGACGGCGCCTGTCGGGAACTCGTTCTCGGCGATCCGGCGAAGCTCTCGACCGACATCGGCCCCGTCATCGACAAGGACGCGCTGTCTATCCTTGAGGAACATGCCGCCCGCATGGACAGGGAAGCGACGCCGCTGGCAAAGGTCACAATGCCGGAAGGCTGCAAAAACGGCACGTTCTTCGCCCCCCGCGCTTATGAAATCGCGTCGCTCGACGTGCTGAAGCGCGAGGTGTTCGGCCCGATTTTGCACATTATCCGCTACAAGGCGGGCGAGATCGATAGCGTGATCGACCAGATCAATGCCACGGGCTACGGCCTCACCTTCGGCATCCACACGCGCATCGACCACCAGATGCGCTCGGCTTGCGCGCGCGTGAACGCCGGCAACTGCTACGTCAACCGCACGATCATCGGTGCAGTCGTCGGCGTGCAGCCGTTCGGCGGGCAAGGCCTCTCCGGCACCGGCCCGAAAGCCGGCGGGCCGCACTACCTCTTCCGCTTTGCCACAGAAAAAAGCGTCAGCATCAATACTACCGCTTCCGGTGGGAACACAACGCTGGTATCCTTGGCAGAGGTGTAACAAATTATACGTATGTTATTTAACGAAAATAGAGTATGGAAATGAAGCTTAGTTCGGCGCTCGAGAAGCTGAAAGACAGTTCTGTCACTGTTGCGGGGAAGTATGTTGAAGGGGACTTTGTTTCTCTGGTTGTCACATTTTCGCAGGGGACGGTTTTGCGAAGCGATTATTGGCGCATCATAAAAAACGGCACAAACAAACTCTGCAATTTTGACTATGAGCAGAAATACGGGATCCCCATGCCGCTCAATGTGTTCACGGAAGCGAAAAACGAACTGGAAGGAAAAGTCGTTGTCGCCGCCAGACTTGAAAAAGAGAGTTCCGATCTGACGTTCGAGTTCACCGACAACCTGAAGCTCCAGGTGTTCAATTTTACGGGCTATGAAGTGTGGCATCTCACATTTCCCGACGGGACGATAGACTATTCAAACCGTGTCCGTAAAGTTGAATGACGCTACGCGGCGGGCAAACATGATCCCCCAACGCACCATTGGCCTCCTCGGCGGGTCGTTCAACCCCGCACATGAAGGACATCTGCATATCAGCCTTTACGCGATGAAGCTGCTGGGACTGGACGCCGTCTGGTGGATGGTCAGCCCGCAAAACCCGCTGAAATCGACCAACGGCATGGCGCCGCTGGCGGAGCGTCTGGCGAGCGCGCAAAAGATCGCCGGCGGGCATCCGCGCATTTTCGTCACCGACATCGAGCAGCATCTCGGCACCCGCTACACCGCCGACACGATCACCGCGCTGAAAACACGCTTCCCGCGCACGCGCTTCGTCTGGCTGATGGGCACCGACAACCTGCTGCAGGTCCACCGCTGGCAGGAATGGGAAAAAATCTACCAAAGCGTCCCCGTCGCCGTCCTCGACCGCCCGCCGCGCGGCAATAACATCAAGTCCTGCCGGGCGCTGGAACGGTTCCGCGGCCGTCTTTTGCCGCAAGACGAAGCCCTGCGCCTCAAAACCTGCCGCCTGCCCGCCTGGACGATACTGCACATCCCCCTGAACAGCCAGTCGGCGACGGCTATTCGGGAAACAAGGAAGTTGCGGACTTAAACCGTGTACGCTATACTCCGGCTATGAAAACGAAGAAGGCGACGACTGCAAAAAAAAATCAGAAGGCTCCCGCCAAAAAGGCCGTAGCCTCCAAGACCGTTAAAAAAGCCGTCAAAAAGCCTGTTAAAAAGGCCGCTGAAAAATCCGCCAAGCCAGCCGCTGCCAAGAAACCTGCAAGCTTGCAGGATTTCATCTCCGCCGCTCTCGATGCCGACAAGGGGCAAAATATCGTCTGCATACCGCTGAAGGGCAAGACGTCAATCGCCGATTACATGGTGATCGCCACCGGCACCTCTTCGCGGCACGTCGCCTCCCTGGCGCGAAACCTGCGCGAGAAGCTCAACCACGACCGCCAGATCAAGGCGCGCGTCGAAGGGCTGGAATCCGGCGACTGGGCGATCATCGACACCGGCGATGTAATGGTGCATATCTTCCGCGCCGAAGTACGCGCCTTTTACGACCTCGAAAAGCTCTGGGGCGGGGATTTTTCGACGGTGAACTATACGCGTTACCAGTCGGTTTAAATGAAAATCCGCATTATCGCCGTCGGGCGGCAAAAAGCTTCTCCGGCCAAAGAGCTGTGCGAAGAATACCTCAAACGCATGAAATGGGACGTCAGTCTTAAGGAGATTAACAGTCCCAAAGGCGCGACATCGGCGCAGGAAGCGCCCCTCATCCTGCAGGAACTTGAAAAACAGCAGTCTCTCGTCGTGGCCCTTGACGAACGGGGAGAAACGCTCGCCAGCCCCGCCTTCGCCAAAAAGCTCTCCGGCTGGCAGGACAGCGCGCCCGCCAACACTGTCACGTTTCTGATCGGCGGCGCGGACGGTTTCGATAATCAGGTCCGCGAAAAATCAGGCTTTTTGTTGTCTTTCGGCAAACAAACGTGGCCTCACATGCTGGTTCGCGTTATGCTGTTAGAACAGCTTTACCGTGCCCAGCAGATTATCGCCGGACACCCGTATCACAGACAATAGGCGGTGGGTGGATGAACATAGCGAAAGGACAGCGCCTTACTTTCCTCCTCCGCACGGGCGTTGTGGCCGCTGTCTTGCTGTCGCCCGTTTCCGCACTCTGCAATATCACGAATTACACCAATAAAGCCGACAATATCCGCAACGAGATCATCGCGCGGCAGACAGCCCACGCCATGCTCACCCACAAGTCAAACGAGTTGAACGCGCAGGTCTCCGATCTGAAAAAAAACCTCGTCCGCGTGACAAGAAACCTGCGCCTCAGTCAGGACGACCTCTCCCAGACGAGCGAGACGCTGCAAAACCTCGAGCAGAAAAAGAGCCTGGTCGTGGAAAAATTATATAAGGACCAGCAGGCCATGGGCGGGCTTGTTTCCGCGATCAGGAAGTATTCGCAGATGACAACCCCGGACATGCTGATGCAGGCAAACCCGGTCGATGCCGCCCGCGCCTCTCTGGTTATGAAATCGGTCATGCCGCGCCTGCAAAAGCAGGCCAGCCTGCTCAAGGCAGAACTTGGTGAAATTAAGAAAATAGAAGATTCCATCCAGCAGCAAAAAGTACTGCAAACAGCGCAAACGCAACAACTGAACAAACAGCAAAGCGCCCTCACCCTCCTGCTGGCTGCACGGCAAAAACTTTATCAAAGTACGGAAAATCAGCGCCGTGCCCAGGAAATGGAAGTTGCCAAACTTACAAAAGAATCCAGAAATCTCGAAGACTTAGTTAGAAGACTTAAATTAAAAGAACAGAATGACAGAAACGTTGAGCATGAGCATGAGGCCCAAAGGGCCCACCGCCCCGGTCAGCTGATCATGCCTGTGAGTGGAAGAGTATTCACTGCCTTCGGCCAGAAGAACGAACTCGGAGCGCGCAGCGAAGGCATCATATTTTCCACAAGTCCCGGCGCCAGTGTTGTCGCGCCTCTTGCCGGAATCGTCCGCTTCGCAGGCCCCTTCCAAAAATACAAGCAAATCTTGATTATCGAGCATAAGGGCGGGTATCATAGCCTCATTACCGGACTGGCGCACATCGACACTGTCGTTGGAGCGTCTCTTGCGGCCGGTGAGCCCGTCGGAGTGGCAAAGACGTCCGGCTCTCCCCGGATCTACTTCGAACTGCGCCATAACGGGAAGCCGATCAATCCCCAGGGGTTATTGCTTGCACAACTGAAACAGGAAAAAAGCTAGCCATGAATAAAAAGTCCTTCAAATTCGTCGCCATCATCGCCGCCATTATGCTGGCCTGCACTTCGCTCGCCGTCATCGCAGAAGCAAGCGGCGCCGCGCAAAGTCCTGACGCAAGCACCGACACTTACAAACAACTGAATTTGTTCGGCGACGTTTTCGAAATGGTGCGGGCGGATTACGTCGACCCCATGTCCGACAAGAAACTGATCGAATACGCGCTCAACGGCATGCTCTCCAGCCTCGACCCGCATTCCTCCTACATGAATGCCAAGGAAGCCAAGGCGATGGATGTCGAAAACACCGGCGAATTCGGCGGCCTCGGCATCGAGGTCACCATGGCCAACGGCGTCATCAAAGTCATTTCGCCGATCGACGACACGCCGGCGGCGCACGCGGGCATCAAGTCCGGCGACCTGATCATCGAAATCGACGGCAAGCCCGTCACCGGCATGAGCCTGAACGACGCCGTGGGCAAGATGCGCGGCAAGGTCGGCTCCAAAATCCTGCTGACCATCATCCGCAAGGGCGAAAAAGCGCCTCTTAAAATCACCCTCACCCGCGCCGTGATCCAGATCAAATCGGTCAAGTACCGCGTCATCAACGGCAACGTCGGCTATATCCGCATTACCATGTTCAATGCGCAAACGCAGCCCGGCATGCTCAAAGCCTTTAAAAACATCAGGAAACAGGCCGGTAAAAAGCTGATCGGCTACGTTCTTGACCTCCGCAACAATCCGGGCGGCCTGCTCGATCAGGCGATTGCCGTATCGGACGATTTCCTCAACAAGGGCGAGATCGTCTCGACACGCGGCCGTAATTCCGACGACGACCGCGCCGACTACGCCACGCCGGGCGATATGGCCGACGGCCTGCCCGTCGTCGACCTGATCAACGGCGGCTCCGCTTCGGCCTCGGAAATCGTTTCCGGCGCGTTGCAGGACAACCACCGCGCCATCATCGCCGGCACGCAGTCCTTCGGCAAAGGCTCGGTGCAAACGCTGTTTAACGTTCCCGGCGGCGGCATGGTCCGACTGACGACGGCACGCTACTTCACGCCGTCGGGCCGCTCCATTCAGGCGGAAGGCATCACGCCGGATATCGTGATCAAGCCTGCCAAGATCGTGGCCGACGACAATCCGTTCCCGACGATCCACGAATCCGATCTGCGGGGCGCTCTCAAAAACCCGGATGGCACGCCTGTCAAGGAAAAGAAGGACAGCGTGGACGAAGACAAGAAACTGGCAGCGGATTACCAGTTGCTGCGCGCCGTCGACCTTCTGCAGGGAATATCCCTTTACAAGTCCAACACCACCGGCATCCCTGCGAAAACGTCTCCGGCGAAGGAAAAGCACACGCGCGACCAGGAACTGAACAAATAGGGAGCGCAAGTTGAAAAGATGGACTGAAATATGGTCATCTTTTCCTGCGGCGCATAAAAAGCGTTGCACTCAGGGTCTGGCCGCTTACGCGCTGCTGATGGTCTTGTGCGCCCTATGGATTTCGACGCAAGCCGGGCGGACTCTTGAAAGCCTGCGGGCGGAGGTTCCTTCCGTGACGGCCACAGTCAGGAACATTTATACGACGCCGCAAATCACGAGCGTCTCCAGCGCCACCCCCGCGACGACGCCGGCCAACACGCTCCCGCCCGTCGCCGATGACGGCAAGACATACATTTCCATCATCGTTTCCGACCTCGGCCTGTCTTCTCTCGAAACGCAAAGGGCCATTGAAGACCTGCCCGCACAGTTCACACTGGCTTTCTCGCCTTACGCCGACGACGTGCGTTCATGGGTCAGCAAGGCGGTAGCCGCAAACCACGAAGCGCTCATGCTTGTGCCGATGGAAACGTCCGACTACCCAGGGAACGATCCCGGCCCGCGCGCCCTGTCCTCGCGTCTGAGCGACAAGGTCAACAACGCCAACCTTGAGTGGCTGCTCTCCCGTGGCGACGGCACAGACGGCGTCATGAACATGATGGGCTCGCGCTACCTGACCGACCAGAAGAGGCTTTCCTCCACCTTCACGACCCTGCGCCGAAACGACGCCATGTTCATTGAAACGCCCGGCATCGAAGATTCCACCGCCCCTGCCACCGCCGCGCAAACCGGCCTTCCCTTCCTGCAGGCGAACCTGCGCATAGATAAAATACCCACAGACGACGCCATCAGCGACCAGCTCTCCCGACTGGAACAGGACGCGCACAAGTATGGCTACGCCATCGGCATCGCCCAGCCCTATCCTGTCACGCTCAATATTCTAAAGTCATGGGCCGACGGCCTCGCCGCCAAGGGGATCATCCTGGCACCGTTGAAGACCATCTGGAGACATAAAAAACATTATATTCCGCAGGCTCAGTCGCCAGTGGCAGCCCCCGTCGCCGCCGCCGGCGCGCCATCATCTCCCGTCGCCGCGTCCGCAGCAGTGCCGCCCCCGCAATCACAACTCAGGCAGCCCTGACATGCCGGAAAACGGGAACACCCAACCTTCCAAGATTTACCGGCCGGGCGTCGGCATTGTCCTGTTCAATGCCGAGGGTCATGTCCTGATCGCCGAGCGGCTTGACAACCCCAACGGATGGCAAATGCCGCAAGGCGGCATCGACGAAGGCGAAGAGCCGGAAACCGCCGTCTTCCGCGAAATGGAAGAGGAAATCGGCACGCGCAACGCGGAGATCCTCGGCATGATGCACGACTGGATATGCTACGATTTTCCGCCCGCGCTGAGCGACAGGCTCTGGGACGGAAAATACTGCGGCCAGAGGCAAAAATGGATCGCCCTGCGCTTTCTCGGCACCGACGACGAAATAGACCTGACCACCCACGACGAGCCGGAGTTTGGCAACTGGAAATGGGTGCCCTTCGACGAGCTGACGCAATATGCCGTGCCTTTCAAGCGCACGGTCTACGCGCATGTGGTGAAAGAATTCTCGCGCTACGCCAAGCCGTTGCAAAAAAAGGCGGCAGAAAAAGCCTGATTTATTTCACGTCATTGAAATAAGGATGCAGCACCTTGTCGCCAACGGCGATTCCGAGCGCTTTCGCCCGCCCGCCGTTGATTTCAATGACGCCGCTGACCGGCCCGCCGGACGGGATCGCCGTCAGGTCTTGCGGAATCGCATTCGCGTGAATATGCGTGATCACGCCGTCGGGCGCGACAAACAGCATGTCGAGCGGGATCAGCGTGTTCTTCATCCAGAAGACGACCGGCGCCGTCCGGTTCATCTCGAACAGCATGCCGTGGTTCGGCGCCATCTTTGTGCGGAACATCAGCCCCATCTCCTGTTCCTGCGGCGTGGCCGCGATTTCCACCCGAAAATCGTGTTTGACGCCGTTCTGGCTGACAATCACGAGCTCTTGGGTGTGGATTTCGCCGTGCGCTCTGTGGGAGAAATAAAACACGCCCCCCAATGCGATGCAGAAGAAAATAGCGGCATTCATCAATATTTTGGATGTTTTCATGTGACCTCTCAAATAATCATGTTTCCGCAGGCAGGGCTTGTGACAATCTTCCGCCAAGCCTAAAGGCTTGGATAGCCTTGCACAGTCCCGTAGACGGCTCGATATCGACCATTGTGCCGCACAGCGTCACCGGCCCGCCTTCGGCGGGACGCAGCCGTTCGCCCGGCATCTTGCGCGTAAACCTGTGAATGGCGGTCGGCGCATCCATGCCGATGACGCTGTCGTAATTGCCGCACATGCCGGCATCCGTCTGGTAGCCGGTGCCTTTGGGCAGGATTTGCGCGTCAGCCGTCGGGATGTGCGTGTGCGTGCCGACGACAAAGGATGCGCGGCCGTCGCAATATTGCGCCATGGCCATTTTCTCGCTATTGGCTTCAGCGTGCATGTCGATGACGATGGCATTCACCTGCGCGCCCATGCGGTACGTATTGCAGATTTTATCGACGGCGGCAAAAGGATCGTCCAGCGCGTCCATGAACAGCCTGCCCATCACGTTCACGACAAGAATCTTGTGGCCGTGCGCCGTCTCGATGATATACGTGCCGCGACCCGGCGTGCTTTCGGGGAAATTGACCGGACGCAGCAGTTTCGGATCGCCTGAAATGTAGGAGATGATCTCGCGCTGGTCCCAAACATGATTGCCGGTCGTGATGCAGTCCACGCCCACCTTGTAAAGATCGGTGCAAATCTGGGCGGTGATGCCGAAACCGTGCGCCGCATTTTCACCGTTGACGATCACGGCATCCAGCTTGTATCGGGTGCGCAGTTCGGGAAGACGCGCCATCAGTTCATCGCGCGCGTCACGTCCGACAATGTCTCCCAGAAAAAGCAGCCTCATGTGTATATGTTTCCGTCTGTTATGATGACATCCACCTTGATGTCGTTTGCGTCATGCGGCAAGCCTTCTTTGTAGTGCTGCATCTCATAGGCCAGTCCGATCGTCCGCACAGGCTTCTGCTTCTTCAAACGGACGATCGTGCGGTCATAAAAGCCGCCGCCATAACCGAGACGGTAACCTTGCGCATCGAACGCCAGCACGGGCACCAGCAAAACATCCGGCATGACCGCCTCATCGCCCGCCACGGGTTCCTGAAGGCCGTATTTGCCCGTTATCATCGGTACGTTCTCGTCCCAATGGCGAAACAGCAGCGGCGCGCCGTCGCCCACCACATGCGGCAAAGCGCAGTTATGCCCCTTGGCCAGAAGCGCGCGCAAAATCAGCAGCGCATCCACCTCGCCTTTGACGGGCCAGTACCCGGCCACGAGAGCGCCCGCCTCCAACTGCACATCCTTAAAAAACCTGTCGCAGATGGCTTCCGACGCGGCGATTCTGTTGTTCGGCAATATCTGCAGGCGCCTCTCGAGATACGACTGACGCAAAGCCGGTTTTGTAGGGAGGTGCAGTGTCACGTGCGACTTTCTCTTCAAACAAAAAGAAGCGGAAGACTGCCACCTGAGCCGTCGACGGGGTTATCCGCTAGGCCCTGTAAAACAGGGGGGCGCCATATAATCAGACCACGGTCTGAACAGGGACGGCTCCCGATCTAACGATCATCGGCCTCTGGGACAGTGCTGTCTTATCGAACTCTGCAGCAGCCTTCCGGAAATGACTATAGGCGCACAAGCGCGGAGAAGCAACAAACTCTTAGGAGGCCTGCATCACGCGGGTGGCAACCCCTTCAATTCGCTTGGTTATCTGCTCCAGAACTTTCAGGACGGCCTGTTCTTCCTCGCGGTCAATGGCTGGCTGCGGCACCGCAGGCGCGGCCACCGGCGCAGCGGCGGCATTCCCGCGCGTGGCGCGCAACGCCGATGCAGGCACATGCCCTTCGCGGGCGTCAAAAAGCTCGTCGGCCAGCACCAGAGTTGTCAGGACCATCAAGTGCGCATCATTGTATGCGGCGCCCGCGCGCGAAATCTGTTGCAGTCTCTCGTCAATATAGGTCGCCAGATCGACAATGCGGCCTTCCTGTCCGTTATCGCAGGAGATGTCGTAGGAACGTCCGTTGATATAGATTGTTACCTCAGCCACGGATTTATGCCTCCTCGGTTAAAAGCATTTCAAGACGGTTGATCGTTTGGTCGAGCTTCGCGGCGATCTTGCGATTCACTTCGCGTTCGTTGCGCGCGCTCAAATCAAGTTGCGGTTCCACCTTCTGTTTTTTAATGGACTGAAAGCGTTTTTCAACAGCTATCTCAAGGTGCCCCAAGGCCTTATCCAGATTCTCTAGGGCTGGTTTCAGTGCAGATTTCATGGCGAATCCCTGTTCACTTCGATGGAATGTTTTTTTGTAATGATCTCAGCATAAAATTCCTGCAGCCTCACGTCAATTGATATAAAAATTTTAGAGCGCATTGATCACAGCCCTGTGGATAACAGAAGCGGATATTTCCTCTGTTTTTCTCCGCTGCTATTTCATTTTTTAAAAATGTGCTAAGAAAAGAATATAACCCTTTATGCTTGAATAGAAATGAACAAAGTAGTGTCCGATCCTGCCCCGCAAGATCTCCTCCCCGCCGTCGAACAGATCGTAAGACAGGCCGGTCACACGGTCATGGCATTGTATGACCGCGCCAAAGTCTACGCGAAAGCGGACGGCAGCAACGTGACGGATGCAGATATTGCATCGGAAAACATTATACTTCCGGCATTACAGAAAATTACGCCGCAAGTGCCTATCATCTCGGAGGAACGTGTCGCCGACGGAAAAATTCCCGATTTCTCCGCAGGCACTTTCTGGACGGTCGACCCCATCGACGGCACGCAGGAATACATCGATAGAACCGATGGCTTCGTTGTGGCGGTAGGCCTTGTCATCGGCAACAAACCCGCTTTGGGCGTTGTGTACCATCCGTCGCTCGACCTGCTTTACAGCGCCGCAGGCCGCGGCACGGCCACGAGAACAGGCGCGGACGGGAAAAGAACCCCGCTTGCGGCCGGCACCGCTCCCGCAGCCCCTGTGCCGCGCATTTTACTGCAGAAGAAATACGCCCATTTGCCGCAGATCAGAAACTATCTTGCGGAGCATTTCAAAGATCAGCCCATACGGGAGGACACGGAGACAGGCATTTTCCGCCCCTGCCAAATCGCGGAAGGACAGGCGGACCTGTTTGTCTTCTGTACGGCCAAACCGCAAGGCCGCATCGCTTTCTGGGATGTGGCGCCGGGCCAGGCCATTATTGAAGCGATGGGCGGACGGGTCGAAACACTGGACGGACAGCCGCTTCCCTATGATGCCGCGGACTGCCTCGTTCCGCCGCACATCGCGCTTTCGCCTTTCAGGGCCGTACAAGGCTTTTGACGCATCTTAAATATGCGCACAGGGCAAGCCGCGCATCGCGGCCTGCCCTGTGACAAAAGATGTAAAGGTTATTCGCCTTTTTTGACTTCTTTGAAGAACGTTCTGACGGTCGCGTTTCTCTGGCATATCTTTTCGATATCCGCATCCGTCATCAACGCATCTATCGGGATGAAGATAACCTTCGCATCGGCGCTTTGCATGGTCTCTTCAAGTTCCAGCAAAGTGCTGACAACGGAAACGTTCTCGTCACGGCTGATCGTCGTGCTTTCCCACCCCTGCTCGACTGGAAACAACCGGCTGCCGTGTGGCAGGAACTTGCATCCCCGCTCCATGGCGTTCTGCTGCGCGGCAACAGACGCGGTTTTCTCCAGAAGAGCGGCGGGGGGGGGCGTTTTACGTCCCTCACCCGTCATGTACTCCTCCTAAGCCTTAGATTGCCGGCTTCTTCCTGTCTTTAACGACATACTTTTCGTACAGCATGCCCATTTTGTCATCGACAAGCATCTCGGACAGTTTCGTCTTCTCGGCCAGTTGCGCGGCTGTGATGACGCCCTGTTTGATCAGGACTTCGTCCAGCTTCGCTTCCGAGTCGTTGACGTTTTTCAGCTCTTCGCGCGCGGCCTTGAGTTCCGCCGGGGTGATGGCCTTCTTCTCGACAAGGAAATCGCCCAGATCAAAGTCGTTCCGGAACCTGAAGGCATCTGCAAGATGGCGCTTCGTCAGCTCGGGATTGCGCGTCCCGCGCGTCAGGTCGGTCAGAGCCGCATCGACTTTGGCCTTCGCGTTCGGCGCATGGCGGTCGACGTGGATGATACCGGCTTCCTTGAAGGCCGACAGCAGTTTGGTCGGAACCTTCTCGCCGACGATCAGAGCCTTGTTGCGGTTTTTGTTCAAGACGATGTGCACGGAGACATCACTCTCCTTGCCCGCGGCGTCTTTGAACATCACCCGCAACGTCGTCGTTGCAAGACCTTGTTCGGAACGGTTTTCCGTGATCTTGAAGATTTCGTCCGCGCTCGACTTCTTCTCCGGCGCTGCCTCTTGCGGATTGTGTTCTTTTTCAATCCGCTCGGACAAAGTGCGGATATTCGTATCCCAGACCGCGTCGAGGTTTTTCGCGCTCACCGTCGGCAGGGCCAGTGCCGCCATGAAGTCTTCATGGCTGACAATGTCGCTGACGGACAGCTCGACCTCTTCCGTGCCTTCCGGATAAGCGGCCATATCTTCGATCCTGGCGCGCGCAAGCGGGAAAGCCCCCAGAGATTCATGGTCACGGTTGACGATGAACAGTTCCTTGGATTCCGCAGTGTTATTGTCACCGACGGTTTGCAAGGCTCTCTTCAGACGCGCGATCGTGATGATCTTGTCGTCATCGGCTTCAACGATCTGCGGATCAACCTGACGGATATAATCGCAGAACACTTTGCGCGCCGCGGCGGCTCTCTTGCCCACGTCGGTGCTGTCGAAGACGCTGACGTTCAGGTCTTCTTCCACCGAACGCTGGAAGCTGTGCGCCCCGTCCTGCAACACGATATCGCGCAGGCCGGCATTGCCCATAGAGGCTTGCAGCTTCTCATAGAGCTTGTGCTTGCCGATCGCTTCGGACTTCTCGAACACCATGCGGTCCAGAACATCGACAAGGCGCGTGCCGAAAGCCACGGACGGGTTTTCGTACTCCTTCTCGCCCAGCTTGGGCTGTTCCATGAAGTTTTTGAAATCGGCCTTGGTTTCCGCATCCTCAGGCAGCATGCGGGGACGGATCGGCAGAGCCGCCTCGAGGTGCTGCTTGATCTTGCGGAAGTCGATGCCTTCCTTCTTGGAGTATTCTTCGTCCACTTCCTCGATCAGATCGGTATTGCCCGTCGTCATGAGGTTTTCGGCGTTGGTCATTTCGGACCATTCGCTGTAGAAACGTGCCAGTTTGCGGGAAGAGTTAACGAC
Organism: Pseudomonadota bacterium; assembly: GCA_021805245.1. Lineage (GTDB taxonomy): Bacteria > Pseudomonadota > Alphaproteobacteria > Micavibrionales > UBA2020 > PALSA-926. The sequence continues at coordinate 14,045 of JAJZFS010000078.1, read as the reverse complement.
GTTCCTCCAGTTTTCGAGCAGCGTTTCCTGCAGTTCAGGAACAGGCACGCCTTCGAGTTCGGCTTTGGTCTTTCTCAGTTGCATCAGCCACTGGCCGAATTCCTTCGGATTTTCGTCAGCCTGTTCTCTGAAGACGTTGTACAGCGTCGACACAGGCACGCCGCACATCATCTGGCAGATACGGTGCTGCCAGTCGGCTTCCGTCGGGTCAGGCAGCGTTTGCGGCGACAGACGCGAGTAAACCGATTTGTTCAGGCTGCGCGTCGTCAGGCCGTCTTCCGTCTTGTTACCCGTCAGGGTGACGAAGAAGCCCGCCTGCATGTCGTCACGGCGGAACGTGAAGGACGACGGACCGTTGGTCAGGTCTTTGTTCTTCAGCGGGTTTTCAACCGTGCATTCGTTGGTTTCGCCGTTGAGGAACTGCCAAACGGTTTGCAGACCGTTGTCCGACCCTTCCTTGGACTTGTTGTACTCGTCCAGCACGCCTTCGCGGCCTTCGATGAACCAGCGGATCAGCGGGCCGTATTGCGAGTTCATGCCCAGCATGTTGCCGCTGGCATTGTCGAGACCTTCGATCTGGGCGACATCCTTCAGGATGGCGAACGCAGCTTCGACGTCCTGGGGCTTGGCGTTACCCTTGAAGTAATTCCAGTCGACGGACTTGATGTTGCTGTCATCGTCAAGCGTGACGGCTCCCGTCGGCAATTGCTTCAGCTTCGCCAGAGACAGCGCTTCCAGAGACCCTGCTTGCAGACGCTTGTCGACGGCCTTGGGCAGAGCATCGCCCGCGCCGAAATCGAGGACCATTTCGAACAGAAGTTCGTTCATGTTCTTGCCGCCGCAGTCGAACACTTCGACGGGCTTCGTCGAACGCATACGGCCCTGCAGGGCGCCCATGAAGGATTTACCCGCACCCGGATCGCCGATCATCATCTGCGTGCGGTTGGTGCTTTCGGGCTTGCGGCGCTCGAGGCCGTCAAAGAACAGCGGCAACATGCTCGGCACCGGCATGTCGCAATAGGCCATGGCGATGACTTGCGCATAAGGACGCTCGGAGTAGACCTTCATCGGGTTGCTATCGTCCGCGATCCTGGACAAAACCTGCTCCAGGTTCGAATGGCCGTTGTAATCAACGCGCTGGGAGCCCCACATCGGGTAGGGACGCGACGTCGTGCCCAGCGGCCTGATCAGCTTTTCAGACAATTCCTGCGCGCGTTCCATGCGGCGCTCTGTCTCTTTTCTGACGGCGGCTTCCGTGGCCTTCTCGCCCAGCAGTCTGCGGGCTTCCTTCCGTTGGAAACCCTCATCAACGATCAAGTCCTTGATTTTTGTTTTAAGGAGCTGTGTGTCTTGTTCCATTTTTTTCGTCATTTCTTTGGATCCATCTTGTTAAGGGCTTTTTTCATGTCTCGCCGTTTCTTGCTGCTCGGAATGGCTTTGAAACTGCCACATTTCCGAACCTTCTCGAGTAGTAGTCCCACAATCGCCATCGGCACCTCGTTGGGGTCTTTCCCCAGGACAACGCCGACCTGCTGGTGCGGCTTCTTTGCCCCGAGTCCTTTGGCCATTTTCTCCATGGAAGTACCTTTCTGCGCGGTGATGATCGCAACGTCGAACGTCACCTTGTCCGAGTACCTGAACATGGTGGCGATTTTGTCCTTGGACGGCAGTTCGTCAACAGCGTCCCCGTCAGAAATCACCAACACATGCGTGAAACCGGAGAGGTTTCCACTTTTGCCCCTGTGTTCACTGATCGTCTCCGCGACCTTTGGAACGGCGGGTGCAAATTCCGTCCCGGAATTGAGGCCTTTGCGCATGGTTTCCATGGCCTGGCCGACCTTGACGCGGTCATCTCCGGGTTTAATCAAAATAGGCGGCTTGTCGTTACCCCACATGCCGACATAGACATTCATATGCATGTCCTTGCCCGCAGCCGCTTCATAAAGGATAGCGGCGGCCTGCAGCGCGCTTTGCAGCGGGGTGACGCCCTTCAGCGCGCCGGATGCCATATCCATACTGCCGGAGCCGTCGATCATGATAACGATATCGACTTCGGCAGGCGTGAGCTTGTTCTCGTCCTTGTGGAAACGCTTGAGATCCTCTTCTTCAACAGACCCCATGGCCTTTTTGATCGTGAGATCTTTATGCGCCTCGACATTGAAGCGGTCTTTCACTTCGCCGTCCTGAGGCAGAATCTCCAGCGACCTCGACTTGGTGATCTGCGTCTGCATCTGCATTTCCTGGATCTTTTTGAAGATCAGGCGGACGCGGTTGATATGGCTGGCCAGTTCCTTGATGCGCTCCGGATAATTCGTCCAGTCCTGCTTGGCAAGATCGGCCAGGCTTTTGCCCTCGCCCTTACCGGCGCCTTTGCTCGGCTTGCCGTTTTTGGTGCGCTTATTGCTCTTCTTTTTCTTGCCTTTGCCCTGACCTTGCCCGTCGGCGTCTTCGCCATCGGCATCGTCGCCGTCTTCGCCGTCTTCGCCGTCTTCGCCGTCCTGCCCCTCATTGGCGCGGTCTTCCAGCTCGTCCATGTCCATGGCATCGCCGGAACCATCGTCATTGGCGTCTTCAAGATCATCGAGATCCTCGCCGTCCTTGCCTTCGCCGTCGGCATCCTGACCGTTGGCATCCGGATCGACTTCGTCTTCCGGATTTTCAGTCGGATTTTCAACATTGGGCATATCGCCGGCGCCTTCAACGGGAACGGAATCTTCGTTCTCGGTGCCAAGCTTTCCTTCAGGGCTATCGCCCTTCTGGTCGCTTTTTTCTCCGTCGGCGTCCTCGCTCTCGTCGCCTTCGTTCTCGTCGCCTTCGCCGTCATTATCCAGATCGTCCGGATCCTGCGGCTCGCCTTGCTGTTTGCCGTGTTCTTTGCTCTTTTTACCTTTTTGGCCCTTGCCTTTGCCTTTACCTTTGCCCTGACCCTGGCCTTGCCCCTGTCCGTCTTGCTCCTCGCCGTCCTGCTCCTCGCCGTCCTGCTCGTCGCCTTCCTCGCCGTCCTCACCCTGCTGCTGTTGCTTGTCTTTTGCATCCTTCAGCTGCTGGTCGACCTGATCGTTGACCTGCTCCAGAATATTCTTGATCAGGTCTTCGGCATAAAGATCCCATATGGTGTCGATGACTTCCTTGCGGCGCTGATCCATGCTCTTGACACGGCCCAACATATTGCTCCAGCCGTACAGACGCTCGTGCGCCTTGGGCTGCAGGTTTTCGAGGCCGTCGGGACCGCCGCACAGTTCGCGCAGATGTTTGAAATCCGCATGATCCACGCCGTCCGTATCTTCCTTCGCACCGGCAGGCCGTTGCGCCAGCGTAGCCGTCTTGCGCACCATGTCCGGATCGACGCCGACGCGCTTCCAGCCCGCAGCCGTATCCTCGAACAGGCCGTTGTTCTGGAAGAAGCTCAACTGCACCGCGTTGCACAGGTTCATGTAGCGGCGCAGTTCTTCCGAAGCGTTCTTGTCCGGCGGCAGGCGCGTCAGACCCGTCGCGCGTTGCGTGACGGCGGTGTTGTTGATCGACACACTGTAGTCTTGCAGCTCCTGCAGGCCGATGTTGGAGACAAACCTGTTGGCGACGTTCTCCTCCGCCGCATCGAACATCATGCTGCGCAGCTGCCATTCGGCGCTTAAAAGACGCAGCTTTTTGTATTCGTCAGGCTTGAGTTCCGGACCCTTTTTCGCCGCGGCCTTACGCGACTTTTGCAGCAGCGGCTGCATCAGGTTGTAAACTTTCTGCATCCGGCGCGGATAGCTCACCGTCAGCAGGGCGCGGCCGATTTCACGGTAGACGTCGGCACGGGCGTGCTCGAAGCCGACGATCATCGTCTGCATCAAGTCAATATCGATAACGTTCTTCTGGCGGCGGAAGGCAAATCCGCTGCCCGGCTCACCCCAGGCGTATTTGGTGTTCTTGTCACGCAAAGCTTCGCGGACGTGCTGCGCATGGAGCAGCAGTTCCTGATAAGCCGTCCGCGTTCCGGTAATTTGTTTCCATAGACCTGTGCCGCTCAACTCTCCGGTTTCCACAGCCGGATCCCATGTTTTCAGAGTATCGGGGGTCAATTTGAGGTAGGCCAGCCCCGCGCCCCAGAGCAACTGGGTTTCCGGCGTATTGAAACGCGGCGGCTGTTGCGCCTTGCCCGCCTGGATGGCATCTATGACGTTCTTGATTTCATCCTTGAATTCGGGATCTTTTGTGGGAATGCTGTTGGCAAATTCCTTTAAATCGTCGAGCGTAAACGGCGTCGGGTCCTCAGGCGCCTGCGCTGCGCGTATCTTGCTGTTCAGGAGAAACCTGTGACGCGTCAGCGGTTCACGCAGAATACTGTCAATATTTCTTCTATCTTCCATTCCAGCCATACGCGTCATCTCGTTTTAAAGGTTAAAGCGTAGTCAATAAAAACAGTGTTTCGAAAACAAGGCCTCACGGCCGGAAAACATATCGGGAATCGAAGCTGTTTTTATTCGACAAACATCCTATCATTTTGACGCAATAGGTAAATGGTGAATAATTAATATAAGATAAATATTTTTTTTATATGCTTATTATCCAGGTCATGGATATTTTTATAGTTTAATTTCAAGCTTAATTTTTTTATGTAATTATAGTCCAATTATCATAAAGATGGAAATCATCACGGATATGTATAATAAGAAGACATATTGAAGGTGCGTCGCGCTCAACAAATCATCCGGCATCAGGCGCGCCGTGCCATCTTTCGGACCGAGCCAGGGTTTTTTTTCAACATAATTTTCATTGTATCGCACAGCGCCGCCGAGCGCGATGCCAAGGCCGTTTGCCATGGCCGCCATCAGCCACTCCCGATAAACAAGCCCTGCCGCACGGCTCTGCTGCACGATTGATACGACCTCGTTCCACGGATTGACCCGCCTCACGAAAAGCCCGCTTGCTGCTATAAAAACAACGCTCAACGCCGCCGGAACGATATTCAACAATATATCCACACCGCGCACGAACTGGCCGAAATATTTCCGGCGTTTGTCGGGCAAGCCGAACGCGTGCTGCAAAGCCGAATATGTTACATACAGCGCCATGCCGATGGGCCCTGCCACCAGAAACCAGAACACCGGCCCCAGCAGAAACCTGTTGAATGAAAACGCGATGAATTCAATCGTTCTGCGGATGACCGTATGACCGTCCGCATGTTCCAGCGGCTCGTGCAGATAAGGCTGCAACGACGCCTTGGCCTTTGGCAAATCCTCTATGTTCTTCAGCACCTCGCGCGCGACTTTTATCGGCGTCATGAAATTGACGCAGCAAGCCAGAAACAAAAGCTGGGCGAAAAAGCCGTATACGCTGCGTCCCACGTAATGCACGGCCAGCCCGATCACGACAGCGGCAAGCCCCATCACCACGCCGACCATCGCGCCGCGCACTATGCGCACGGACTGCGGACGCCCCGGACGGTTCAGACGGCGGTCAAGGTCAATCCCCGCATCTTCCACCCAGCGGTAAAAAATCGGCTTATAGCCCGCCTTATACGGCAATGAATATCCGATGCCGAACTGCAGGATAAGAAAAATAAAAACAAGCAGAGGCGTCATCTGCGCCATGTCTATTCACGCATGTCGCGTTGCGTGCGCTCCTTGCGCTCGTGACGTTCCTGCGCCTCAAGACTGAGCGTGGCGATGGGGCGCGCTTCCAGACGCGCGACGGAAATCGGCTCGCCGGTTTCTTCGCAGTAACCGTACGTACCCTCGTCGATTTTCTCGAGCGCGGCGTTGATCTTGGAAATCAGTTTGCGTTCGCGGTCGCGCGTGCGCAGCTCGAGCGCGTGATCCGTCTCGGCCGAAGCGCGGTCGGCGATGTCGGGTTTTTGCAGGTTGTCCTCCTGCATTTCCTTGATCGTCTCGTTGGACTCTTCCAGCAGTTCGGAGCGCCAGCGCATCAGTTTCTGCCGGAAATATTCCAGCATCACGGGGTTCATGAATTTCTCTTTTTCCTTCGGGTGGTAATCCGGCGGGAGAATGGTGGACGATGATTCCGGCAGAGAGCTCATGGCTAATTTCCTGTCTTATATAATGATTCAAAGACTATAATGCCGCCCGCGCCATTTCACAAGCCGCCATAAATGCGTATGACATAATATCAAATTAACCATATAAAAGCGCAAAAACCCTGCCCGCATTTGGCTATATTTGCCCGCAAACCACCCGTATTTATATCGCATTTGCCTGTATCAGACCCGCTTCTGTCTGCAAACTGTCCGCATTTGCCCGCAAATTTTTGCACGACGAGCTTAAGCGCGCTTTATCGCAATTATGAATAAAAATACCATCCCCGCGCAAGCGGGTATCCACTACGCCTCTTGATCGAGATAGTGGAAGCGTCGCCTTTAAGCCGCCTCGAGCTGCTTCAGGGCCTGATGGAGTTTGGCGCGGACGTTTTCGGCGTCGCGCATGGTTTCCTTTTGCGCCTCGACCACCTCTTCCGGTGCCTTGGCGAGGAAGCCTGGGTTCGAGAGCATCTTATCAATTTTTTCAATGCTCTGCGAGACTTTCTCGATTTCTTTCTTTAAGCGCGTACGTTCCTGTTCAATATCAACAACGTCCGCTATCGGCAGGATAATATTAGCTTCATCCAGAACGATCTGGATCGAGCCTTTTTGCACCTTCTCCTCCGATATGGCGGCGGATTCCAGCCGCGCGAGGCGGCAGATGATGTCGTTATAGGTTTCGAGCCGCTGCTTGTTGGCCGCGCTGGCGCCCTTGAGCAGCATCTTGATTTTGGCCGCCGCCGGCACATTCATGTCGGCGCGGACGCTGCGAATGCCGGAGATCAGCCGGATGACCCAGTTCATCTCCTCCTGCGCCTCCTGATCGACGACCTCCCCGCCCAATTCCGGCCACGGCTGCACCATCAGCCAGTCGTTTTTGTCGGTTTTCTCTTTGCCACGCAGTTGCGCATGCAGCTCCTCGGTCACGAACGGCATGACGGGGTTGAGCAGTTGCAGGAGCGTGTCCAGCACCCAGCCGGTCGTTTCGCGCACCTCGGTTTTCAGGGCTTCGTCGTCACCGTTCAGCAGCGGCTTGGTGAATTCGATGTACCAGTCGCAGAACAAATCGTAAGTGAAATGGTAAAGGTGCGAGGCCGCATCGTTAAACCTGTACACGTCGAGCGCTTCGGCGACATCTTTCGTCAGCGCGGCCAGCTCGCTGATAATCCACTTATTGACGACATTCCTGACGCTTTCCGGCTTGAAAGCCGGATTGAGCGTGCAGCCGTTCATGCCGCAGAAGCGCGCGGCGTTGCGCAGCTTGGTGGTGAAGTTGCGGGTGTGCTCGACGCGTTGCGCCGACAGTTTGACGTCCCGCCCCTGCGCGGCCATCGCCGTGAGCGTGAAGCGCAAAGAGTCCGCGCCGTATTCATCGACCAGCCCCAGCGGGTCGATGACGTTGCCTTTCGACTTCGACATCTTCTGGCCTTTTTCATCGCGCACAAGCGCGTGGATGTAAACTTTTTTGAACGGCACGTCGCCCATGAAATGAATGCCCATCATCATCATGCGGGCGACCCAGAAGAAGATGATGTCGAAGCCGGTGATCAGCGTTTCGGCGGGGTAATAACGCTTCAGCGCCTCGGTTTCCTCCGGCCAGCCGAGCGTCGAGAACGGCCACAGCGCCGAGGAGAACCACGTATCGAGAACGTCCGGGTCGCGCCACAATTGAACATCCTTACCAAATTTCTTTCGCGCCGCAGCATAAGCTTCTTCTTCAGTTTCCTCGACAAAGATAGAACCGTCTTCAGCGAACCACGCGGGAATCTGGTGCCCCCACCAGATCTGGCGCGAAATGCACCACGGCTGGATGTTGCGCATCCAATCGTAATAGGTTTTCGTCCAGTTGGCGGGGATGAACTGCGTCTTGCCGTCCTCGACCGCCTTGATCGCCGGTTCCGCCAGCGTTTTGGCGTCCACATACCACTGGTCGAGCAGCATCGGCTCGATGACCACGCCGGAGCGGTCGCCGTAAGGCATTTGCAAAACGTGATCTTCGATTTTTTCTATCAGCTCCTGTGCTTCCAGCTCGGCGAGGACTTTCTTCCGTGCGTCGTAGCGGTCCATGCCGCGATATTCTTCCGGTGCGTTCCGGTTCATCTTCGCGTTCTCATCCAGCACATCAATCTTGAGCAAGTTATGGCGCTTGCCGACTTCAAAGTCGTTGAAGTCGTGCGCGGGGGTGATCTTGACCGCGCCAGAGCCCTTTTCAGGGTCGGCATGTTCATCAGCAATAATCGGGATCGGATGTCCCACGATCGGCAGGATGGCGTTCTTGCCGACGAGGTCTTTATAACGGTCGTCATCCGGATGCACCGCCACCGCCGTATCGCCGAACATCGTTTCCGGACGCGTGGTGGCGACGACGATAAACCGATTTTCATCGCCTTCGATCGGATAACGCAAATGCCACATATGGCCTTTGATTTCCTTCTGCTCGACTTCGAGATCGGAAATCGCGGTGTGCAGCTTCGGGTCCCAGTTGACGAGGCGCTTATCGCGGTAGATCAGCTTCTCTTTATAAAGCCGCACGAACACCTTGCGCACGGCCGCATTCAAACCGTCGTCCATGGTAAAGCGCTCGCGGCTCCAGTCTGGCGTGGCGCCGAGGCGGCGGAGCTGGCTGGTGATCATCCCGCCCGACTCTTTCTTCCATTCCCACACGCGCTCCAGAAAGCCTTCGCGGCCAAGGTCGTAGCGCGTTTTGCCGTCTTTGGCGAGCAGCCGCTCGACCACCATCTGCGTCGCGATGCCCGCGTGGTCCGTGCCCGGCTGCCAGAGAACATCCTTCCCCCGCATGCGCTCGTAGCGGCTGAGAATATCCTGCAGCGTCATGTTCAGCGCATGGCCCATGTGCAGACTGCCGGTGACATTCGGCGGCGGCATGGGGATGCAATAAGGCGCCCTGTTGCTCTTCGTGTCGGAGGAGAAAACGCCGGATTTTTCCCATTCCGCGTAGTATTTCTTTTCGGTCTCGCTCATAGGGGTTTTGTCGTCTGCCATCGTTTTGTCCTCGGGTTATCTTTCAGGGTATTATTTGTAATAAAAATGCCCCCATATTGAAACGACTTTTTGAAACGGCCTTTATCGCCATTTCAAGCCGTCTTTAATGATATGAAAAACATTTACTTGTTCAGCGGCGACCACGCCGGATCGGACGCATCCGTCGGCGACTTGATCATGTGCTCGTTGAAGCCCGTCAGGTCGATCGTATAAAGACGCGACGAACGCCCCTCGCCGTGCGGCCCCGTCGGCACGACCTTGAAGAAGCACAGCACGCGCCCGTTCGGCGACCAGGTGGGCGCCTCGACGTCGAAGCCGTGGGTGATGAGCCGCTCGCCCGTGCCGTCGGGATGGATGACGCCGATGTAGAATTCGTTTTTATAGATGCGCGTGAAAGCGATCAGGTCTCCGCGCGGCGACCAGACCGGCGATGCGTAGCGCCCCGAACCGAAGGTGATGCGGTGCGCGCCCGAACCGTCGGCATTCATGACGTAGATCTGCTGCGAGCCGCTGCGGTCGGATTCGAAAGCGATATATTTTCCGTCCGGCGAATAGGTCGGGCTGGTGTTGATGGAATCGGTATGCGTCAGGCGGACGACGTTGTGGCTGTCGGTACCCATCGTGTAAATATCGCTGTTTCCGTCGTTGTCGGAGAGACTCATGATGACCTTGCTGCCGTCCGGCGAGAACCGCGGCGCAAACGTCATGTTCGGAAAGTCGCCCAGCACCTGCTGTGCGCCCGTGCTGATATTATAAAGATACACGCGCGGTTTGTGGTTGTAATAAGCCATATAAGTGATCTGCTGCTGCGTTGGCGAAAAGCGCGGCGTCAGCACGATCGCGTCGCCGTTGGTGAGATAATGGACGTTGGCGCCGTCCTGATCCATGATGGCGAGCCGCCGCGTGCGCTCGCCGTACGGCCCTGTCTGCGCAATATAGACGATGCGGCTGTCGAAATAGCCCTTCTCGCCGGTGATGCGCTCGTAAATGGAATCGGCGATGATATGCCCGATGCGCCGCCAGTTCGTCGGCGTCGTCATGTAGGCCATGCCAACGAGTTGCTGTTGTGACTCGACGTCCCACAGGCGGAACTCGACGCGCGTGCGGTCGCCGCCCGTCGTGCTGATCGTGCCGGTGACGAGCGCCTGCGCGCCCACAGTGCCCCATGACTTGAAGTCGGGATTGGTCGCGGCGTCCTTCGCCTGCTGGATGAAGGATTTCGGGTCCAGCGTCTTGAACAGGCCGGAGCCGTCGAGATCGTTCGAGATCACGGTCACCAGATCATGCCCCAACGTCGGGTCGCTGCTCACGCTGCCCGAAAAATCCGGTATCGCGATCGGCAACGGGTTGACCGTGCCCCTGTTGACGTTGAGATGAAGATCGGCGCGCGCCGGCGCGATGCCCGCGCCCCAAAAAACGAGAACGGCGAAAACGGCCAGCCAGCCTTTATGGAGTTTCATTGAAACATATCCTTCGGGTTGAAAGTCACTGTCGTGTTATTCCAGATATTATACTTATCAGGCGGCAGGTCAAAAGGCGAGCATTTTGGGTTGCGCACCGCCCGCAGCGCGCTGTCCGCGACCGCACGGAAAACCTGATCGGAATTATAGCGCGCCGTATCGACGATGCGTGCCGATTGCAGCACGCGGTCGCGGTTTATAACCATAAAGATGCTGACCGACATATTCTCTACGTCCTTTGCGCCGATCGGCACGTTCCAGCAGCTTTCCAGCTGCGTGCGCAGCGCGTCCTCCTCGCTCATCGTCATGCGTTCGCCCAAGGGAGCGTTCTGCCCGGCTTTTTGCACCGGCTTGGGCGTGCTGTCCTCGAGGTTGCGCAACACGGCTGCAAAATCCTGCGGCTGTTCCTTTTTAACGACCTTCGCCTTGTCCCTTTTCTTTCTGACTTTTTTCGGCAGCTTATTTTTGTCCAATACCACGGTCTTGTGCGGCGGGCGGTCTTGCGGCCTCGGCATAACGTCCGGAGCCACGGCACTGGAAGACATATTGGTCGGCGCTGGAGTCTCGTGCTTCGGCGGCGGCTGATCCGGTTTTGGCTTCCGGACGGACGGCGTGCGCGAGAATGTTTTCGTCTGCGTTGTTTTGGCGATGGTGACAAGATCAACCGTGATCGGCGTCGGCATGTCCGGCACGATGGCGGGCAGAAACGGCAAGCCCACGATCACGATGACGAAAACCATCACGTGAAAAGCCATGGATGCGTATACCGACGTGCGCCGCATGTGCGTCACCATCCCATGTTAGCGCCCCCGCGCCGAAAGCGGGTCCGTCACGAGGGCGATCTTGCTAAAACCGGACGTGCTGGCGACCGCCATGATGCCCATCACCTGCCCGTAAGACAAATGATGGTCGGCGCGGATATAAACCCGTCTGTCCGGCGTCTGTTTGGCGATGGCCGTGAGCTTTTCTTTCAATTCCTCGATCGTCACGCGCGTCTGGCCGATGTAGATATGCCCGCCCGCGTTGATGGAAATTTCCAGCGGCGTGTTGTCCTGCTTGCTGAGCGCGCGGGCGTGCGCCTTGGGCAGGTTGACGTTGACGCCGGTCGTCAAAAGCGGCGCGGTGATCATGAAAATCACCAGCAGCACCAGCATGACGTCCACCATCGGCGTGACGTTGATCTCCGCCATTACCTTGTGCGCACGGCGGTTGCCGCGGCGGCCTCTGTCAAGTTTGACGCCCATCAGCGTTTTCCTTGCTGCTCGAGATGGCGGCTCAAAATAGAGCCGAACTCGGCGGAGAAGGCTTCCAGCCTGTCGCCGTAACGGCCAAGATCCGTCGAAAATTTATTATAGGCCACCACCGCCGGAATGGCGGCGACAAGGCCAAGCGCGGTCGCGAACAAAGCCTCGGCGATGCCCGGCGCGACGACGGCAAGGCTGGTGTTCCGCGCGCCCGCGATGGCGGAAAAGCTGTTCATGATCCCCCATACCGTGCCGAACAGGCCGATAAACGGCGCCGTCGAGCCGACGGTGCCGAGAAACGTCATGTATTTTTCCAGCGAGTTGATCTCGCGGTTGATGGAGGTCGCCATCACGCGGTCGATGCGCTGCTGCAAGCCGGCGCGCAGGTCGTTCGCGGCGAGGTTCGCCCCGCCGCTTTCCACGGTCAAATTCCACTCGTTCATGCCCGCGCAGAAGGTGCGCGCCATCGGGTCGCCCGGCTTGGCTTGAATGCGCTTGTAGAGCTTTTCCAGCGCCTCGCCCGACCAGAACGAATTCTCGAACTTGTTGGCTTTGGAGTTCAGGCTCTTGAACGTCGCCCACTTGTCGAAGATGATCGCCCAGCTCCAGATCGACGCCGAAACGAGGATCAGCAAAATGCACTTCACGATCAGGTCGGCCTGCAAAAACAACCCCCAGACCGAAAGGTCATGCGCCACGTGCGACCCTGCAAGCACCGCTGAAGACGCCTCCGCAACCGGTAAAGCCACCATTGTTTTCACTCCCTCAAGATTTTGAATCGAATATCTTTTTTATCTCTGCCGGCAATCTAACAGCTTTGAAAGCGCTATCAACACAAACTAGCGTAACTTTGATTTCTGTCAGCAACCTGTCATCGCAAAAAATATCCTGTTTTATTTCCATACTCGCGCCGCCGACCCGCGTGATCTCCGATTTAATGGTCAGTTCATCGTCAAGCTGCGCCGGTGCCTTGTATTGCAGATCCGCCGCGACAACGGCAAAGGCCGTCCCGTTCTCGCTCAGGAGCGGCGCATGTTCATAGCCCGCCGCACGGAGCATTTCCGTGCGGCCGCGCTCGGCGAAAGCGAGATAACGCGCATGGTACACCACGCCGCCGGCATCGGTATCCTCGTAGTATACACGAATTTTCAGTTCATGGGCGGCCACGGCGTTATAGTTCCTCACCCGCGGGCAAATCGATCATCAACGCCATCTGCCGGTCTTTGGTGTTTGTCGGCGGCGGCAGGCCGAGGTATTTGTAGCCGTTGTCGGAAATCATGCGGCCGCGCGGCGTGCGGATAATCAGCCCGCATTGTATCAAATACGGCTCGACCGTTTCTTCCAGAACGTCGCGCTGTTCGGAGAGCGCGGCGGAAATCGTCTCGATGCCCGCAGGGCCGCCCGCGTAATTCTCGGCGATGCAGTTCATGTAGCGGCGGTCCATGGAATCGAGCCCCTGCTTGTCCACTTCAAGTTTCAACAGCGCGGCGTCGGCAATTTTGGCGTCCACCTTTTTGACTTTGTCCACGGCGGCAAAATCCCGCACACGGCGCGTGAGCCTGCCCGCGATGCGCGGCGTGCCGCGTGAACGGCGGGCAATCTCGAACGCGCCTTCCGGCGTGATGTCCATGCCGATGATCCCCGATCCGCGCAGCACGATCTCCGCCAGTTCTTCCGCGGCGTAAAATTCCAGGCGCAGGGGAATGCCGAAACGCTCGCGCAACGGGCGCGTGATCAGACCGGAGCGCGTCGTCGCGCCGACCAGCGTGAACGGCGGCAGATCAATCCGCACCGAACGCGCCGCCGGGCCTTCGCCGATGATCAGATCAAGCTGGCGGTCTTCCATCGCCGGATAAAGAATTTCCTCAACCGCGGAATTGAGGCGGTGGATTTCGTCGATGAACAACACATCGTGCGGCTGCAAGTTGGTGAGAATGGCGGCCAGATCGCCCGCCTTGGAAATCACAGGGCCGGAGGTGGCTCGAAAGCCGACCTTCATCTCGCGGCTGATGATCTGCGCCAGCGTCGTTTTGCCCAGCCCCGGCGGGCCGAACAATAAAACGTGATCGAGCGGCTCCTTGCGCGTGCGTGCGGCCTCGATAAACACCTTCAGATTTTCGCGGGATTTTTTCTGGCCGATGAATTCGTCGATCGACAGAGGACGGATGGACGGCTCCTCGCCGTCTTTCTCCGGCTGGTAGGCGGGCGCGATCTCGCGCTGGACTTGTGCGTCGGAGGTCATGCGCTCAACTCCTTCAAGCTTTCACGGATCAGATCGCCGAGCGTCAGATCATCGCCCTTTTCACGCAGCACACC